>NZ_JARVSI010000028.1:0-402852 GCF_030209255.1 Pseudomonas sp. CFBP2511 | reverse complement strand
CTTTACCGCTCATCGAACTGCGATTGCAGGAGGTGGGCTGACCATACATTTGCCTTACGAGCTTGAGTGGAAGCAGTTCACCGCAGGCTCCCCGGTCGCTGAGGCGTTGAACGTCGGTAGCCTGGACATCGGATTGCTGGGCGATTCGCCTGCGCTGTTCATGGGGGCGCTGGGGGCGCCGATCAAGGTGATCGGCGTGTCGCGGCAGAACCTCGACGGCGTTGCGATTGTGGTGCGCAAGGATTCGCCGATCCACACGGTTGCCGATCTGGCGGGCAAGAAAGTCGCTATCTGGAAAGGCTCGTTCAGCCAGCAATTGATGCTCACCGCACTGGACAAGGCCGGGGTCGCCCGCGGCGCCGTTGATTATCGTTACCTCAGTGCACTGGATTCCTCCCACGCACTGGACGGCGGCTCGGTGGACGCGATTGCAACCTGGGAACCCTACGTCACTCAACAAGAGCGCCAGGGCGCACGCATCATCGCCACCGCCGAAGGGCTGATCCCCGCGCAGAGCTTCATTGTTGCCAACGATCAGGCCATCAAGGACAAACGTGCGCAGATCAGCGACTTCCTGCAACGCCTGCAGGCTGCCCGCGCCTGGTCGGTCAGTGACCCGCAGCACAATGAACGCTACGCCAATGCCTGGGCCGCGCTGACCAAAGCCGATGCGCAGGTCGCACGCCGCTGGTTTTCCCGCGCGCAGGTCGTGGTGGCGCCGATTACCCCGCAAGTGGTGGCCGGTGCGCAGCAGACCATCGACTTTTTCAACAACGCCGGGCTGACCAAGCGCTATCCTGCTGCCAGCGTGTTCGACGAGTCGTTCAATGCGGCGCTGGGCAGCCAGACGCAGGTTGCCCGCTGATCGACCGTCTCATCCGGGAGCCCGCACCATGAGTTTCACGTCATTGCACTGGGGCGCTTATCGTCCGCAGGTTGAGGGCGGCAAGCTGACGGCCTTGCTGCCAGCGGAATGGGACACGCACCCTTCGCCGATTGGCGATTCGGTAGCCCAGGCCATTACCTCGCCGACGCGCGTCATGCGCCCGGCGGTGCGCCGCAGCTTTCTTGAAAAAAACGGCGGGTGTCCGCAACTGCGCGGGCAGGAGCCCTTCGTCGAGGTGTCATGGGCGGTGGCGCTGGACCTGGTTGCCAAGGAGTTGCAGCGCGTCAGACGCGAGTACGGCAATCAGGCGATTTTTGGCGGCAGCTACGGCTGGGGCAGCGCGGGGCGCTTTCATCATGCGCAAAGCCAGTTGCACCGCTTCCTCAACTGCATCGGCGGCTATGTGTCCAGCACCGACAGCTACAGCCTGGGCGCCGGGCGGGTGCTGATGCCGCACATTGTCGGCAACATGGACTGGCTGCTGGCGGCGCATACGTCCTGGAACAACCTTGCCGAGCACTGTGAGCTGTTCGTCGCCTTTGGCGGGTTGCCCGCCAAGAATGCGCAAACCAGTCCCGGCGGTGCCAGCGACCACCTGTTGGTCGATGCGTTGCAGCGCATGTCCGATGCCGGGGTGCAGTTCGTCAACGTCAGCCCGCTGCGTGATGATCTGGCAGGTCCGACGCACAACCAGTGGTTGGCGGTACGTCCCGGCAGCGACACCGCATTGATGATGGCGCTTTGCTGGGTGCTGATCAGCGAAGGTCTGCACAACGAAGATTTCGTCCAGCGCTACACCGTGGGTTATGAGCGTTTTCGCGACTACCTGCTGGGCTACACCGACGGCCAGCCGAAAGACCCGCGCTGGGCGGCGGCGCTGACCGATATTCCGGCAGAGCAGATTGTCGAACTGGCGCGGCGTATGGCCAGCAAGCGCACCATGATCAATGT
Organism: Pseudomonas sp. CFBP2511; assembly: GCF_030209255.1. Lineage (NCBI taxonomy): Bacteria > Pseudomonadati > Pseudomonadota > Gammaproteobacteria > Pseudomonadales > Pseudomonadaceae > Pseudomonas > Pseudomonas sp. CFBP2511. Next base: position 401,015 of record NZ_JARVSI010000028.1, on the reverse strand, counting down.
CGCCTATTCACTGCAGCGCTCCATTCATGGGGAGCAACCGTTCTGGATGACCGTTACCCTCGCGGCATTGCTGGGGGAGATCGGCTTGCCCGGTGGTGGATTCGGCCTGGGTTATGGCTGTATGAACAACACCGGCAGCGGCCGCAAGGCGTTTTCCGGGCCGCGCTTTTCCCAGGGCAGTAACCCGATCAAGGCATTTATTCCGGTGGCACGGGTGACCGACATGTTGCTCAACCCCGGCACGTCGTTCGATTACAACGGCCAGCAGCAGACTTACCCGGACATCCGGCTGGTGTACTGGGCGGGCGGCAACATCTTTCACCACCATCAGGACCTCAACCGACTGCTGGAGGCCTGGAAGCGACCGCAAACCATCATCGTTCACGAACAGTTCTGGACCGCTCAGGCGCGTTATTCGGATATCGTGCTGCCCGCGACCACGGCACTGGAGCGCAATGACATCGGCAGTTCGGCGTCTGACCGCTTCATGATCGCCATGCAACAGGCCATCGAGCCGGTGGGCGAGTCCCGCGATGATTATTCGATTCTGGCCGGGCTGGCTGAACGGCTTGGCGTCGAACAGGCGTTCACCGAAGGTCGCGATGCCCAAGCCTGGCTGCAATTCATTTACGACGAATCCCGTGAGCGCGCTGAAACTTTCGAAATTGCTCTGCCGGACTTCGCGCAGTTCTGGCGTGACGGTTTGCTGGAAATCGACTATCCGCCCACCGATAACGTACTGCTCAAACCCTTTCGCGACGACCCCGATACGCACCCGTTGCCAACGCCGTCCGGGCGCATCGAGATTTTCTCCGAGCGCATCGCCGGGTTTGGCTATGCCGACTGCCCCGGCCACCCGGTGTGGCTGGACAAACCCGCGCCGACCCATGCGCTGCATCTGCTCTCCAATCAGCCCAAAACCCGTCTGCACAGCCAGTACGACCACGGCAGCTACAGCCGAGCCTCGAAAATACAGGCCCGTGAGCCGCTGACCCTCAACCCCCTGGATGCGCAGCTGCGCGGGGTGGTCGATGGCGACGTGGTCAAGGTGTTCAACGAGCGAGGGGCGTTTCTGGCGGGCGTCATCGTGTCGGACGGTATCCGACCCGGCGTGGTGCAGATCGCCACCGGTGCCTGGTTCGATCCACTGGTGCATGGCGAGCCTGGCAGCCTGGAAAAGCACGGCAATCCCAATGTGATTACGCTGGATGTCGGCGCCTCCAGCCTGTCGCAAGGCTGTGCTGCGCAGACCGCTTCAGTAGAAATCGTCAAATGGGATCAGGCGGTGCCGCCGGTGACGGCGTTCGAGCCGCCGCCATTGCTCTGAAAGCGGCTTACTGGCTCTGCTTGCGTGCCGCAAATACCGCTTTGCCCACGCCCATCAACACGGCGTCGTTCTGCGGCGTATGCACCCGGCCGCATAGCACGTTGCGGTAATGACGCTGCAGCGGGTTAGTGCGTGAAAGCCCGGGATTGCCCGAGGCCTCAATGGCCAGCTCCACTGCGCGGATGGCATTGCCGGTCACCAGGTATTTGATCTGCGCGGCATGCTGTGCGGGTGTGTGCCCTTGGGCGGCGGACTCCAGCAGGCTGCGGTTGGCGAACAGCAGTGTGTCGATCTGCCCGACTGTTTCCTGAAAGCGCGGCAGGGTCGACAGCGCGGCGCCCAGGTTGGAAGGCGTGCGCTGTTCCAGCCAGTGCACCAGCCAGTCGCGGGCAGATTGAGCGATGCCATCGTAGACCGACGACAGCAGCACCGACATCCACAGCATGCCGGCACCATCAAGCTCGGATTGCGGGGCGCTCCACGGACTGACGCTGACCGCGTGTTCGAGCGGCACTCGCACGTTGTCGAACCTGACCTCGTGGCTGCAGGTGGCGCGCATGCCCAGATGGTCCCAGTCCTCGACGATGCTGATCCCGCGCGTGTCCTTGTGCACCAGCCAACTGCCGACCAGCGGGTCCTCGTCATCGCTGCGCGCCCACACGGCGAACCAGGTCAGGCCATGGCTGCCGGTGGAGTAGATCTTGCTGCCGCTGATGCGCCAGCCTTCGGCGCTGCGCCGGGCGATGGTGCCCGGCAAGCCGCCACGCGCAGGTGTGCCCAGGTCGGGTTCGACACGCAGCGCGTTGATCAGCGCGCCCTCGTGCACGGCCTCTTTGGCCACCTGTTCGCGCAGGTGGCTCGGCCAGTTGCGGTTGTCCTGCAGCCTGGAATGCTGCAGGTACTGCATGACCAGAATCAGCGCTGTCGAAGGCTCGCCTCTGGCCACTGCGCTGATGACCTGCTGCGCCCGCGACAGGTCGGCAGCGCCGCCGCCCAGTTCGGCAGGCACGGTCAGGCCGAGCAGTCCGTGGCTGTGCAGCAAGCGGAAGTTGGCGTGAGGGAACTGCGCGCTGATGTCGTACTGCTCGGCTGTTTCGGCCAGCGTGCGGGTCAGGTCGGCCAGCCGCTGGGTGAAATCCTCGGCTGACTCGGGCGATTCATACTGCTGGCGCGGGGTAGGGCGCAGGGTTGAAAGTGTCATGCGGGGTCCTTTTCGCAGCGGTTATGCAGCGGTTATCGAGCGGCGGCCTGAGCAATCTCTGCGCGCGAAGCGTTGAAGCGCTTGTCGAAGCCTGTTGAAACATCGATTTTTCTGGTCAGGATGCCCTCAGCCAGATAGGTGTCAGCGGTGTTTTGCAGGCCCTGGATGATCTGATCGTCAATCGGCGTGCGCTGCATCTTCGTCGCGTTGGCCACTGCCAGATGCACCGCCAGCGGCAGGCCGGTGACCTTCGCTTGAGCGGCTGCGTATTCTTCCGGATGGGCGTTGGACCAATTGAAGGCGCGCTCGACCCTGGCCACAAAATCGTCCAGCTGGGCGCGTTTGCTTTCGATGGCTTTGCTGGTCGCCGCCAGGTACAGGTGATTGCTCAGCAGTTCGCTGCCACTGACCAGTACGCGTGCGTCGCTCTGTGTGATGGAAATCGTGGTGTAAGGGTCCCAGGTTGCCCAGGCATCGGCGTCGCCGCTGTCCAGCAGCAGGCGTGATTCGCTGGGCAGCATATTGATGAAGGTCACGTCGCTGGTTTTCAGACCTGCTTGGTGCAGGGCGCGAATCGCCAGGTAATGGCCGATGGAGCCGCGCCCGGTGACGATACGTTTGCCCTTGAGATCGGCCACGGTCTTGATCGGCGAATCTTTGGGCACCAGCACCGCCGTGGTGAAGCGGCCCTGAGCGTGGGTGATGCTGACCACTTTCAGTGGCGCACCGGCGCCGAGCGCGAACACATAAGGTGCATCGCCCAGCGCACCGATGTCCACCGCGCCAGCATTCAGCGCCTCACCCAGTGGTGCGGCGGAAGGAAACTCGGAAAACTGGATCTCGTAAGGCACATCCTTGAGTTCACCGGAGACTTGCAACAGTGTTTTCAGCAGCGACTTCTGATTGGCCACCCGCAGCGGTGCCTGTTCGGCAGCCACCACCTGCTGCCCTGCCAGTAGGCTGAGCAACGCGCCCAGCAGCAGGGCTTTAAGGGGCAGGGCGGATTTGAAAAAAGGCAGCATTAGGGTGTTTCTCCATTGAGTCGGTTGGTCGGCCGTGACCCTTATCGTTCCTCACACTCCAGCGTGGAAATGCCTTGGGTGACGCTTCGCGTCACAAATCTGCGTCGCACCGCTGGTTCACAGTTGGACGCGGAGCGTCCAGAAATGCATGCCAACGCAGAGCATTGGCACGATAGTCATTCACACGCTCAAATCACGTAAAACCCGTGTGTCCCGTCCCGTGCCAATTGCTCCACCAGGCCAAACTCCCAGTCCAGGTACGCTTGCATGGCTTCGCGCGGAGCATCGGTGCCTTCATAAGGGCGGCGGTAGCGGTCGATGCGTGGCGAGGCCAGTCGGCTTTCGCCGTGCTCCAGCGGCAAGCCGGCCTTGATCCAGCTGGCGGTGCCGCCTTCGAGCAAAAACACCGGCGTGTCGGTCAGTGCCTCAAGGTCGGCGACCGCAAAGCGCGCCAGACGGCTGCTGCCGCAAGTCAGCACGTAGCGGTCAGCGGCAGGCAGGTTGCCCAGCGCCTGCTTGAGGTCGGCACGCAGGGTCCACCAGGCACCGGGAATGTGCTGTTTGACATAATTGGCGCTGGCGGTGAAATCCAGCACCGCCACCTCGACCTGTGACTGCCACAACACAAGCGTCTCGACGCTGATCGCCTCGACTTGCGGCGGGATCGGGAAGGACGCGTCCCAGTCGCCCTGTTCGCTGAAGTCTGCTGCCTGTAGATTATCGACAACCGACACATCCCAGCCCAGTTGTGCCAGCCAGGAAGCGGACATGTTGGCGCGTACGCCGTCGTCGTCCACCAGCGCGATCCGTGCGCCGCGCACACTGGCGAAATGATCGGTTTCCTGCACCAGCTGCCCACCCGGCGTCGAGCGCGCACCGGGCAGATGGCCTTTGGCAAATTCTTCAGGGTTGCGTACATCGAACAGGTAAGTGGTGCGCGAAGTCTCGGCTTGCCAGCGTTGCAGGTCAGCGCGGCTGGCGCGTGTGACACGGGCCCGGTCAGCGACCTTGCGCGCATCGGCACTGGCGGTTTCGCGGGTGTCTTCACTGACCGCTGCAAAACGCCGGTTCTGGCCATGATCAAGTGTCTGCCCGGCCAGCAGCCAGCCAATCGTGCCGTTGCGCAGCGCATTGATCTGATTAGGCAGGCCTGCGTTAACCAGCGACTGGGTGCCGATGATGCTGCGCGTGCGACCGGCGCAATTGACGATGATTCGCGTGTTCGGGTCCGGTGCCAGCTCCCGCGCCCGCAACACCAGTTCGGCGCCCGGCACACTGATACCGCCGGGGATGCTCATGGTCTGGTATTCGTCATAACGCCGCGCATCCAGCACCACTACATCGGCGTTGCTGTCGAGCAGGGCTTTGACTTCTTCGGCGGCCAGCGATGGCGTGGCGCGCTGATGCTCCACCAGTTCGCCAAACGCCTTGCTCGGCACGTTCACATCAATGAACAGCTCGCCGCCAGCCTCACGCCAGCCCTGCAAACCGCCATCGAGCAGTTGCACATCGCTGTAGCCGATCGCTTGCAGGCGTTGCAGCGCAATGTGCGCCAGACCTTCGCCGTTGTCATAGAGGGTGACAGCAGTATCACGACGTGGAATCCGCGAAAAAACCTCCAGCTCCAGTTTCGACAGCGGGATGTTCACGGCAAACAGCGGATGAGCCTCGGCAAACGGCGCTTCTTCACGCACGTCTACCAGGGCCAGTTCCTGACGGTCCAGCAACGCCTGACGAACGTCGGCAAAAGATCGGGTGGCGGGTGTGGTCATCGGGTGTAACTCCCTGTTGGCAGGTCCTGGTGGGCACGTGTGATAGCAGCGACGTTGGAATAGCCGGAAATAAACAGTTTCTCACTGCCGTCCAGGTCATAGACGGCGCGTTTCACGGTGCCGATGTCGGCGCCGTACACGTGGATGCTGATCGACACCTGATCGTCAAAGGCATTGCTGACCTGATGGACATCGTTGCTGTGTGGCGACAGCGCTTCGACCTGGCCGGGCTGCAGACGAATCGACGGGCCGCTGGTCTCGAAGCGCCCTTGGCTATTGCGCACATAGCCCTGTGAATGCTCGGCGCCACGCAACATGCCGATCAGGCCCCAGACCCGATGGTCGTGAATAGGCGTTCGTTGCCCCGGCCCCCAGACAAAACTGACCACCGAAAAGCGCTGCTGCGGGTCGGCATGCAGCAGAAATTGCTGATAGCGGGCGGGGTCGGGCTGGGCGAACTCGTCCGCCAGCCAGTCATCATGGCTGACCAGTTGCGCCAGCAGCTTGCCGCCGCGACGCAACAGATCGCCTTCGTGCGGCTCGCTGCCTATCAGTTCGGCCAGCGCATCGATAAAGGCCCCGAGTCGTTCCGGGTGTCGGTTCTGAGTCATGTCCATTCCAGATCAGGGTCAGGGGAATGGTCTGATATAAGCATAATATAGATATTTAATATGCTATTTTTTAATGATTAGGTTATAACGAAAACGTCTTTTACTTCGTGCTCGAAAGGCGCGAAATCTAGCATCGGTGTGCCAGGCGGGCTATGAATGAACGCCTGCCGGGACTATGCTTTTTGCCTATGTTTCTTCTCCTTTTTATGTGCGGTCCGAATGAAAATTGATGATATCGATGCGTTCGTTGCAGTCATCCGCTGTCAGTCGATCAGCCACGCCGCTGAATCGCTGGATCTGACTCAGCCGGCCATCACGCGCCGGGTGCAGAACTTCGAGCAGGCGCTGGGGGTCGAGCTGTTCGACCGCAACACCAAGCCGCTCAAGCCGACGCCGATGGGTATTCAGGTCTACCAGAAGTGCCTTGCCATCCTGCGCGAGATGGATTCGCTGCGCGAGCTGGTGGCCAGCGACACACCGCCCAGCGGCCTGCTGCGGCTGGGCGTGCCGCAAACCATCGGCGACGTGGTGCTGCTCGATGCGCTCAAGCAATTGCGCGGCGAGTTCCCGGACTTGCGCGCGCAGGTCAGCACCGGCTGGGGCAGCCACCTGATCGGCAAGATTGAAAACGGCGAGCTGGATGCGGCGGCAGCGTTGTTCCCGGCAGGCAAGATATTCCCGGACAACATCGTCGGTCAGTCCATCGGCAAGATGGAACTGGTGGTGGTCTGCGCCAAAGGCTCGGTGCCGAAAAAGCCCGGCAAGCTGGCAGATTGTTACGAGCAGGGCTGGGTGCTCAACCCCGATGGCTGCGGTTTTCGTGCAGGTTTACAGCGTACGTTGACCGATCAGGGCCTGAGCATGAAGGTCAATCTGGAAACCTTCGGCACTGAGCTGCAACTCGGGCTGGTGGCCGATGGCATGGGGCTGGGCCTGGTACCAAGACCGTTGCTGGAGCGCAGCGCCCACCGCGAACAATTGGTGGTGTTGCCGCTCAAGGACTTCAAACCGGTAATGGACCTGTGGCTGTTTTACCCGCGCTTTCTCGGCAACCTGCAAGCGCCGGTCGAGGCTTTTGGCGCGCTGGTGGCGCGTTCCCTCAAACCGCTTTCAGCCGCAGCCTGAACACGTCATTGCGGGCAGGCAGACTTCAATCGCACGTCTGGCCTGTCCGCAGGGCGTTGAATCAGGCGACTTGTTCGCGAGCCTGCTGTTCACGCTGAGCGACCAACTGGCGAGTCAGCGGGATCAGCTTTTTGCCGTAATCGATGGCATCTTCCAGCGGGTCGAAGCCACGAATCAGGAAGGTGGTGATCCCAAGGTCGTAGTAATCGAGCAACGCTTCAGCGACCTGCTCCGGGGTGCCGACCAGCGACGTCGAATTACCTTGCGCGCCGAGCAGGCCGGCAATGCCCGTCCACAGGCGCTTGTCCAGACGCGAACCCTGTGCAGCCGCGGCCAACAGGCGACGCGAGCCTTCGTTCGGCGGTTCGCGGCGGACAAAGCCGTTGCTGTCTGCTAATGCCTTGGCTTTTTCCAGAATACTGTCAGCGCGCGCCCAGGCCTTCTCTTCGGTTTCAGCCAGAATCGGCCGCAACGACAGGCTGAAGCGAAGGGTGCGTCCGTGTTTGGCGGCTTCGGCGCGGACCTGTTTGACCACGTCGCGCACTTGCTCGTACGTCTCGCCCCACAGCGCGTAGACGTCGGCATGCTTGCCGGCCACGGCAATCGCCGCTGCCGAGGAGCCGCCAAAGTACAGCGGGATATGCGGCAACTGCGGGGACTTGACCTGCGAGTGCGCACCCTCGAACTGGTAGTAAGTGCCCTGATGATCAAACGGCGTGTCGCGGGTCCACTCCTGACGCACCACGCTGAGGTATTCGTCGCTGCGCGCGTAACGTTCGTCCTTGCCGATGTAACTGCCGTCGGCGCGCAGTTCCTTGTCGTCGCCGCCGGTGATGATGTGTACCGCCGTGCGCCCGCCATTGAACACGTCCAGCGTCGCAAACTGCCGGGCTGCCACGGTCGGGGAGATGAACCCAGGGCGATGGGCTACGAGGAATTTCAACGTGCTGGTCACGCTGGCGGCATGTGCTGCAACCAGCGTGCTGTCCGGGCTGTTGGAGTGGTACGCGATCAGCGCACGGTCAAAACCTGCGTCTTCATGAGCCTTGGCCACCGTCTTCACGTAGTCGGGCTGGATAGTCGCGCCACTGCGCGGGTGAATTTCAGAACCGGGTTGCGTGGCGATGTAGCCAATGAATTCGATGCTCATGAAAACTCCTGCCAATGGTTGAGGTCCGTTCGACCTTGTCGAGAGGCACCATAAAGGCAAGCGGCAGACGCTGTGAAATTCGATTTTGGTCTAAGTTAATTATAAAAAATATGCATTATATTATCTGTTCTTGATCAGCTATTTTACGATTAGCTTAGGTCTTAATGGAATTTCACATGATGTTCTTATGCACATAGCATGGTCTTCCTAACTGCATCGGGCGTGTTCCTGTCCGATTCACTGAGGAAGGATGCCTTTATGTCTGAAACAACATTCAACCCCGCCAACTCCGGTTTTCTGGTGGTCAACAAGCCTGAGCTGGCCGGCGCCACCGAGCACAGTCGCCAGCGTTGGCAGGTGCCGGGGTTTGTCTTGCGTCTGCTCAGCCCGCTGCTGCTGTTGCTGCTTTGGGAGCTGGCCTCGCAAACCGGTCTGCTGCCGGTCCGTGTGATCGCCGCGCCGTCGCAGATTGGCGGCACGCTGTGGTCGATGATCGTCTCGGGCGAGCTGGCCGTGCATTTGTGGGTGTCGCTGCAACGTGCATTGCTGGGCCTGAGTATCGGCGTGAGCATTGGCGTGGTCGCGGCGCTGGTGACCGGTCTTTCCCGACGCGGAGAAATCGCCCTCGATTCGCCCATGCAGATGCTGCGCACCATTCCGTCCCTGGCGCTGGTGCCGCTGTTCATTCTCTGGTTCGGGATTGGCGAGTTCACCAAAGTCGCGCTGATCGTGATGGGTACGACCTTTCCGGTGTACCTGAACCTGTTTGCCGGTATCCGCAACATTGATCCCAAGCTCATCGAGGCCGCCAACACGCTTGGCCTGAGCCGCCGCGAGCTGATCTGGCACGTCATCCTGCCAGGTTCCTTGCCGTCATTTTTTGTCGGGCTGCGCTATTCGCTGGGTATTTCGTGGCTGGCGCTGGTGTTCGTCGAACAGATCAACACCACGGCCGGCATCGGCTTTCTGGCCAGCGATGCCCGCGACTTCATGCGCACGGATGTGATTGTTATCTGCTTGCTGATCTACAGCGTTCTTGGCCTGGTGATCGACGGCATTATTCGCACGCTGGAGCGCTATGCGCTGGCTTGGCGTCCAACCTTCGTGAGGCATTGAGCATGGCGACTTTCGATCTGCGTAACACGCCATCCGTCACCATTCCGGCCCCGGTGCAACTGCGTAATGTGGTTCGTCAGTTTGGTCAGCAACGGGTCATTGACGGGCTCGATCTGGACATTGCAGCAGGCGAGTTTGTCGCGCTGCTGGGGGCCAGCGGTTCCGGCAAGACCACGTTGCTGCGCACGCTGGCCGGGCTGGACGGTATCGACAGCGGTGAACTGCGCGTGCCGGTAGCGCGTGCCGCTGTGTTTCAGGAGCCGCGCCTGATGCCGTGGAAAAGTGCCTGGAAAAACGTGGCGCTCGGCCTGCGCGTCAACGACGCCAAGGCGCGAGCGCACGCGGCATTGACCGAAGTCGGCCTGGCGCATCGGCTGAATGCCTTCCCGGCCACGCTGTCCGGCGGCGAGGCGCAGCGCGTGGCACTGGCGCGCGGGCTGGTCCGCGAGCCGAAACTGTTGCTGCTCGACGAGCCTTTTGCGGCGCTCGACGCCCTGACCCGCATCCGCATGCACCAGTTGATCATCGACCTGTGGCGCAAGCACACCCCTGCGGTGCTGCTGGTGACCCACGATGTCGATGAGGCCATCCTGCTGGCTGATCGGGTTATCGTGCTGGCCGATGGCAAGATCGCCGATGACATTCGCATCGATCTGCCGCGCCAGCGTGACAGCGGGCAGGCCGGTTTTCAGTTGATTCGCAGTCGCCTGCTGGGGTTGCTGGGCGTCAAGGGGGCTGAGCCTGACACTGCGCCGCAAGCGTCGGCCCCGGACTCGACGTTCAGCGAACTGCGTCGCGTCGCCAGTGCTCGTTGAACCTGCGCGCGGTGCGTATCATGGTCGTCTGAATTTCTGGAGGAGACGTCCATGTCTGCCAAAAAACCTGAAGTCATCATCACCTATTGCATCCAATGTCAGTGGTTGCTGCGCGCGGCCTGGCTGGCCCAGGAACTGTTGAGTACGTTCAGCGATGATCTGGGCAAGGTTTCCTTGCAGCCGGGCACCGGCGGTGCGTTCCGCATTACCTGCGATGGCGTGCAACTGTGGGAGCGCAAGGCCGACGGCGGCTTTCCCGAGGCCAAGGTGCTCAAGCAGCGGCTGCGCGACCAGATAGATCCGGCCCGTGATCTGGGTCATAACGACCGCCAAACGCCCAGCAATCCTCAGTAACCCGGGCGACTGTCACAACATCGCCATGCACGTGTCACATTCGGTTAACCGGCATGCTCCACTCTCTTCAAAACCCTGCCGGAGGTCGTCACATGACCAGTGCTCAGCTCGCCACACCCAGCCGCAAACAACGTGTGCGGACCTTGTGGATTTCTGACGTTCACCTGGGCACGCGCGACTGCCAGGCCGAGCACTTGTCGGCGTTTCTCAAGCGTTATCAGGCGGACAAGGTGTACCTGGTCGGCGACATCATCGACGGCTGGAAACTGCGCGGTGGCATGTACTGGCCGCAAGCGCACACCAACGTGATTCGGCGCTTGCTGACCATGAGCAAGCGCGGCACCGAAGTGATTTACGTCACCGGCAACCATGACGAGTTCCTGCGTCGTTACTCGAAGCTTATTCTGGGCAACATCCATTTGGTGGACGAAGCCGAGCACGTAACTGCCGATGGCCGCCGCTTTCTGGTCATCCACGGTGACCAGTTCGATGTGATCACCCGCTATCACCGCTGGCTGGCCTTTCTGGGCGACTCGGCCTACGAATTCACCCTGACCCTCAACCGCTGGTTGAACCACTGGCGGGCCAAATACGGCTATGGCTACTGGTCGCTGTCGGCGTACTTGAAACACAAGGTCAAAAGTGCAGTGAACTTCATCAGCGATTTCGAAGAGGCCATCGCCCACGAATGCGTCAAGCGCGGGCTGGACGGCGTGGTCTGTGGGCACATTCACCATGCGGAAATCCGCCAGGTGGGCGGTGTGGAATACCTCAATTGCGGCGACTGGGTCGAATCCTGTACCGCACTGATCGAGCATCTGGACGGCAACATCGAACTGTTCCGCCTGGCGGACGCGCATGTGCTAGCGGCTCAGCAGGGGATTCGCGAGCCGGTCAGCGAAACGGTTACGTGATCCGGCGAGTCTCGGTCAGAAAGGGACCTTACCCAGCAACATGTCGCGGTACATGACGAAGTCACCGAGCAGACTGTAAAACGGATGCTTGAAAGTGGCCGGCCGGTTTTTCTCGAAGAAAAAATGCCCCGCCCAGGCAAAACCGTACCCCGCGACCGGCAACAACCACAACAACCCCCAGCGACCGCTGCCCACGCCAAACGCGAGCAAAAAGATAACCAGCGAAGTGCCCACAAAATGCAGACGCCGACTGGTACTGCTGCTGTGCTCGGCGAGGTAGAAAGGATAGAACTCGGCAAAGCTTGAGAAACGCTTGATGGTCTCCACAGCGCACACCCTCGTGTTGGTTCTTGTTGTTATACACAAATTTAGCTGAATAGCGTGCTGATGTGCAGTAGTCGAGTCGTGCTCATGTTTACGACTATCGTGCCAATGCGCGTTGGCATGCAGTTCGTGACGCTCTACGTCAGAAATCTCCCTTGCAAAACAATCTCAAGCCTTGTTCGCAGTTGCTGCCAACGAAGTGCTTTTCGACCGCGATGGCATGACGATGCAGAGTGTGACGAAGTCGGGCCGGAAACGGAGCTGGGACTTTGCTCACTTTGGTCCTTTTAAGTGAGTCGCCGAGGGGCGAAAATGTGCCTTGAGCCGTAAACAAACATTACTGACATCGCAAAACCGCTGTATTACGCGAAGCGCCACAAAGAGGACGCAGAGCGTCCAGAACTGCATGCGACGCGGAGCGTCTCACGATAGTTGAAAAAACGCTTTTTTATCACGATGGCACTGACGACGCGAAGTGCGACGTAAGTGACGGCTGAGCCCTGGCACTGATCCGGGGGATGCGAGGCAGGACGCCGAGCAAGCTGCACCGGGCCAAGGATGGCCCGTTGCAGCGACCGCCGGATCAGTGTCAGGGCGAAGGAACCCGACGAAGTCGGGCCGGAAACGGAGCTGGGATTTTGGTTACTTTAATCCTTCAAAGTCACTCGCCGAGGGGCGAAAAGGTGCCCTGAGCCGTGAACATATCCAACTGAAATCGCCAAACCGCTGCGTGACGCGAAGCGCCACAAAGAGGACGCAGAGCGTCCAGAACTGCATGCCGACGCGGAGCATCGGCACGATAATCATAATCGAGGATGAATGTGGGAGCGGACTTGTCCGCGAAAAGGCCGGCATAATCGCCGAAAATGCATCGTATGAAATACCGTCTTCGTGAGCAAGCTCACTCCCACAGACATTTCTGGCCAGCTAGATACTGCAGTTTCAGCCCCGATTTTTGGGCTCTTCAAAACATGTGTATCACGATGAGCGCTGCCCGGCCTCAATGCCGCCAGAACGCCGGCACACACAGCACCAGCACAGTAATGATTTCCAGACGTCCTAGCAGCATACCGCCGGACAGAATCCACTTGGCAGCATCCGGCAGGGTGGAGAAGTTACCCGCCGGGCCAATGACCTCGCCCAGCCCGGGCCCGACACCGGAAACCGTACTGGCCGCACCCGTCAGCGCAGTCATCCAGTCCAGCCCGAGCAGCGACAGCATCAACGCAATCAGGCAGATGGTGATCGTGAAAAAGAACGAAAAGGTCAGAATCGAGCGAACGATTTCGTCGTCCAGTCGATGCCCGTTGTATTTCTGCTTCATCACCGCGCGTGGGTGAATCAACTGATTAAGGTTGGTCTTGAGCAGAATGTAAGCGACCTGAAAGCGGAAAATCTTTACCCCGCCTGCCGTCGAACCGGAACAGCCACCGATAAAACCCAGATAAAAGAACAGCATGAGCGAGAAATTGCCCCACAGGCTGTAGTCACCCAGTGCAAAACCCGTAGTGGTTACCACCGACGTCACGTTCAGCGCCACATGGCGCAGCGCTTCGGTCCACGGCAAGTCAGTGGTGTTGGCGTACCACACCGTCATCACCAACCAGGTGATCAGCAACAGGCCGATCAATCCCTGCACCTGTTCATCCTTGATCAACGCCTTGCGGTTGCCGCGCAGCGTGGCGACATACAGCGTGAACGGCAGGCTACCGAGAATCATCACCACAATCGCCACCCAGTGCACCGCAGGCTGCGGCCACTTGGCCAGCGACAGGTCGGAAGTGGAGAAACCGCCCGTGGAAATCGCCGACATCGCGTGGTTGATCGCATCGAACAGGCTCATGCCCGCCGCCCAGAACGCCAGGCTGCCCAGCGCGGTAAAGCCGACGTAGGCCAGCACGATGAACTTGGCCACCATGTGCGAGCGGGGCATGACCTTTTCCGAGCGGTCCGACGATTCGGTCTGAAACAGGCGCATGCCGCCGATGCGCAGCAACGGCAGAATCGCCACGGCCATACCGATGAAACCGATACCGCCCAGCCAGTGGAGCATCGAACGCCAGATCAGAATACCCGGCGACATGCTGTCCAGATGGCTGAGCACAGTCGAACCGGTGGCGGTGATGCCCGACATGCTTTCAAAGAAGGAGTCGGTGTAGCTGATGTGCTGGGTCAGTAGAAAGGGCAGGGCAGCGAAGATGCACACCACGATCCAGCTGGAAACCGTGAGCATGTACATGTCACGAGGGCGTAACTGGACGTTGTCGGGGCGTCCGGGCACCACCAGCGCAAGGCCTGCGATAAAGGTGATGGCGCTGGCCCACAGAAACGAGCGCAGGTCTTCGAAGCGGTCGTAGATGACCAGCGTGGCCATCGGCACGATCATGGCCACAGCCAGGGTGATCAGGAAGATGCCGATAATGAAACCGATAATGCGAAAGGTCGGCAACGACATGGATGGCTCTGGCTGGTATCAGGAAAGGCGCCATTCTACCTGCGCTTCAAGGCATGTAAACCAGCGCAATCCGCGGCAAGGTTCGACAGGCCGGGTAAGGAATTGTCCACCGCACTCGTTATTGACGGTAAACAGGCTCTAGAATGCCCGATCATTTTTTCAAGGAGACAGCCCATGCAGGCGCTTGAGGTTTTGCTCAATCGAGTATCGGTTCCACGGCTGGTCGACCCGGCCCCGGACGCTGCGCAGCGAGAAATCATGTTCGGCGCAGCCCTGCGCTCGCCGGATCATGGCCAGCTCAAGCCGTACCGCTTCCTGACCGTCGAAGGATCGGCCCGCGAGCGCATGGGCGATTTGCTGGTTGAAGCGCTGCAACAGAGCGGCAACGAAGTCACCCCGCAGGCGCTGGAAAAGGCCCGTCTCGGCCCGTTGCGTGCGCCGCTGGTCGTGGTGGTGATTGCCTGCCTGCAGGATCACTTCAAAGTCCCCCGCAAAGAGCAACTGATCACCGCGGGATGCGCCGCCCACGGCGTGCTGCTGGCAGCGTATGCGCTAGGTGTCGGTGCGGTCTGGCGCACCGGGGATTTGTCCTATGCGCCGCAGGTTGCCCAAGGCTTCGGGCTTGCCGCGGGCGAAGAGGTGATTGGCTTTCTGTACCTTGGGACGCCCTTGAACCCGCCGCGCGAGGCCCCGAAGGTCGACGTTGGCGAGTTTGTCAGTGAGTGGCAGGGCTAACGTATTGGCAGGCCTAAACCGATGAAGGGCTGATCGGCTCTCTTGGCAGGTCAAGGGTGGCAATGAACCCGCCGTCCGGATGATTGCCCAGTATCAGGTTGCCGCCGTGCCGCTCGGCGGCGCGTTTGGCAATCGCCAACCCCAGGCCGTGGCCCGGCGTGCTCTGGCCGGGGGCACGGTAAAACGGTTCGCCCAATTGCGCCAGGTGCTCGTCGGCAACGCCTGGGCCGTGGTCGCGAACGCTCAGGCTGACTCGATCGCCGACCTGAATCGCTTGCAAGTCTATCCGCTGCCCGGCCGGGTTGAAGCGCAGGGCGTTGCGCAGCAGGTTGTCCAGCGCCCGCTCGATCATGTCCGGCCAGCCTTGCAGGTGCAGATCGTGCTGCACCTCGACCTGAATATGCTGTTCGGCACCGTCCAGGTGCGTGTCGTTTTTCAGTCGGTGCAACAGCTCGTTCAGATCGACTGGCTCAGGCCCGCCGAAATCTGCGTCCAGACGCGCCAACGCCAGAATCTCGCTAATCAGCGCTTCCAGTCGGTCACATTCACGGCCCAGACGCGGCCAAAGCTTTTCACGCTCGGCAGGTTCTGCGCGTTCAGCCAGTGCCAGAGCAATGCGCAGCCTGGCCAGTGGCGAACGCAACTCGTGTGACACATCGCGCAACAGCTGACGCTGACTACCGATCAGGCTTTGCAGGCGCGCGCCCATGCGGTTGAAATCGGTGGCCAGCACGCCGAATTCGTCGCGGCGGTTGGCCAGTTGGCCGAGACTGTGCTGTTGATAACTGGTCTGCCCCAGATCATGCACGGCACCGCGCAGACGGCTCAGCGGGCGGGTGATCGAGAGTGTCACAAACAGGCTGAACAGGGTCAGAACCACCAGCGCGATACCCAGCGCACTCAGCGGCCACATCAGGCTCTGGCGATGCCAGGCGTCAAGTTCCGGGTGCGGGATGCGGTAGATGAACAGGTAGGTTTCGCCGGTCTTCGGGCTGCTGTATTCGGTGGCCAACCGGCGCCAGGGCAGTTTGCGGCCGTTTTCGTCGGCGTCTTCCTGCTGACGGGCTTCAAACGCGGCAGCGCGTGGCGGGAAGGTGCCGCGTATGACCGGTTCGCCGCTGTCGCTGAGCACCTGAACATCGATGCGGTTACGCCGTTTGATGTCCTGTAGAAAATCCTGAGCGCTGTCGGCACCGTTTTCCTCGAAGCGCTGTGTCCAGTTTTCTGGCAACGAGTTGAGCACCGGGTGGCGGTTGAGGATCCACGCATCCTGGTCGAGCATATGCCCCAGCAGTACCGACAGCCCTGCAACCAGAGCGATGGCCAGCCAGAAGCTGGCCAGGATTCGCCAGAACAATGAGCGCACAGGATTCCCTCGATCTCAGTAAAAAAGCCCGGCATGCGTGTGCATGCCGGGTTGGTTTCAACTCATCGGGCCATATGGCCTGACGGTTATTGTGCCTTGGCTGTTTTTGCCGCTTTCCAGGCTTTGAATTCTGCCCATTCGGCGCGGCGCTCGTCTTCTTTCTTTTTGATTTCGTCGAACTGCTTCTGCTGATCAGGCTTGAGCAGTGCGCGAACTTCGCTGTCGGTCTTGGAGCGTTTGGCTTCGATCTCGTCGCGCATTGCCTTTTGATCGGCAGCCGGCATTTTTTCCAGGTAGTTCTGAGTGATCTCGCGGCGCTCATGCATCTGCTCGCGCATCAAGCGGTCGATCTGCTGACGCTGTTCGCGGGTCAGGTCCAGCTCTTTGAGCGGGCCTGGGCCACGGTGCATACCAGGGCCTCGGTCACCACGCTGCATGTGCATGCCGGGTGCGTCTGCATCAGGGGCACCGGCGGGAGGTGCTGGCGGAGCGGCCATTGCGATAGTTGGCAGGGCAGTGGCGAACATCAAAGCGATCAGGGTCTTGCGCATGGTGTATCTCCTTGTCTCTAGTGCGGCTCGATGCCGATGAGCCCAGTTTAGGGAGATCAAGGTCAAGCGCGGTCAGCGCTTGGTAAAGCTTGTGTAAGGGGGTAGGTACAAGTTGTCAGCTGCAAGCCAGAAGCGCTTTGCTTTTACTTGCAGCTTGCAGCTTGCAGCTTGCCGCTGCTCAAAGAGCATAATAATACCCGCGGCTGCGCAGGGCGACGATGCGCGGGCGGCCGTCGGGGTGCGGGCCGATTTTTTTGCGCAGGTTGCTGACGTGCATGTCCAGGCTGCGATCGTACAAGGTCAGCTTGCGGCCCAGTGCCAGCTGCGCCAGTTCCTGCTTGTCCAGCGGTTCGCCGGGCTGGCGCATCAGCGCTTCGAGCAAACGGCTCTCGGACACCGTCAGGGTCAGTTCTTTCTCGTCGACACTCACCACGCCGCGCATCGGGCTGAACGTCAGGTCGCCCAGCTCGAGTTGCGTGGACGACGCGACCGGGTGGCTGCGGCGCAACACGGCGCGCAGCCGGGCGGTGAGTTCGCGGGGGTCGCAGGGTTTTGCCAGGTAATCGTCAGCGCCCAGTTCAAGGCCCAGAATGCGGTCCAGCGGCTCGCCGCGTGCCGAAAGCATGACCACGGGCAGGTCGGGATGGTCGGCGCGCAATTGCTTGAGCAGTTCCAGGCCGCTGCCGTCAGGCAGCATCACATCCAGCACCACAGCAGCCGGAGCGGCCTCGGCCAGAGCCTGACGGGCGCTGGTCCCGTCGTGACAGGCGCGCACCTGAAAACCTTCCTGGCTCAGCCAACTGCACAGCAGTTCGCACAGCTCCTGATCATCATCAATTAGTAACAGCTCGCTCATGACTCACTCAATTTAGCCACTGCCGACGTTGCCTACGCCAACCGCTGATCAATATACCGCAGAGAAGGGCGAACATCGCAACGCCACCGCCCGCGACGAACCATTGTTGTTGCTCGGTCAGCACGCGCGCAGGTGCGGCCGACAATGCTTCTTTGAGCTGCAACTTGAGCTTTTGGTTCTCTTGGCGCAAGCGCGTCAACAGCGCGGTGTCGCGCTCCGGGTTGGCGTTCTGCAACTGTTGTGTCAGCTCGCCGCGCTGACGCTCGCTGTCTTTGAGGCGCAACTGCAGGTCGGCAATCTGGTTGGCGGGGGTAGGCAGGTGCAAAGGCTGAACTGCACCGGTTTCATTAACCGTCTCGGCGTTTGCCGGCACACCCGTCGCCATCAACACCGCCCACAGACACCACGTACCTGAACGCATCTGAATTCCCTTTTACCGAACCGTATAAATTCGCACATTGAGCAGGTTATCGGCAGGGCGTCGGGAAATATGAGCAAGGGCGGCGCAAGCGACACCGCTCTGCTTCAATGCAAACAGAGCGGTGCAAGGCTTTTGCAGGGGGGATCAGGGCAGGACTTGCTTGAACGGCTTGACTACGACGTTGGCGTAGACGCCAGCTGAGACGTACGGGTCGGCTTCTGCCCAGGTTTTCGCTGCGCTCAAGGATTCGAACTCGGCGACAACCAGGCTGCCGCTGAAACCGGCAGCGCCCGGATCGTTGCTCTCGACCGCCGGGTTTGGGCCGGCCAGTACCAAGCGGCCGGCATCCTTGAGCGTGTTCAGGCGTTCAAGGTGTGCAGGGCGTACACTCAAGCGCTTTTCCAGCGAGTTTTCGACGTCAGTGGCGATGATTGCGTAGAGCATGTCAGTCCTCGGATTTGGGCGTGTTGGGTGTGGTGTCGTGCAGGTGGCGCGACAGGTAGATCCCCTGGCCGACCAGGAAAATCAGGGTCATGCCCAGACTGCCGAACACTTTGAAGTCGACCCAGAATTCCTGATAAGTGAACGCCACGTACAGGTTGGCCGCGCCGCAGAACAGGAAGAAGATGATCCAGGCGATATTCAGCCGGGTCCAGATGGCCGCCGGCAAGGTCAGGGCATGGCCCATGATGCGCTGGATAAGCGGGCGGTCGCCGATGAAGTGACTGCCGGCAAAGGCCACGGCAAACAGCCAGTTGACCACCGGGGCCTTCCACTTCAGGAAGGTTTCGCTGTGAAAAGCCAGCGTCAGGCTGCCGAACACCAGGCAGGCGACCAGCGTCAGCCATTGGCTCTTTTCCAGCTTGCGCTGTTTGATGTAAAGAATGCCGTAGACCACCACCGAACTGATGATGAGCATGGCCGTTGCGCTGAATATGCCACCGAACGTGTAACTGTTGCCGAGGATATCCACGGCACGCGGCTCGGTTTTGTAGACAATGAAAAACAGGAGCAGCGGGATGAAGTCGATGAATTGTTTCACAATGGCAGCCAGAAGCAGGATGTGGCGGCATAATAACAAACATCAATGAACACGAAAGCACCACTATGAATGTTGACCTGCATTGCCACAGCACCGCCTCCGACGGGGCACTCTCGCCCACGGCGCTGGTTGCCCGTGCTCATGAATACGGCGTGCGCGTCCTTTCGCTGACCGACCACGACACCCTCGAAGGGCTTGAAGAGGCCCGTACAGCGGCGCATTCACTGGGCATGCAGCTGGTCAACGGGGTCGAGCTGTCCTGCACCTGGGGTGGCGCGACCATTCATGTACTGGGCTACGGGTTCGACACCCAGGCCCCGGCATTGACCGAAGCCATCGCCCGTCTGCATGAAGGACGCTGGCTGCGCGCTGAAGAAATCAGCCGTAAATTGGCGATCAAAGGTATGCCTGGCGCGCTGGAAGGTGCCCGGGCCATCCAGCAGGCGCTGGGTGACAGCGGCAATGCGCCCGCGCGTCCGCACTTCGCCGACTTCATGGTGCGCGCCGGTTTCGTCAAGGATCGCGCCGAAGCGTTTCGCAAATGGCTGGGGGCGGGCAAGCTGGGCGATGTCAAGCAGCACTGGCCGACGCTGGAAGACACCGTGGCCACGTTGCGTGCCTCGGGCGCATGGGTCAGCCTCGCGCATCCTTCGCATTATGACTTTACCCGCAGTAAACGGCGTAAACTGGTCGGCGATTTCGTCCAGGCCGGTGGGCATGCCATCGAAGTGGTCAATGGCATGCAACCTGCCGATCAGGTCGGCACCCTGGCCATCCTTGCCCGCGAGTTCGGTCTGTTGGTTTCGGCCGGCAGCGACTTCCACGGTCCCGGCAACTGGGGCGAGATCGGCACTTACCGTCCGGTGCCTGAGGATCTACCGCCTTTATGGTGCAGATTCAAACATGAACAGCCTACTGCCGCCGTCTGAACAGGAAGTTACCGTGAGTCAATTTTTCCAGGTCCATCCGGAAAACCCGCAGCCGCGCCTGATCAAACAGGCCGCGGAAATCATAAAAGCCGGCGGGCTGGTGGTCTACCCGACAGATTCCTCCTACGCGCTGGGTTGCCAGATCGGCGACAAGAGCGCCATCGAGCGTATCCGCCGCCTGCGCCAGCTGGACGACAAACACAACTTCACCCTGATGTGCTGCGACCTGTCGCAACTGGGGCTGTTTGCCAAGGTCGACACCGGCGCGTTCCGCGCGCTCAAGGCGCACACGCCAGGGCCTTACACCTTTATTCTCAACGCCACCCGAGAAGTGCCGCGCCTGATTTTGCACCCCAAGCGCCGCACCATCGGCCTGCGTGTGCCGAGCCACCCCATCGCCCAGGCGTTGCTGGAGCAACTGGGCGAACCGCTGATGAGCGTCAGCCTGATCATGCCGGGTGACACCGTGCCGCTCAGCGATCCCTACGAAATGCGCCAGATTCTCGAACATCACGTGGACCTGATCATCGATGGCGGGATCGGCGGTATTTCGGCGTCCACCGTGATCAACCTGTCCGAGGGCGAGCCGCAGATCGTTCGTGTCGGTTGTGGTGACCCAACCCCGTTCGGTGACCGCGCTTAATGACTGTCGTCGAGGCCGCAGACAGTCAGGCCGATGCCCAGCAGGAATTGCCGTTCGCGCTGGTCTACGGGCGTGCGGTCACGCAGATGCCGCTGGACCTGTACATTCCGCCGGATGCGCTCGAGGTTTTTCTCGAAGCGTTCGAGGGACCGCTCGACCTGCTGCTGTACCTGATTCGCAAACAGAACATCGACATCCTCGACATCCCGGTGGCCGAAATCACCAAGCAGTACATGGGCTACGTCGAGTTGATGAAAACCGTGCGCCTGGAGCTAGCGGCTGAATACCTGGTGATGGCCGCGATGCTGGCCGAGATCAAGTCGCGCATGCTTCTGCCGCGCTCGGCGGAAATCGAAGAGGAGGAGGGCGACCCACGTGCCGAACTGATTCGCCGCCTGCAGGAATACGAGCGTTTCAAGGCCGCCGCCGAAGGGATCGACGGCCTGAAACGGGTCGGCCGCGACGTCATCGTGCCGAAACTCGACGCCCCTGAAGCTCGTGCGCGCAAGCTGTTGCCGGACGTCAGCCTTGAAGAGGTGCTGATGTCCATGGCCGAAGTGCTGCACCGCGGCGACATGTTCGAAAGCCATCAGGTCAGCCGCGAGGCGTTGTCGACGCGCGAGCGCATGAGCGACGTCCTGGAACGTCTCAAGGGCGGCGGTTTCGTGCCGTTTGCCGAGCTGTTTACCGCAGAAGAAGGGCGTCTGGGTGTGGTCGTGACATTTATGGCTGTGCTTGAGCTGGTCAAGGAATCCCTTGTCGAGCTGGTCCAAAACGAGCCCTTTGCGGCGATCCATGTCCGGGCGCGAGCCGAGTAGAGCAAGAACACACCCATGAACCTCAACGAACCCCGCGAACTGGCCCCGTTGCTTGAAGCGTTTCTGCTGGCCTCCGGAAAACCGCAGACTCTGGAGCGGCTTTACGAGCTGTTTGAAGAAGGCGAGCGTCCCGAGCCACCGGTGTTCAAGAAGGCGCTGGAAGTGCTGCGCAAATCCTGCGAGGGGCGTGCGTTTGAACTCAAGGAAGTCGCTTCGGGTTATCGCCTGCAGATTCGTGACCGGTTTTCACCCTGGGTCGGACGGCTGTGGGAAGAGCGGCCGCAGCGTTACTCCCGCGCCATGCTGGAAACCCTGGCCTTGATTGCTTATCGCCAGCCGATCACCCGTGGCGAAATCGAAGACGTGCGCGGCGTTGCGGTGAACAGCCACATCGTCAAGACCTTGCTGGAGCGCGAGTGGATCCGCGTGGTGGGTTACCGCGACGTGCCTGGCAAACCGGCGATGTTTGCCACCACCAAGGGGTTTCTGGACCACTTCAACCTCAAAAGCCTCGACGAACTGCCGCCGCTGGCTGACCTGCGCGAGATGGAAACCGAGCCCGTCCTGGATTTCGAAGACGCCCCGGTGCCTGCGCACCTGCAAGCCCTGGCCGACGCCAGCCTCGACCCTAACGCAGAACCCGAAGCCCCTCGCGACGAAACCAGCTTCCGCACCTTGTTGGTCGAACTGGACTCGATGGAACAAGGCCTCAAGACCGACTTCGACGACCTGCTGCGCGCGGAGCCTGAGCCTGAGGAAGGCGATGAGGAGAAAGGCTCCGGGGCCTGATGATTATTGCTCCCACGCTCCGCGTGGTAGCGCTTTTCTGGACGCTTTCCCATGCCAGAGCGTGCGGAACGATAATCAGAACTATCGTGCACAATGCCCAGCGCACTTCGGTCGAATTCATCCGCCACGCCACGGTCACATCTGTTACCACCCGCCAAGAGATCCGCTGCCCATGAGTTCGACCAAGAACCCCTGCATCAGCCTGTGCAAATTCGATGATGACATTTGCCTGGGTTGCGGTCGCAGCAAGCGTGAAATCAAGGCCTGGAAGAAGCTCGACAAGGACGACAAACGCACGGTGCTTGACGAGTCCGCCAAGCGGCTGGCGAAGCTCAAGACCGCCGGTCGCAAAAAGAAGAAGTGACGCCGGCATTTGTCTCTGACGCTGGATGCGTAAATCAGCGCAGAGGCGTATGATGGCCGACCCTCGGCGATCAGTGGTCGCCCGGGCTATCAAGTATTTCGCCTTGCCGCTATCCACAGCGCGCCGGGCACAGGTCTCACCGGTTCTCGGTCAGCCCTGATTCGACACACCGGGAGGTGCCCAGATGAGTGAAAAAGACAAGCAGGACAGCCAGGAAATCGGACCCGCAGGCGAAAAGCTGCAGAAGGTTCTGGCGCGCATTGGCGTGGGTTCACGCCGTGACGTAGAGGCCTGGATTACCCAGGGCCGTATCAAGGTCAATGGCAAGGACGCGACCCTCGGTCAGCGCGTTGACCTGCATGACGCCATCAGTGTCGATGGTCGCGTCATCAAGCGCGAAGAAGCGGCTGAAACAGTCCGTCGCGTCATCATGTACAACAAGCCCGATGGCGAAATCTGCACCCGTGACGACCCGGAAGGCCGTCCGACCGTGTTCGATCGTCTGCCGCGTCCTAAAGAAGGTCGCTGGATCAACATCGGTCGTCTCGACATCAACACCACCGGGCTGCTGATGTTCACCACCGACGGTGAACTCGCCAACCGCCTGATGCACCCCTCGTTCGAAATGGACCGGGAATACGCGGTTCGTGTGCGTGGCGAAGTCGATGACGACATGCTGCTGCGCCTCAAGAACGGCGTGATCCTCGAAGACGGGCCTGCCCGTTTTACCGACATCAAGCAGGCGCCGGGCGGCGAAGGCTTCAACCACTGGTACCACTGCGTGGTGATGGAAGGCCGTAACCGCGAAGTACGTCGCCTGTGGGAATCCCAGGGGCTGGTGGTCAGCCGTCTGAAGCGTGTGCGTTACGGGCCGGTGTTCCTCAACTCCGACCTGCCGATGGGCCGCTGGCGCGAAATGAGCCAGTACGAAGTCGACATTCTGTCTGCCGAAGTCGGTCTGCAACCTGTGGCTCAGCCGCAGATGAACGCCAAGACCAAGGACAAGATGGAGCGTCTGCAACGTCAATCCTCGCGCCCGCTGGGCAAAGGCGAGCGCGTTGTTCGTACGCTGCGTCCTGCGGCTGGCGCTCCGGCGACCGGCGATCGTACGCCGCGTCAGCCGCAGATCACCGGCAGCGAGCGTGATCGTCCGCGTGGCGGCGACTCTACTCAGCGTCCTGCGCGCAAGGACTCGGGCAAGCCCGG
The DNA here is from genome assembly GCF_030209255.1 of Pseudomonas sp. CFBP2511. Taxonomy (NCBI): domain Bacteria; kingdom Pseudomonadati; phylum Pseudomonadota; class Gammaproteobacteria; order Pseudomonadales; family Pseudomonadaceae; genus Pseudomonas; species Pseudomonas sp. CFBP2511. Next base: position 377,109 of record NZ_JARVSI010000028.1, on the reverse strand, counting down.
TTCGCGTGCACCGCGTCCGGCTGACAACAGCCGTGGCACACCGGTCGCCGAGCGTCCGAGCGACATGAACAAGCGTCCGGCCAAGCCTGGGCCCAAGCGTGTCGGCATCAAGCTGGTGAACGATGATGCGCCGTCAGGCAAGCGTCGCGGTCCACCGGCAGGCTCGGGCCAGCGCCCTGGCTTCGGTCGTCGCAAGCCTGAGTGATGACGTGGTGTGAATAAGCAGCAACGCCAGTCCATGAGGCTGGCGTTGTTGTTTCTGGCCGTGTGAAAAACGTTGTCACACAGCCCTTTGGCATCCATTTCCCTGTTTTGAGTCTCGACCTGTATGCAGGTGTACAATGCTGCGCTTTTTTCTGTGAATCACTGCTGTTCAACACTCAGGGCCACTCGCTCGGAGTGCTGCAATTCTGCCGCGTCACGAGCGCGTCAGGTCCTTTTCTGTCACAGAACAAGAACAATCAGGTGGCTATCGAATGAGTGAAACAACTGCACCCTCGGGCGAATTGAAACGTGGTCTGAAGAATCGGCATATCCAGCTGATCGCTCTGGGCGGCGCAATCGGCACGGGCTTGTTTCTCGGGTCGGCGGGCGTGCTGAAATCAGCCGGGCCTTCGATGATTCTCGGTTATGCGATCTGTGGCTTCATCGCCTTCATGATCATGCGCCAGCTCGGCGAGATGATTGTCGAAGAGCCGGTGGCCGGGTCGTTCAGCCATTTTGCGCACAACTACTGGGGCGGTTTCGCCGGGTTTCTGTCGGGCTGGAACTGCTGGCTGCTGTACATCCTGGTGGGTATGTCGGAGCTGACCGCGGTCGGCAAATACATTCACTACTGGTTGCCGCACATCCCGAGCTGGGTGTCGGCAGCGGTTTTCTTCGTGTTGATCAACGCCATCAACCTGACCAACGTCAAGGTGTTCGGCGAGACCGAGTTCTGGTTTGCGATCATCAAGGTGGTGGCGATCATCGGCATGATCGCGCTGGGCAGCTACATGCTGGTCAGCGGCAGCGGTGGCCCGCAGGCATCGGTCAGCAACCTCTGGGAGCATGGCGGATTCTTCCCCAATGGCGTCAGCGGTTTGGTGATGGCGTTGGCGATCATCATGTTCTCGTTCGGCGGCCTGGAAATGCTCGGTTTTACCGCTGCCGAGGCCGAACAGCCGAAGACAGTGATCCCCAAGGCGATCAATCAGGTCATCTACCGCATCCTGATTTTCTACATCGGCGCGCTGGTGGTGCTGTTGTCGCTGACGCCGTGGGACAGCCTGCTGGCCAGCCTCAATGCCTCGGGTGATTCCTACAGCGGCAGCCCGTTTGTGCAGGTGTTCTCGATGCTCGGCAGCGATGCGGCGGCGCATATCCTCAATTTTGTGGTACTGACCGCAGCGCTGTCGGTCTACAACAGCGGCACCTATTGCAACAGCCGCATGCTGGTGGGCATGGCCGAGCAGGGCGATGCGCCCAAGCTGCTGGCGCAGGTCGATAAACGTGGCGTGCCGGTCAAGGCGATTTTCGCGTCCGCCGCCGTGACGCTGGTGGCCGTGCTGCTCAACTACTTCGTGCCGCAACAGGCGCTGGAGTTGCTGATGTCACTGGTGGTGGCCACGCTGGTCATCAACTGGGCAATGATCAGCTACTCGCACCTGAAATTCCGCCAGCACATGAATCGCACCGGGCAGGTGCCGCTGTTCAAGGCGCTGTGGTATCCGTATGGCAACTACGTTTGCCTGGCGTTTGTGGTGTTCATTCTCTGCATCATGCTGATGATCCCCGGTATCCAGATCTCGGTTTACGCGATACCGGTCTGGCTGGCGGTGATGTGGGTGTGTTACCGAGCCAAAAACAGGCGTAGCGTTGTCGTGAATGCCGAGACTGGCAAATAACCGTGCCTGTTGCAGAAAAGAAGATGCCCCGATGCTGGTGATTTCCAACAATGTTCATTTGCCGGACGCCGAGATCGAGTTGACTGCCATTCGCGCACAGGGTGCGGGTGGGCAGAACGTCAACAAGGTCTCCAGCGCCATGCACTTGCGGTTCGACATCAACGCCTCGTCGTTGCCGCCGTTCTATAAAGAGCGGTTGCTGGCGCTGAATGACAGCCGGATTACCAGCGATGGCGTGATCGTGCTCAAGGCCCAGCAGTACCGCACCCAGGAGCAGAACCGCGCCGATGCGTTACTGCGCCTGAGCGAGCTGATCGTCAATGCCGCCAAAGTCGAAAAGAAACGCCGCCCCACACGACCGACTTTGGGGTCCAAGACCCGAAGGCTGGAGTCCAAGAGCAAGCGCGGCTCGATCAAGGCCGGGCGCGGGAAAGTGGATTTTTGAGTACGACTGGCCCTTCAAGATCGGACGCAGAGCGTCCAGAACGGCATTACCACGCTGGAGCGCGGGAACCATAATCGTAACTATCGTGCGGCGCTCCGCGTCGCATGCCTTTCTGGACGCTCCGCGTCCTCTTTGCGACGCAGAGCGTTACCACGCTAAAGTGCGGAAACTATGACCAGAACCGATCATCACTGGCGCAACGCCTGCGCCTGCTTGTACAGGTAAACGCTCAGCCCCAGCCCGGTAAGTGACGCCAGCGCCGCGAACAGAAAGATCGAGACAAAGCCAAAGCCGGCGGCAATCGCGCCTGCCAGTGGGCCGGTGATGCCCAATGACAGGTCGATGAACAGTGAATAAGCGCCCACCGCCGCCCCGCGACTGGAGGCCGGGACCAGATTCACCGCTTCGACGCCCAGCGCCGGGAACACCAGCGAGAAGCCGAAGCCAGTCAAGGCTGCACCGGCCAGCGCCAGGCCGGGCGTCGGCGCCATCCACAGCAATAGTAGCCCCAGCGTCTCTACCGACAGGCAGACAATCGCCACCCGAAAGCCGCCCAGGCGGTTGATCAGGTTGCCGAACAACAGGCGTGCAGCGATAAAACTGCCACCAAACAGGGTCAGGCACAGCGCTGCGTTCGGCCAGTGATTGCTCGCGTAATACAGGGTAATGAAGGTTGCGATGGTGCCGAAACCGATACCGCCCAGCGCCAGGCCCATGCCGTGCGGAAACACCCGCCCCAGCACATGCATGAACGGCAGTCGTTCACCGTGCACAATCGGCGCGGCTTCCTTGTGCCAGGTCAGGTACAGGCCCAGCGCGCACAGCAGCATGATGCTCACGCCCACTGTCCACAATCCGAGTGAGTCGACCATCCACACGCCCAGTGGTGCGCCGATGGCCAGTGCGCCATAGCTGGCGATGCCGTTCCAGGAAATCACCTTGGCAGTGTTCTGCGCGCCGACCCGGCCGATACCCCAGCCAATCGAGCCGGAGCCTACCAGGCTTTCCGCGCTGCCGAGGATCACCCGGCCAATCAGCAGAATTACCAGGCTCGCCATTGGCCAGGCGTCCAGCCAGACCGGCACCAGCATGAACACACCGCTCAGCCCGCAGCCGGTCAGGCCGATCTGTACGGCTTTCTTGCTGCCCAGATTGTCGATGATGCGGCTCGCCCACGGCCGGCTGATCAGCGTCGCCAGATACTGCACGCTGATCACCAGGCCTGCGATCACCGCGCCGAAGCCCAGGTCGCTGTGGACATAACCGGGCAGGACGGCGAGCGGAATACCGATATTCAGGTAGCCGATGAACGTGAACATGACGATGGAGACGACGGTCAGGGTGACAGCCATCGGCGTTTGCGGCGTGGTGTGCTGTGTCTGGGGCATGGGGCAGGCTTTCGTTCTGTGCAGGCGTGGCTTTCGAGCGGGCAGGGAAAACCCTTAGCAAGCTCTCGAAGTGCTCATCATACCGACGCATCTGGCGATGCAGGTGCAACAGATTGAAATAAACGGCGAAAGAAGGGCTATTTGTTCGCTGGGGCTACAAGCTGGGTTGTCACAAGGGCGGCAAGTGCGTTTTCCTGGGTGCCGAAGCGGGCGAGCAGGGCGCTTTGTTTTTCCGGGCTGAGACGTGACCAGATTTCGATCATTTTCTCGGCAGTGCCGATCAGGGCATTGGCCTGGGTTTCGCTGAAGTCACTCATAACGTCTGTGTCTGCCTGTTGCTGGTTTTCCAGGCGTATTGAAAATCGGCAAGACCGTTTTTCGATACGCCTGAAAACAATCGCCTTCAGTCTTTGCTTCCGGCTTTCTGGCTGTCTTGAGCCGAGGGTGCTGCTTTCATTGCGACAGGTTGCCCCAACTCTTGTTGAGCCAGAGTCGACTGCTGTGGTTCCTGTTGGCCTGGTGGGAAGTTAGGGATTTCATGCATCGTCGTCGCTCCTCGCAAGGGGTTGCAGATAGAACCGTGCTTTTTAAAAAGCCTGCGCAGGATACCCCACTGAAAATGACAATCAGGATATTTTTTTACCCTCAATGGTCATTCTGCGAAACAAAATCGGCTTTTTACTGTCTTTGGACCTCGCCTTGCGAGGCAGCGGACCGCGTTATTGTTCATTGCGACGCCCCGCAAACGCGGCCCGTTTCCCCGGTTTTTTATTTGCGACCTTCGGCCTTTGCCGCTACTTCATCGGTGCGCGCCGCCATGATGAAATCGTTGCGGTGCAGCCCTTTGATCGAGTGGCTCCACCAGGTAACGGTTACTTTGCCCCACTCGGTCAGCAGGCCAGGATGATGGCCTTCGGCCTCGGCAATTTCGCCCACCGCATTGGTGAACGCCAGGGCGAATTTGAAATTCTTGAACAGAAACACTTTTTCCAGCTGCATCACGCTGTCGCGTACTTCGATGTTCCAGTCCGGGATCTGCCTGAGCAGTTCCGGCAGTTCGGCTTCACTGACTTGCGGGGCGCCGGCGCTGCAGGCTTCGCAGTGGGCTTGATTCAATGTGCTCATAAACAGGGTGTCCTTTTCAGATGCCTGGCCGCAGTCAGGCCGCGTGGCTTTTGGTTTTAGGGGGAAACTTGGGCGCGTGCAAGCCCATCTGCATACCGTGTTCGACCATCGCCATGATGTCCTCGCCGGCCAGATCGAACAGACGCTTGAGGTCAGGCAGGACAAAATACAGTGGCTGCAGAATATCGATGCGGTACGGCGTACGCATTGCTTCAAGCGGGTCGAACGGCTGATGTTCGGGGGCCGACGACAGGCTGTATACCGCCTCCTTGGGCGAAGAAAGAATGCCACCGCCGTAGATTCTCCGCCCGTGTGGTGTGTCGACCAGGCCGAATTCAATGGTCATCCAGTACAGCCGGGCGAGGTAAACCCGTTGTTCCTTGTTCGCGCTGAGGCCAAGTTTGCCGTAAGTGTGGGTAAATTCGGCGAACCAAGGGTTGGTCAGCAGCGGGCAGTGACCGAATATCTCGTGAAAAATGTCCGGTTCCTGCAGGTAATCCAGTTCTTGCTCGGTGCGAATAAACGTCGCCACCGGAAAACGCTTGCTGGCCAGCAGCTCGAAAAATGTCTGAAAGGGGATCAGCGCTGGCACCCTTTCAACCTGCCAGCCGGTGGTCGCACCGAGCACCTTGTTGATGTCGCCCAACTGCGGAATGCGATCGTGGGGCAGGGCCAACTGCTCGATGCCGTCCAGATATTCCTGGCAGGCGCGGCCTTCGATGATCTTCATCTGCCGAGTGATCAGCGTGTTCCATACCGCATGCTCGACCGCCGGATAGTCAATGAAGCCCGAAGCGTCCGGTTCGCGTGCCACGTAGTGCGTCTGGGCCATGCTGATCTCCTCGAAAGACTGTTGTTTTTATAGCGCCTGACGACAGCAATAACCCGGTTTTGCGGGGCAGTCAGTGGACGAGAACTGCAGGCATCCGCCGTTAGCTCGCCATTCCGTAACGAAAACTTTACGAAATCTTTATTTCGGCCTCGAATCAAGCGCCGGGCTAACTCGCGCAATGCCGTTGTGTAACGTATTGTTGACGGCAAAGTTTGTCATGTTCAAAAAAACTTGCCGCTTAAAAACCAATGACGTTCACAGGAACAGACCACTCATGCGCATCAAGGTCCACTGCCAGAACCGCATCGGCATTCTTCGTGACATCCTCGATCTGCTGGTCGCCTATGGCGTCAACGTGGCTCGCGGTGAAGTGGGCGGCGAGCACGGTGACGCGATCTATCTGTTTTGCCCGAACCTGATCAACCTGCAGTTTCAGGCGTTGCGTCCGAAATTCGAGGCGATCACCGGCGTGTTCGGCGTCAAGCGCGTCGGGTTGATGCCCAGCGAGCGGCGGCACATGGAACTCAATGCCTTGCTCGGCGCGCTGGATTTTCCGGTGTTGTCCATCGACATGGCCGGCGCCATCGTTGCCGCCAACCGCGCCGCTGCGCAGTTGCTGGGGGTGCGGGTCGATGAAGTGCCGGGGATTGCGTTGTCGCGGTATGCCGAGGACTTCGATCTGCCCGCGCTGGTGCGTTCCAGTCAGTCGCGCATCAACGGCCTGCGGGTCAAGGTGCGCGGTGACGTGTTTCTCGCCGACATCGCGCCGCTGCAGTCCGAACACGACGACAGCGAGGCCATGGCCGGCGCCGTGCTGACCCTGCACCGCGCGGACCGGGTCGGCGAGCGTATCTATCATGTGCGCAAGCAGGAATTGCGCGGTTTCGACAGTATCTTTCAGAGCTCGAAGGTCATGGCTGCGGTGGTCCGCGAAGCACGGCGCATGGCACCGCTGGACGCGCCGTTGCTGATCGAAGGCGAAACCGGCACCGGCAAGGAGCTGCTGGCCCGCGCCTGCCACCTCGCCAGCCCGCGCGGCCAGTCACCCTTGATGGCCCTCAATTGTGCCGGGCTCTCGGAGTCCATGGCCGAAATCGAACTGTTCGGCTACGAGCCCGGCGCGTTCGAGGGTGCGCGGGTTGAAGGTCGGCTGGGGCTGGTGGAGTTGACGGCGGGCGGCACGTTGTTTCTGGATGGCGTAGGTGAGCTGAGTGCGCGCATGCAGGCCAAGCTGCTGCGCTTCATTCAGGACGGCAGCTTTCGCCGGGTCGGCAGTGACGAAGACATGTTTCTCGATGTGCGGGTGATGTGTTCGACGCAGGTCGACCTCTCGCAGCTGTGCGCCAGAGGCGAATTCCGTCAGGACCTCTACCATCGCCTCAATGTGCTGTCGCTGCACATCCCGCCGCTGCGCGATTGTCTGGACGGCCTTGAGCCGCTGGTGGAGCACTTTCTCGATCACGCCAGCCGACAGATTGGCTGCGCGTTGCCACGCATGACGCCTGCGGCGCTCAAGCGTTTGAGTCAATACCATTGGCCCGGCAATGTCCGGCAACTGGAAAACGTATTGTTTCAGGCCGTTTCGCTGTGTGACGGCGGCAAGGTGCAGGCCGAGCATATTCGATTGCCCGATTACGGCGTGCGCCAAGGCTTGAGCGAGGTGTCGCTGGAGGGCGGGCTGGACGCGATTGTCGGCCGTTTTGAACGGTCGGTTCTGGAGCAGTTATATGCGCAATACCCCAGCAGTCGTCAGTTAGGTAAACGCCTGGGTGTATCGCATACAACCATTGCCAACAAGTTACGCGACTATCAAATAAGCAAGGAGGCAAAAACGGATTAACAAATGGTCAGTCCAACACCCGGCAATCAACGCACGGCTAGCGCCTCGCCGTTGAAGCTGCGAGGCGTCGTACCTGCGTGACAGCGGCACGGACAATCAACCGTTGCTGCAGCCGTTGCCCATCACCTGATAACTCATGGTGTGCCGCGCGCCCTGCGAGTCTTCGTAGACCATGCGTGCCGGCACCACTTCGCAGACGCTGGGGATCTGGCTGATGGAAATGACCCGGGCGATGTCCAGGTGAGTGCCGTAGGTGTACTGCTCGACACGCGCTTGTTGAGCAGCCACTTTGGTTTGCGATTCTTCGGCCATGGCCAGGCTGCTGACACCGCAAAGTGCCAATGCCACTAATAAAGCTTTCATTGTGTTTTACCTTTTTGAGCGTGAGAGCGGCCGCATCACGTTTTTCGACGTTATGTGCAAGCGCTGTCTGATAGTTGAAGCGAGCTGCGTGGGGGCAGCGGATGTTTGCCTTGTTGGCCAAATGGATTCTAGGCGCGTCGTGATGCGACATATATAAAGACTTTGGATAAGCGCTTTCATCAAAACGGTAATAATCCTGAGGGCAGCTCCAAGTTATTAGCTGCAAGCCGCAAGCTTGCAGCTGGCTAGCTTGAAGCTCCGGCCCCGCCCGGTAATACCAATGTCGAATGGCTCCCCCGGGTAGGGCGGGATACAACGGGTGCATAAAACAACAACTATCCACCGAGGTAACCAAGATGAGTGCAGCTTCCCTGTACCCCGTCCGCCCAGAAGTCGCAGCGACTACGCTGACGGATGAGGCGACCTACAAGGCCATGTACCAGCAGTCGGTGGTCAACCCGGATGGTTTCTGGCGTGAGCAGGCGCAGCGCCTCGACTGGATCAAGCCGTTTAGCGTGGTCAAGCAGACCTCGTTCGACGACCATCGCGTCGACATCAAATGGTTTGCCGATGGCACGTTGAACGTTGCCTACAACTGCCTGGACCGTCACCTGGCCGAGCGCGGCGACACCATCGCCATCATCTGGGAAGGCGACGACCCTTCCGAGCACCGCGAAATCACCTACCGCGAGCTGCACGAAGAAGTCTGCAAATTCGCCAACGCCCTGCGCGGCCAGGACGTGCACCGTGGCGACGTTGTCACCATCTATATGCCAATGATCCCCGAGGCTGTGGTCGCCATGCTGGCGTGCGCCCGGATCGGTGCGATTCACTCGGTGGTGTTCGGCGGTTTCTCGCCGGAAGCACTGGCGGGGCGCATCATCGATTGCAGCTCCAAGGTGGTGATCACGGCCGACGAAGGCCTGCGTGGCGGTAAAAAAACCGCGCTCAAGGCCAACGTCGACCGCGCCCTGACCAACCCGGAAACCAGCAGCGTGCAGAAGGTGATCGTCTGCAAGCGCACCGGCGGCGAGATCGAGTGGAACCGCCACCGCGACATCTGGTATCACGCGCTGCTTGAAGTGGCGTCCAGCACCTGCGCACCCAAAGAGATGGGCGCGGAAGAATCGCTGTTTATCCTTTACACCTCGGGCTCGACCGGCAAACCCAAAGGCGTGCTGCACACCACGGCGGGCTACCTGCTCTACGCCGCGCTCACCCACGAGCGCGTGTTCGACTACAAGCCGGGCGAAATCTACTGGTGCACGGCCGATGTTGGCTGGGTCACCGGGCACAGTTACATCGTCTATGGCCCGCTGGCCAATGGCGCGACCACGCTGCTGTTTGAAGGTGTGCCGAACTACCCGGACATCACTCGCGTGTCGAAGATCATCGACAAGCACAAGGTCAACATCCTTTACACCGCGCCCACCGCGATTCGCGCCATGATGGCTGAAGGCACCAAGTCCGTCGAAGGCGCGGACGGTTCCAGCCTGCGCCTGTTGGGTTCGGTGGGCGAGCCGATCAATCCGGAAGCCTGGGGCTGGTACTACAACACCGTCGGCAAGCAGAACTGCCCGATTGTCGACACCTGGTGGCAGACCGAAACCGGCGGCATCCTGATCAGCCCGCTGCCAGGTGCAACAGCGCTGAAACCGGGCTCGGCCACACGGCCGTTCTTCGGCGTGATTCCGGCACTGGTGGACAATCTGGGTAACCTCATCGAGGGCGCGGCCGAGGGCAATCTGGTGATTCTCGATTCCTGGCCGGGTCAGTCGCGCACCCTGTACGGCGACCATGACCGTTTTGTCGACACCTACTTCAAGACCTTCCGGGGCATGTATTTCACCGGTGACGGTGCCCGTCGCGATGAAGACGGCTACTACTGGATCACCGGGCGCGTGGACGATGTGCTCAACGTATCCGGCCACCGGATGGGCACGGCTGAAATCGAGAGCGCGATGGTTGCACACCCTAAAGTCGCGGAAGCCGCCGTGGTCGGCGTACCGCACGATCTGAAAGGGCAGGGCATTTACGTCTACGTTACCCTCAATGCTGGCGAAGAGCCGAGCGATGCGCTGCGCACCGAACTGCGCAACTGGGTGCGCAAGGAAATCGGCCCGATTGCCTCGCCGGACTTCATCCAGTGGGCACCCGGCCTGCCGAAAACCCGTTCGGGCAAGATCATGCGCCGCATCCTGCGCAAGATCGCCACCGCTGAGTACGACGCGCTGGGCGATATCTCCACCCTGGCCGATCCAGGCGTGGTGCAGCACCTGATCGAAACGCACAAGAGCATGAGCGCGGCCTGACCGATCGATGAGTGAAGGCGCCCCGTCCGGTGCAAGCCGGGCGGGGCGTTTTTGTTTTCGGTGCTGATGGCTGGTGATGAAACGGGATATATATCGGGTTGTTACGGGATTACACGTTGTTGCAGGGCCGTGCTTCGTTGTGGGACGTTGCGGGTTTTTTTGTAGGAAGGCGCGACGCGTCAGTGCGTTTCACCCGTCATGTGTAACGCTGGGCTTGCCGGATTAGAAGGCTTTGCCAATAATGGGCGCGCTTTTTGCTGTAGTCACAGGTTAGGCCTGATCTGATGGATCAGTAGAAATATGCTCCGTCAATAGCGTAGAGTGGCTTTTCAGGCGCTTCTGTAACTAGTTGTCGCATTGAAGAAATATCGACTTCGAGCCTGTCGTTAAAATGCCCCTCATTCGCCGAAGGCCGATGACCCGCCAATCCGGTGTCACGCATCAGGCGTCGCTCTCCCCCGAGATTGTCCTTTCGCACAGTGGGCACCTGCTCACTCTGCCACTTGTCGTGCTTTACCGATGGAGTTCTGAAAATGAAAAAGCTCATGCTTATTGGCGCGCTGGCGTTGTCCGTGCTTGCCCAGCCGACATTCGCTGACGAAAAACCACTGAAAATCGGTATCGAAGCGGCGTATCCTCCGTTCGCGTCCAAGGCACCGGACGGCAGCATCGTCGGTTTCGACTACGACATCGGCAATGCACTGTGTGAAGAAATGAAAGCCAAGTGCACGTGGGTCGAGCAAGAGTTCGACGGCCTGATCCCGGCGCTCAAAGTACGCAAGATCGACGCGATCCTGTCGTCGATGTCGATCACCGACGACCGCAAGAAGTCCGTGGATTTCACCGGCAAGTATTATAATTCCCCGGCGCGCCTGGTGATGAAGGACGGCGTGACCGTCAGCGACAGCCTTGCCGAGCTCAAAGGCAAGAAGATCGGCGTACAGCGCGGTTCGATCCACGAGCGTTTCGCCCGTGAAGTCCTCGCCCCTAAAGGCGTTGAAGTGACCCCGTACGGTTCGCAGAACGAAATCTACCTGGACATCGGTGCGGGTCGTCTGGACGGCACCATCGCTGACGCCACGCTGCTGCAGGATGGCTTCCTGAAAACCGACTCCGGCAAGGGCTTTGCCTTTGTGGGCCCGGCGTTCACTGACCCGGATTACTTCGGCGACGGCATCGGCATCGCCGTGCGCAAGGGTGACAAGGCCAACCTCGATCGCCTCAATGCTGCCATTGCCGCGATCCGCGCCAACGGCAAGTACAAGGCCATTCAGGACAAGTATTTCGACTTCGATATCTACGGCAAGTAAGTCTTCGTACCGACTCTGATCAATGGCGCAAACAGAATTGCCTGGGTTGCGCCATTTTTATTCCACGCTTGAGGACCGCACATCATGTTGAAAGGTTACGGGGCTGTCATCCTCGAAGGTGCCTGGCTGACGTTGCAGCTGGCCCTGTCGTCGATGGCTCTGGCGATCGTTCTCGGTCTGATCGGCGTGGCGCTGCGTCTGTCGCCGGTGCGCTGGATTGCCTGGCTGGGCGATCTGTACAGCACCGTGGTGCGCGGCATTCCCGATCTGGTGCTGATCCTGCTGATTTTCTACGGCGGTCAGGACCTGCTCAACCGCGTGGCACCGCTCTTGGGTTTCGATGACTACATCGACCTTGATCCATTGCTGGCAGGCATCTGCACGCTGGGCTTCATCTTCGGGGCCTACCTCTCGGAAACCTTTCGTGGCGCGTTCATGGCCATCCCCAAAGGGCAGGCCGAGGCGGGCATGGCGTATGGCCTGAGCAGCGGCAAGGTGTTCTTCCGCATTCTGGTGCCGCAGATGATTCGTCTGGCGATACCCGGTTTCACCAACAACTGGCTGGTACTGACCAAGGCCACCGCGCTGATTTCCGTGGTCGGCCTGCAAGACATGATGTTCAAGGCCAAGCAGGCGGCCGATGCCACCCGCGAACCCTTTACCTTCTTCCTGGCGGTTGCGGCGATGTACCTGGTGATCACCAGTGTTTCGCTGCTCGCTTTGCGTTATCTGGAAAAACGCTACTCGGTAGGCGTCAGGGCGGCTGACCTATGATCTTCGACTACAACGTGATCTGGGACAGCCTGCCGCTGTACTTTGGCGGTCTGCTGACCACCCTCAAATTGCTGGCGATCTCCCTCGCTTTCGGGCTGCTCGCGGCGCTGCCTCTGGGCCTGATGCGGGTCTCGAAAAACCCGTGGGTGAACATGCCGGCCTGGCTGTACACCTACGTGATTCGCGGCACGCCGATGCTGGTGCAGTTGTTTCTGATCTACTACGGCCTGGCTCAGTTTGCGGCGGTGCGCGAGAGCTTTTTGTGGCCGTGGCTGTCCAGCGCAACCTTCTGCGCCTGCCTGGCCTTCGCTATCAATACCAGCGCCTACACGGCCGAGATCATTGCCGGCAGCCTCAAGGCCACGCCGGCCGGCGAAATCGAGGCGGCGCGGGCCATGGGCATGTCGAAGGTGAAAATGTATCGGCGCATTCTGCTGCCGTCGGCCTTGCGCCGGGCACTGCCGCAGTACAGCAACGAGGTGATCATGATGCTGCAGACCACCAGTCTGGCCTCTATCGTCACCCTGATCGACATCACCGGCGCGGCACGCACCGTCAACGCACAGTTCTACCTGCCTTTCGAGGCCTACGTCACCGCAGGCGTTTTCTATCTATGCCTGACATTCATTCTGGTGCGGCTGTTCAAGATCGCCGAACGCCGCTGGCTGGGCTATCTCGCCCCACGGAAGGTCTGAAATGCAAAGAATCGATCATGTATTGCCGTGGAGCACCCTCGGCACCGAACGCACGCTCAGTGTCTTTCGCTTCGGCACCGGTGAGCGCAAAGCCTACATTCAGGCCAGCCTGCACGCTGACGAGCTGCCTGGCATGCGCACCGCCTGGGAGCTGAAAAAACGCCTGACCCAGCTGGAACAGCAGGGCGCGCTGAAGGGCGTCATCGAACTGGTGCCGGTCGCCAACCCGCTGGGCCTGGGGCAGCTGCTGCAAGGCGCGCACCAGGGGCGTTTCGAGTTCGGCAGCGGCAAGAACTTCAACCGCGACTTCACCGAGCTGAGCGAGCCGGTCGCCCAATTGCTGGAAGGTCAGCTGGGCGATGACCCGCGTGCCAATATCCATTTGATTCGTCAGGCGATGACCACTGCGCTGGAAAGCCTGCCCGCAGCGCAATCCGAGTTGCAGGGCATGCAGCGCATTTTGCTCAGGCACGCCTGCATCGCCGATGTGGTGCTTGACCTGCATTGCGATGCCGACGCCGCGCTGCACATGTATGCCTTGCCGCAACACTGGCCGCAGTGGCGTTCGCTGTCGGCGCACCTGAATGTTCAGGTGGCACTGCTGGCCGAGGATTCCGGCGGCAGCTCGTTCGATGAAGCCTGCTCGCTGCCGTGGTTGCGTCTGTCACGGGCCTTCCCGCAGGCACAGATTCCATTGGCCTGCCTGTCAACCACTATCGAACTGGGTGGTCAGGCCGACACTGGCAAGCCCCAGGCCGAAGCGCACGCAGAGGGCATTCTGGCGTTTCTGGCCGAGCAGGGTCTGATCAGTGGCGACTGGCCGCAGCCTGCGCACGAAGCCTGCGAAGGCATGCCGTTCGAAGGCACTGAATTGCTCTATGCGCCGCATCCTGGCGTGGTGACGTTCCTGCGCGCCGCAGGCGACAGGGTCGAAGTCGGCGATCCGCTGTTCGAGGTCATCGACCCGCTGTCCGATCAGGTCAGCACCATTTGCGCGAATACTGCCGGGGTGTTGTTCGCCATCGAGCGGCTTCGTTACGCTCAACCCGGTTTCTGGCTGGCCAAAGTGGCGGGGCGTACCGCGCTGCGTCATGGGCGTCTGCTCAGTGATTGACCGTTCTGTGGAAACCCAAAGCATGAACAAACTGGAAGTCCAGGATCTGCACAAGCGCTATGGCAGTCACGAAGTGATCAAGGGCGTTTCCCTGACCGCGAAGGCTGGCGATGTCATCAGTATCATCGGCTCCAGCGGCTCGGGCAAAAGCACCTTTCTGCGCTGCATCAACCTGCTCGAACAGCCCCATGCCGGCAAGATCCTGCTCAACAACGAAGAGTTGAAGCTGGTGCCGAACAAGGACGGCGGCCTCAAGGCGGCCGATGCCAAACAGTTGCAGCGCATGCGCTCGCGGCTGTCGATGGTGTTTCAGCACTTCAACCTGTGGTCACACATGACGGCGCTGCAAAACATCATCGAAGCGCCGGTTCACGTGCTGGGCGTTTCGAAAAAGGAAGCGCTGGAAAAGGCCGAGTATTATTTGGCCAAGGTCGGGGTGGCGCACCGCAAGGACGCTTACCCAGGGCACATGTCCGGTGGCGAGCAGCAACGTGTGGCGATTGCCCGCGCGCTGGCCATGGAGCCCGAGGTGATGCTGTTCGATGAGCCGACTTCTGCGCTGGACCCGGAGCTGGTTGGCGATGTGCTCAAGGTTATGCAGGGCCTGGCCCAGGAAGGCCGGACCATGGTAGTGGTGACTCACGAAATGGGCTTTGCCCGGGAAGTCTCCAACCAGTTGGTGTTTCTGCATCAGGGTGTGGTGCTGGAGCGTGGCGACCCACGCGAAGTGCTGGCCAATCCGCAGACCGAGCGCTTGCAGCAGTTTTTGTCCGGCAGCCTCAAGTGACGATCGGCATCGCATGGCGATGCCTTTTTACAGCAGAACAGGGCATGCTGCGCGACGCGTGACATGACCTGGATGTTCCAGATCGAGCCTTGTTTCAAGGCTTGGCTTTTGCGGCAATACGTATCGGATGTCCCAATGACTGCCCATCGAATAGGTTTCCTCGTCTGGCCTGGCACCAAAGCCATGACCCTGGCACTTGCCGAGGAAGCTTTGCGTGTTGCCCAGCGCGTGCACCCTGAAGTGGTCTACGAATTGTCGTTTCTGCAGGCCGAGCTTGCCGAGCCCGCAGCGGTTGCCGGCGGCTGGCAATTGCCGGGCGAGCCGTGGACCGGGCGGCTGGAAGGGTTGCAGAAGCTGTTTTTGCTGGCCGATGAACCACCTGCGGTCGTGGCACCTGCGCTGGGCAGCGCGCTCAAGCAACTGGTGCGTGCCGGTTGTTCGATTGGCGGGCTGTCGGCGGGCGTTTACCCGCTTGCGCAATTGGGCCTGCTGGATGGCTATCGCGCCGCCGTGCACTGGCGCTGGCAGGACGATTTCGCCGAGCGTTTCCCGAAAGTCATCGCCACCAGCCATCTGTTTGACTGGGATCGCGACCGCTTGACCGCCTGTGGCGGTATGTCGGTGCTCGACCTGTTGCTGGCGGTGTTGTCCCGCGATCATGGCGCGGAACTGGCCGGGGCGGTTTCCGAAGAACTGGTGGTCGAGCGCATTCGCGAAGGCGGCGAGCGTCAGCGCATTCCGCTGCAGAACCGTCTGGGTTCCAGCCATCCGAAGCTGACCCAGGCGGTGCTGTTGATGGAAGCCAACATTGAAGAGCCACTGACCACCGACGAAATCGCCCAGCACGTGTGCGTGTCACGCCGCCAACTGGAGCGCATCTTCAAGCAATACCTCAATCGTGTGCCCAGTCAGTACTACCTGGAACTGCGCCTGAACAAGGCCCGCCAGATGCTGATGCAGACCAGCAAATCGATCATTCAGATCGGCCTGTCCTGCGGATTCTCGTCGGGGCCGCACTTCTCCAGCGCCTACCGCAACTTCTTCGGCGCCACGCCGCGTGAAGACCGCAACCAGCGACGCAGCAGCAGCCCGTTCGAGCTTTCGCCGGTGCCTGCCGAGCGCGGTTGATCTCGTTGCCACAACGGATGCGTTGCCTGGGTAGCGCGGGTCCAGACACCCGCGCTCAATCTGTTTAAACTGCGCCTTTGTGACGCAATATGTCGCATTGCCGAAAACCTTGAAAAAACCCGGTTTTGCGCTGTAACAAGTTGTCGCCTGGCGGCAAGGCCGAACACCATTCAGTCCTTACAATCTTTCCATCGCTCGCCAGTTTCAGGCAGGCGTTCCTCATCAGGAGACTCCGATGTCCGTTGAGCATGCTGCGGTGCAACGCGCCGATTTCGACCAGGTAATGGTCCCCAATTACGCCCCGGCCGGGTTCATTCCTGTGCGTGGTGCGGGCTCCCGCGTCTGGGATCAGGCGGGGCGCGAACTGGTGGACTTCTCGGGCGGGATCGCCGTCAACGTATTGGGCCACTGCCACCCGGCGCTGGTCGGTGCCTTGACCGAGCAGGCCAATAACCTCTGGCATGTGTCCAACGTGTTCACCAACGAGCCGACCCTGCGTCTGGCGAAAAAACTGGTGGACTCGACCTTCGCCGAGCGCGTGTTCTTCTGTAACTCGGGCGCCGAAGCCAACGAAGCTGCCTTCAAGCTGGCGCGCCGTGTGGCGCACGACCTGTACGGCCCCGAGAAGTACGAAATCATCGCGGCGGTAAACAGCTTCCACGGCCGTACCCTGTTCACCGTGAGCGTCGGCGGCCAGCCGAAATACTCCGATGGTTTCGGGCCGAAAATCACCGGCATCAGCCACGTGCCTTACAACGACCTTGAAGCCTTGAAAGCGGCTGTGACCGACAAGACCTGCGCCGTGGTGCTGGAGCCTATTCAGGGCGAAGGCGGTGTTTTGCCGGGCGAGCTCGACTACCTGCAAGGCGCACGCAAACTGTGTGACGAGCACAACGCGCTGCTGGTATTCGACGAAGTGCAGAGCGGCATGGGCCGTAGTGGCCATCTGTTTGCGTACATGCATTACGGCGTGACCCCGGACATCCTTTCCAGCGCCAAAAGCATTGGCGGCGGTTTCCCGCTGGCGGCCATGCTGACCACTGAAAAGCTCGCCAAGCACTTCGCAGTCGGTGTGCACGGCACCACGTACGGCGGCAACCCGCTGGCCTGCGCGGTGGGCGAGGCGGTGATCGATGTCATCAACACCCCTCAAGTGCTGGCTGGCGTGCAACGCAAGCATCAACAATTCAAGACCCGCCTGGAAAGCATTGGCCAGCAATATGGTGTGTTCACCGAAGTGCGCGGCTTGGGTTTGCTGATCGGTTGCGTGCTGTCCGATGCCTGGAAAGGCAAAGCCAAGGACATCTTCAACGCCGCCGAAGCCCAGGATCTGATGATTCTGCAGGCCGGCCCCGACGTGATTCGTTTCGCGCCAAGCCTGGTGATCGAAGACGCAGACATCGAAGAAGGCTTGAACCGCTTCGAGCGCGCCATTGCCAAGCTGACGTCCTGATCCATCCGCTGTATTCCGGTGCTTGCCCGATCGGCAAGCACCGGACACTTTCCTGTGCCCTGCGGCCTGATGCCGCCTGGCGCACTTATCAGTGCCGGCCGCAGAGGCCGGTCGATCTACAAGGAGTGGCACCATGCTGGTGATGCGCCCTGCGCAAATGGCTGATCTGGCCGAGGTTCAACGCCTCGCCGCCGACAGCCCTATCGGTGTCACGTCCTTGCCCGACGATGCTGGCCGCCTGACCGACAAGATCGGCTCGTCGGAGGCCTCATTCGCCGCCGAGGTCAGCTTCAACGGTGAAGAAACCTACTTCTTCGTCCTCGAAGACAGCGAGAGCGGCAAGCTGGTGGGCTGCTCGGGCATCGTCGCCTCGGCGGGCTACTCCGAGCCGTTCTACAGCTTTCGCAACGAAACCTTCGTACATGCCTCTCGCGAACTGAAAATCCACAACAAGATCCACGTGCTCTCCCAGTGCCACGACCTGACTGGCAACAGCCTGCTGACCAGCTTCTACGTGGTCCCGGAGCTGGTGGGCACGTCCTGGTCGGAGCTCAACTCGCGTGGCCGTCTGCTGTTTGTCGCCAGCCACCCCGAGCGCTTCGCTGATTCAGTGGTCACCGAAATCGTCGGTTACAGCGACGAGCAGGGCGATTCGCCGTTCTGGGACGCCATCGGGCGCAACTTCTTCGACCTCAACTATGCCGCTGCCGAGCGTCTGTGCGGGCTGAAAAGCCGGACGTTCCTCGCCGAGCTGATGCCGCATTACCCGATCTACGTGCCATTGCTGCCCGACGCTGCGCAAGAGGCTATGGGCCAGGTGCATCCGCGTGCGCAGATCACCTTCGACATCCTGATGCGCGAAGGTTTTGAAACCGATCATTACATCGACATCTTCGACGGTGGCCCGACCCTGCACGCCAAAGTGTCCGGCATCCGCTCCATCGCGCAGAGCCGTCTGGTACCGGTCAAGGTCGAGACAGCGCACAGCAGCGACGTGGGCAAGGGCGGGCGTCTGTATCTGGTTGCCAATGGTCTGCTGCAGGATTACCGCGCGGTGTTGCTGGAACTCGACTGGGCACCCGGCCGGCCGGTGGTGCTGAGCCTGCAGGCCGCCGACGCGCTGGGTGTGGGTGAAGGTGCCAGTGTGCGCATCGTCGCGGTCTGAGCCGGACGTTCGATTGCGGATTAGCCCGTTTCAAGGCTCTCGATGAGCCGCTGAGGAGATAACATGATCGTTCGTCCCGTACGCAGCAGCGACCTGCCCGCGTTGATCGAGCTGGCGCGCAGCACCGGCGCCGGTCTGACCACCTTGCCTGCCAACGAGCAACGCCTGGCCCATCGGGTTGGCTGGGCTGAAAAGACCTTTCGCGGAGAAGCCGAGCGCGGCGACGCCGACTACCTGTTCGTGCTCGAAGACGACGACGGCAAAGTGGTGGGCATTTCCGCCATCGCTGGCGCGGTCGGCCTGCGTGAGCCGTGGTACAACTACCGGGTCGGGCTGACGGTCAGCGCCTCCCAGGAACTGAACATCTACCGGGAAATCCCCACGCTGTTTCTGGCCAACGACCTGACTGGTAATTCCGAATTGTGCTCGCTGTTCCTGCACAGCGATTCGCGCAGCGGCCTCAACGGTCGCCTGCTGTCCAAGGCGCGCATGCTGTTCATTGCTGAATTTCCGAAACTGTTTGGTAGCAAGATCATTGCCGAGATGCGCGGCATGTCCGACGAGAATGGCCGTTCGCCGTTCTGGGAGAGCCTGGGGCGGCACTTCTTCAAGATGGAATTCAGCCAGGCCGATTACTTGACCGGTGTGGGTAACAAGGCGTTCATCGCCGAGTTGATGCCCAAGTTTCCGCTGTACAGTTGCTTTCTGTCCGAAGACGCACGCAATGTGATCGGTCGCGTGCACGCTGACACCGAGCCTGCGCTGACCATGCTCAAGGGCGAGGGTTTTTCGTATCAGGGCTACGTCGATATTTTCGATGCGGGTCCGGCCATCGAGTGCGAGACCGGCAAGATTCGCGCGGTCAAGGACAGCCAGGCCCTGGTGCTGGCCATCGGCACGCCGGGCGACGACGCACCACAATTCCTGATTTACAACCGCAAGCGCGAAGACTGCCGCGTGACCGTAGGCGCTGCGCGGTTTGCTGCCGGTACGCTGGTGGTCGCGCCGCAAACCGCCAAGCGGCTGCGTATGAATGCTGGCGACAACGTGCGCGCAGTGCCGTTGTCCGCCGCGCGGGAGGGCGTTTGATGAGTACTCTGTATATCGCAGGTGCCTGGCAAGCCGGGCAGGGCGAGCTGTTCCATTCGTTGAACCCGGTGACCCAGCACGTGTTGTGGTCCGGGCAAGGTGCGACCGCTGAACAGGTGGATCACGCCGTACACGCCGCGCGCCAGGCGTTTCCTGCCTGGGCGCTGCTTTCACTTGATCAGCGCATCGCCGTGCTGGAAGCCTTTGCGGCCAGCCTCAAGCAGCACGCGGACGAACTGGCGAATTGCATCGGTGAAGAAACCGGCAAACCGTTGTGGGAATCGGCGACCGAGGTGACCAGCATGGTCAACAAGATCGCCATTTCAGTGCAGAGCTATCGCGAAAGAACCGGCGAGAAAAGCGCTCCGCTGGGCGATGCTACCGCTGTGTTGCGCCACAAGCCGCACGGTGTGGTTGCCGTATTCGGGCCGTACAACTTTCCGGGCCACCTGCCTAACGGCCATATCGTCCCGGCCTTGCTGGCAGGCAATACGGTGCTGTTCAAACCGAGCGAGCTGACGCCGAAAGTCGCCGAACTGACCGTCAAATGCTGGATCGAAGCCGGCTTGCCTGCCGGTGTCCTCAACCTGCTGCAAGGTGGACGCGAAACCGGTATCGCCCTGGCGGCGAATCCGGGTATCGATGGCCTGTTCTTCACCGGGTCGAGCCGCACTGGCAACGCGCTGCATCAGCAGTTCGCCGGGCGACCGGACAAGATTCTCGCCCTGGAAATGGGCGGTAACAATCCGTTGGTGGTCGATCAGGTCCAGGACATCGACGCGGCGGTTTACACCATCATTCAGTCAGCGTTTATCTCCGCAGGCCAGCGCTGCACCTGTGCGCGTCGTCTGCTGGTGCCTGAGGGCGACTGGGGAGATGCGTTGCTGGCGCGGCTGGTTGCCGTCAGCGCGACTATTGAGGTGGGGGCGTTCGATCAGCAGCCGTCTCCGTTCATGGGCTCTGTGATTTCGCTTGAGGCCGCGCGGGCGTTGCTCGACGCGCAGCGTCATCTGCTCGCCAATGGCGCGGTGACCTTGCTGGAAATGCGTCAGCCGCAACCCGGCGCGGCGCTGCTGACGCCCGGTATTGTCGATGTCAGCGCAGTCGCAAACAGGCCCGATGAAGAGCTGTTCGGCCCGCTGTTGCAGGTGGTCCGCTACGCCGGTTTTGATGCGGCGATCGCCGAGGCCAACGCCACTCAATACGGTCTGGCGGCGGGCCTGCTCTCGGACTCCGAAGCGCGTTATCAGCAGTTCTGGCTGCAAAGCCGCGCCGGCATCGTCAACTGGAACAAGCAATTGACCGGGGCCGCCAGCAGTGCGCCGTTCGGTGGCGTCGGGGCATCGGGCAATCACCGCGCGAGCGCCTATTACGCGGCCGATTACTGCGCCTATCCGGTGGCGTCGCTGGAGACCGGCAGCCTGACTCTGCCCGCGACGTTGACCCCGGGTGTGCGGCTGAGCTGAGTGCCTTGCCTAGAGAATGTGCGTAAAGCATGCGCGTAAAGGTAAAGCATGCGCGTAAAGAAAGAATGCTTATAAAAACAGATCCACGGAGCCTTGCCGATGAAGTCCTGTGAAGTGAATTTTGACGGTCTGGTCGGGCCAACCCACAACTACGGCGGGTTGTCCTACGGTAACGTCGCCTCTCAGAGTAATAGCCAGCAGTGCTCGAACCCGCGTGAAGCGGCGCTGCAGGGCCTGGCAAAAATGAAGGCGCTGATGGACATGGGTTTTACCCAGGGCGTGCTGGCACCTCAGGAACGTCCTGATGTTGCTGGTTTGCGTCAGTTGGGTTTTACCGGCAGCGATGAGCAAGTGATCGAAAAGGCTGCCCGTCAGGACATGCCGTTGCTGGTTGCCAGTTGCTCGGCGTCGAGCATGTGGGTGGCCAATGCGGCGACGGTCAGCCCCAGCGCCGATACCGCTGATGGCCGTGTGCATTTCACGGCGGCCAACCTCAACTGCAAATACCATCGCAGCATCGAGCATCCGACCACCAGCCGCGTGCTGGGGGCCATGTTTGCCGACGCGAAGCACTTCGCTCATCACCCGGCCTTGCCACCAGTGGCGCAGTTCGGCGATGAAGGCGCGGCCAACCACACGCGTTTCTGTCAGGACTACGGTCAGGCCGGGGTAGAGTTTTTTGTGTTTGGCCGCAGCGCTTTCGATACCCGCTACGCAGCACCGCAGAAGTACCCGGCGCGGCAGACGCTGGAAGCTTCACGAGCGGTGGCGCGCTTGCATGGTCTGAGCGATGAGTGCGTTGTGTACGGGCAGCAGAACCCGGCGGTGATCGATCAAGGCGTGTTTCATAACGATGTGATCGCGGTCGGCAACGGTGAAGTGCTGTTCTATCACGAGGACGCCTTTCTCCACACCGAACAGATGCTGGGCGAGCTGCGCTACAAACTCAGCCGGGCCGGCGGCCAGCTGCAGGCTGTTTGCGTGCCACGCGCCGAGGTCTCGGTTCAGGATGCGGTGCGCTCATATCTGTTCAACAGCCAGTTGCTGTCGCGTCCGGATGGCTCGATGCTGCTGATCGTGCCACAGGAATGCCAGGCCAATGCCAACGTCTGGGGCTACTTGCAACGGCTCATTGCCGATGCCGGCCCGGTCGCCGAGGTCAAGGTCTTCGACCTCAAGCAGAGCATGCAGAACGGTGGCGGCCCGGCGTGCCTGCGCCTGCGCGTGGCGCTCAATGAAACCGAGCTGGCTGCAGTAAACCCCGGCGTGATCATGACCGCGCCGTTGTATGAAACGCTGACGCAATGGGTCGACAGGCACTACCGTGATCGCATGAGCGAAAACGATCTGGCCGACCCCCGATTACTGACTGAATGCCGCACGGCATTGGATGAACTGACGCAAATCCTTAAACTGGGCGCCGTTTATCCGTTTCAACTGAATTGAAACACCTTGCGCGCCGGACCATTGGCCGGCGCACGACTTCCTTTATAGAGAGCATTTCGACATGAGCGACGCCCTGCAACTGATCCTTGAAGACACTGATGGCACCCAGCTGGAAACCTCCTGCACCCGCGTTGCCATCATCTGGCAGGGCAAGGAGCTGTGGATTCAGCAAGACGGCCGTGGCCAGTTGCTGATCGGCGTGGACGTCGAAGAAGACGATGCCGAATACGCCAATCTGCTGCTGCGCCCGCTGGCGACCAATCTGGTCAGCCTGCAACTGGAAATGGAACCGGCCGACGTCGGTGCCGAAGAAGACGGTCACGTTCACGGCCCTGACTGCAACCACTAAGGAAGCGCGCCATGCTCGCCCTCGGCAAACTGCTTGAACTGACCCTGGCTAGACGTGAACCAGCGGAAAAGACTCAACTGACCGTCGAAGGCGTGCGGATGCGCTGGCTGGCTGAGGGGGCTCTGGAAGTCCGCCCGCCACAGGCTCGTGACAATGGCACTGACCTGCTGCTGTCTGCCGGTATTCATGGTAACGAGACAGCGCCCATCGAGCTGCTTGATGAACTGATCCGCAGCATCGCGCGTGGCGACCTCAAACCGCGCGCACGTATTCTGTTCCTGTTTGGCAACCCTGCTGCCATGCGGCTGGGTGCGCGTTATGTCGAGCAGGACGTCAACCGGCTGTTCAATGGCCGGCACGAACAAAGCGGTGGCGCGGAAGCCCTGCGCGCTTGTGAACTGGAGCGGCTGGCTGCCAGCTTTTTCAGCCTGCCGGACCGCTATCGGCTGCATTACGACCTGCACACTGCCATTCGCGGCTCAAAGATCGAGCAGTTTGCGCTGTATCCGTGGAAAGAGGGCCGTCAGCACTCACGCTTTGAACTGGCCCGGCTGCGCGCGGCGGGCATCAGTGCAGTGCTGCTGCAGAACAAACCCTCCATAGTGTTCAGCGCCTACACCTACGAACAGCTCGGGGCCGAGGCTTTTACACTGGAACTGGGCAAGGCCCGCCCGTTTGGACAGAACCGGCACGTTAATCTCGCGCCATTGCGTTTGCGTCTGGAGCAGATCATTGAAGGCAGCGAACCCCAGCCGGATGAGCGTCTTGAGGGGCTGCAACTGTTCAGCGTCGCACGTGAAGTGATCAAGCGCAGCGATGCGTTCACCTTCAACCTGGCGGATGACGTGGAGAACTTCTCCGAGCTGGAAAAAGGCTACGTGCTGGCCGAAGACGTGAGTGATTCACGCTGGGTGGTGAAAGAAGAGGGCGCAAGAATCATCTTCCCCAACCCCAAGGTCAAAAATGGCCTGCGGGCGGGCATTGTGATTGTGCCGGCTGATGCGGATGGGCTTGGTTGACGATAATCTCAACTATCGTGCGACGCTCCGCGTCGGCATGCCGTTAAGGACGCTGCGCGTCCTCTTTGCATTTGCGACGCAGAGACTGCGCAACGAGAGTCGTACTGACGAACGCCTCTCGTGCCGATGTTTCGCGTTTCAGCAGGCAGCTTTCTGCTGCGCATCCAGACGACGCAGGCTGCGCACCTTGTTCAAGGTATCCGCGCAGGTCTTGGCCGCTTCTTCGCCTTTGTGCGAGAAGTGATCGAAGAAGAACTTCTGGTGCTCTTCACCCGCATGGAAGTGATGCGGCGTCAGGACCACGGAGAAAACCGGTACTTCGGTTTCCAGCTGGACCTGCATCAATGCGCTGACCACTGACTGCGCAACGAATTCGTGGCGATAGATACCACCGTCCACCACCAGTGCAGCGCCGACGATGCCGGCGTAGCGGCCGGTATTGGCGAGCAGTTTTGCATGCAGCGGGATTTCGAAGGCGCCGCCGACTTCAAAGATGTCGATGTCACTTTCGGCATAACCCTGTTTGGCCATTTCGGCGACAAAACCTTTACGGCTCTGATCGACGATATCCTTATGCCAGCAGGCCTGGATGAAAGCGACGCGTTCGTTCGGATGGCTTTTGCTTTTGCTGTCGATTGCAGTAGGTTGCACGTGTTCTGACTCCTGTTTAATGAAAAAAACAGGGCATTTTGGATCGAAAGGGATTCAAGTCGCGTAGGAAAGCCTCCTGAACGATGTCGTTCATGATGAGGTTTTGCAGACGTTCTTGCAGACACCAATCCCGCTCTCTCTTCATCCGGACTATGACCGTCGGCCCCGGAATCACACCGGGTCTGCTGACCTTGCAGGTCGTCAGCCAAAGCTGAAACCCCCAAGCGCTCGCGGGCTAGACGCATTGCGCGCCATTACCGCCGGTGGGGAGTTGCACCCCGCCCTGAGAACGTTACCGGCACATTACGTGTCCAGTGCGGGATTTTTATCACAGTTTGTTCGATCATGCATGGACACTTTCGTACAGTGCACCTGCCTTTTTCTTATAAGGACGCGGAGTATCGAGAGCGACAGCGCTTGATTATCATGTACCGCAGCCTCAGTAATGCCTTGTTGCAAGCCAAAGGTTGCATGCATTATCGATCTTCAATTTCAGGGAGCTTTTTCGTGACGGTCATCGATCTGCGCAGCGACACAGTGACTCTGCCCACCGCAGGCATGCTTGACGCCATGGCACATGCGCCGGTGGGCGATGATGTCTACGGTGAAGACCCTGCGGTCAATCTGCTCGAGGCCACGCTCGCCGAGCGCCTCGGGTTCGACGCCGCCTTGTTCGTGCCCTCCGGCACCATGAGCAATCTGCTGGCGTTGATGGCGCACTGTGAGCGGGGCGATGAATACATCGTCGGTCAGCAGGCCCACACCTATAAATACGAAGGGGGTGGAGCGGCGGTACTGGGCTCGATTCAGCCTCAGCCGCTGGACGTGCAGGCGGACGGTTCGCTGAGCCTGCAACAGGTGCTCGACACCATCAAGCCGGACGACTTCCACTTTGCCCGCACACGCCTGCTGGCCCTGGAAAACACTATGCAGGGCAAGGTGCTGCCGCTTGAGTACCTGGCCGCCGCGCGCAAGCTGACCCTGGAAAAAGGCCTCGCGCTGCACCTCGACGGCGCGCGGCTGTACAACGCGGCGGTCAAGCTGGGCGTTGATGCCCGGGAGATCACCCGGCACTTCGATTCAGTCTCCATCTGCCTGTCCAAAGGCCTGGGCGCCCCCATTGGCTCGGTGCTGTGCGGCTCGCAGCCGCTGATGGTCAAGGCGCGGCGTCTGCGCAAGATGCTCGGCGGGGGCATGCGTCAGGCAGGCGGGCTGGCCGCTGCCGGGCTCTATGCGCTGGATCATCAGGTCCAGCGGCTGGCCGACGATCACGCCAATGCGGCGTTTCTGGCCGAGGGCTTGAGCGGGCTGGGTTACAGTGTCGAGCCTGTGCAGACCAACATGGTCTATGTGCAGATCGGTGATCGCGCCGCAGCGCTCAAGGCATTCTGCGCCGAGCGTGGCATCGTGCTCACCGCCGCGTCGCGGCTGCGCATGGTCACTCACCTGAATGTTTCGCGTGCTCAGGCAGAGCAAGTGATCGCGGCATTCGCAGCCTTTGAACATCCATGACATGCCGATAATCCAGTTACTTGTCTCTATCGCACAAACACACTGTACCGAGGGCGCAACGCCTATATAATGCGGCCCTTTGCCGTCGCTACGTCATTTGACGTTTTGCACTTGCCTCTGGCCGCAGTCTCCGTGGAAGAACCTATGAAAAGCGCAGAAATCCGTGAAGCCTTCCTTGGCTTCTTCGAAGAGCAAGGCCACACCCGTGTCCCTTCAAGCTCCTTGATTCCGGGCAATGACCCAACCCTGCTGTTCACCAACGCAGGCATGAACCAGTTCAAGGATTGCTTCCTGGGCCAGGAAAAACGCGCCTACACCCGCGCCGTGACCAGTCAGAAATGCGTGCGTGCCGGTGGCAAGCACAACGACCTGGAAAACGTCGGCTATACCGCTCGTCACCACACTTTTTTCGAAATGCTGGGTAACTTCAGCTTTGGTGACTATTTCAAGCGTGATGCCATTACCTACGCCTGGACCTTCCTGACTTCCGAGAAGTGGCTGAACCTGCCCAAGGAAAAACTCTGGGTCACCGTCTACGCGACCGACGACGAAGCCTACGATATCTGGACCAAAGAGATCGGCGTCCCGGCCGAACGCATGGTTCGCATCGGTGACAACAAAGGCGCGCCTTACGCCTCCGACAACTTCTGGACCATGGGCGACACCGGCCCGTGTGGCCCATGCAGCGAGATTTTCTTCGACCACGGCGCGGACATCTGGGGTGGCCCGCCAGGCTCGCCAGAAGAGGACGGCGACCGTTACATTGAAATCTGGAACAACGTTTTCATGCAGTTCAACCGTACCGCTGATGGCGTGCTGCACCCGCTGCCAGCGCCGTCGGTCGATACCGGCATGGGCCTTGAGCGGGTCAGTGCCGTTCTGCAGCACGTGCATTCCAACTACGAAATCGACCTGTTTCAGAGCCTGCTTACCGCATCGGCCAATGCCATCGGTTGCAGCAACGACAACCAGGCTTCGCTGAAAGTCGTGGCTGACCACATTCGTTCTTGCGGCTTCCTGATCGCCGATGGCGTACTGCCTTCCAGCGAAGGCCGTGGCTATGTGCTGCGCCGCATCATTCGTCGCGCCTGCCGTCACGGTAACAAGCTCGGTGCCAAGGGCAGCTTCTTCTACCAGATCGTCGCCGCGCTGGTCGCCGAGATGGGTTCGGCATTCCCTGAACTGGTGCAACAGCAGTCGCACATCGAACGCGTCCTCAGAGGCGAAGAAGAGCAGTTCGCCAAGACTCTGGAACAAGGCTTGAAGATCATCGAGCAGGATCTGGCCGAGCTCAAAGGCACCGTGGTTCCCGGCGAAATCGTGTTCAAGTTGTATGACACCTACGGTTTCCCGATGGACCTGACAGGTGACATCGCCCGTGAGCGTAACCTGACGCTGGACGAAGAAGGCTTTGAGCGCGAGATGGAAGCCCAGCGCGTGCGTGCACGTTCGGCCAGCTCGTTCGGCATGGACTACAACAGTCTGGTCAAGGTCGATGTGGCCACCCAATTCACCGGTTACTCCGCGACCACCGGCAGCGCCAGCGTCGTTGCCCTCTATAAAGACGGGCAGTCGGTGACTCACCTGAACGAAGGCGAAGAGGGCGTGGTGATTCTCGACACCACCCCGTTCTATGCCGAATCAGGTGGCCAGATCGGCGACAGCGGCTTCCTGCTGGCTGTTGATGCGCGCTTCGACGTCAGTGACACCACCAAGACCGGCGGGGCATTCCTGCACCACGGTGTTGTGGCGTCCGGCAGCCTGAGCGTCGGCGTACAGGTTGAAACACAGGTGGCCGATGAAGTTCGTGATGCAACCAAACTGAACCATTCGGCCACTCACTTGCTGCACGCCGCATTGCGTCAAGTGCTGGGCGAGCACGTGCAGCAGAAGGGCTCGCTGGTCGACAGTCAGCGTCTACGCTTTGACTTCAGCCACTTCGAGTCGATCAAGCCTGAGCAACTGCGTGCACTGGAAGACATCGTCAACGCCGAAATTCGCAAGAACACGCCGGTGGTCACCGAAGAAACCGACATCGATACCGCGAAAAAGAAAGGCGCCATGGCGCTGTTCGGCGAGAAGTACGGTGACAGCGTTCGTGTCCTGAGCATGGGCGGCGAGTTCTCCGTCGAACTGTGCGGCGGTATTCACGCCAGCCGCACCGGCGACATCTCGCTGTTCAAGATTGTCAGTGAAGGCGGCGTTGCCGCAGGCGTGCGCCGTATCGAAGCGGTGACCGGCGCGGCTGCGCTGGCCTGGCTGAACTCGGCTGAAGATCAACTCAAGGAAGCCGCGACGCTGGTCAAAGGCAATCGCGACAACCTGCTGGACAAGCTGACGGCGGTGCTTGAGCGCAACCGTCTGCTGGAAAAACAACTGGAACAACTGCAAGCCAAGGCAGCCAGCGCCGCCGGTGACGACCTGTCGTCGGCCGCGCTGGATGTCAAAGGGGTCAAGGTTCTGGCTACGCGCCTGGATGGCCAGGACGGCAAGGCGCTGTTGGCGCTTGTCGACCAGTTGAAGAACAAGCTCGGCCGCGCAGTGATCCTGCTCGGCAGTGTTCATGAAGACAAGGTTGTCTTGGTCGCAGGCGTGACCAAGGACCTGACTGGCCAACTCAAAGCCGGTGATTTGATGAAACAGGCGGCAACCGCAGTAGGCGGTAAAGGCGGTGGTCGTCCTGATATGGCTCAAGGCGGTGGTGTCGATGCAACTGCGCTGGATTCAGCGCTGGCACTGGCCGTTCCTTTTGTAGAGCAGGGTATCTGAGTCGAATCTGCAGGCCTGTCGCTTGCCGGCAGGCCATGTAAGGTTTGAATGTTAATAGGTGCTCTTAACGGGTTCTGAGGCGGCTTTGAGATGGCTTTGATCGTACAGAAATTTGGCGGCACCTCCGTGGGCTCTGTAGAGCGCATCGAGCAGGTGGCCGACAAGGTCAAGAAATTCCGTGAGGCGGGCGACGACCTGGTGGTCGTGCTGTCAGCCATGAGCGGTGAAACAAATCGTTTGATCGAGCTGGCCAGGCAGATCAGTGATCAGCCGGTTCCCCGTGAACTGGACGTGATCGTCTCCACGGGCGAGCAAGTGACCATTGCGCTGCTGGCGATGGCGCTGATGAAGCGCGGCGTGCCTGCGGTGTCCTACACCGGCAACCAGGTGCGCATTCTCACTGACAGCGCGCACAACAAGGCGCGCATCCTGCAAATCGATGACCAGAAGATCCGTTCCGACCTGAAAGCCGGTCGGGTGGTGGTGGTTGCCGGTTTCCAGGGTGTCGATGAGCACGGCAATATCACCACGCTTGGGCGTGGCGGCTCTGACACCACCGGAGTGGCCCTGGCGGCTGCGCTGAAGGCTGACGAGTGCCAGATCTACACCGACGTCGATGGTGTGTACACCACCGACCCACGTGTGGTGTCGCAGGCTCAGCGTCTGGACAAGATCACCTTTGAAGAGATGCTGGAAATGGCCAGCCTCGGTTCCAAGGTGTTGCAGATCCGCGCGGTCGAGTTCGCCGGCAAATACAACGTCCCGCTGCGCGTCCTGCACAGCTTCAAAGAGGGGCCGGGCACCCTTATTACAATCGATGAAGAGGAATCCATGGAACAGCCGATCATTTCCGGCATCGCCTTCAACCGCGATGAAGCCAAGCTGACCATCCGTGGTGTGCCAGACACCCCCGGCGTGGCGTTCAAGATTCTCGGCCCGATCAGCGCGGCCAATATCGAAGTGGACATGATCGTGCAGAACGTTTCGCACGATAACACCACCGATTTCACCTTCACGATCCATCGCAACGACTATCAGTCGGCCTTGCAGGTGCTTGAGACGACCGCGCGTGAAATCAGTGCCCGTGAAGTTTCCGGCGATACCAAGATTGCCAAGGTGTCCATCGTCGGCGTCGGCATGCGCTCGCACGCGGGTGTCGCCAGTCGCATGTTTGAAGCACTGGCCAAGGAGAGCATCAATATCCAGATGATCTCCACATCGGAGATCAAGGTCTCTGTGGTCATCGAAGAGAAGTACCTGGAGTTGGCTGTGCGCGCATTGCACACCGCGTTCGAGCTGGATGCTCCTCGGCAGGGTGAATGACTCTGTCTTCGAAGGGCGCGGGCTGACCGCGTCTTTCGGGTACTGCGCAGAAAGGCTGTTGTTTTCTTTGCGTTAGTCGATACACAGGTTAACGGTCATGGCTTTTCGCCAGCGACCTTTGCCTACCGGTTGCAGACCGTGGTCCCTTAATAAAGGCGTAAGGAGAAAAGTATGCTGATTCTGACTCGTCGGTGCGCAGAAAGCCTGATCATTGGTGATGGTGAAATCACCGTAACCGTGCTCGGAGTGAAGGGTAATCAGGTGCGTATTGGTGTCAATGCGCCCAAAGAAGTCGCGGTTCACCGTGAAGAGATTTACCTGCGGATCAAGAAAGAGAAGGACGAAGAACCAAGCCATTAATTTTTATTGAATTTTTGGTTTGCAAACGGGGAAAAGGGTGGTTATTATACGCCCCGTGTTGCGGAGAGCTGGCCGAGTGGCCGAAGGCGCTCCCCTGCTAAGGGAGTACACCTCAAAAGGGTGTCGGGGGTTCGAATCCCCCGTTCTCCGCCATTATTTATGTAGCGCGTCAGATTGGGCTTGATCGGTAAGTTGTTGAATTTACTAGAAAAAGTGATTGACAAAACAATCTGACGATCTATAATGCGCGGCACCAACACATGCACTCGTAGCTCAGCTGGATAGAGTACTCGGCTACGAACCGAGCGGTCACAGGTTCGAATCCTGTCGAGTGCACCATTTAAAGTTGTTTGAAGCGCTGTAAGCAATTACAGAATTTCCGATAACTGGCTTCAACCAGAGGTGATCTGGTCTAAAAGTACCAATGCACTCGTAGCTCAGCTGGATAGAGTACTCGGCTACGAACCGAGCGGTCACAGGTTCGAATCCTGTCGAGTGCACCATACAACGAAAAGCCCACATCGAAAGATGTGGGCTTTTTGCTTTCTAGCGTTTTCCTTTAACGCACCCGTGCTCATCAAATGTCACGCTACTGCTGCGGCCTTTCTTCTTGTTATACACGTAACGCAATTCGCCATTGCGGTTGCTGACTTTGTCCGGACGCCCCAACAGGCTTTCCACATCGCGTTGCGTCATACCGGGAGGGGTCCGCTGGTTGATGATGGCCGCTCGGCGCTGTTCGGCGCTCAAGCGGTTGCCGCAGCCATCATCGCGGGTGCCGACCACGACCAGTTCCTGGCCTGATGATCTTTGACGCGCAGGCTCCCGGCTGCTTGCAGAAGGAAGCAAATCGACTTGGGTTCCGGGTGGCGCATTGAAGGCGCTCTGCAGGCGAGTGCTGTGACCTGCCGGGCAACCCAGCGTCGTGAACATGATCTTTCCTGATGCGTCCTCGCAGCGCTGAACACTGCTGGCGATTGCGTGCAGGGGCAGGCAGAGCAGGGCGTTGCAAAGGGTTAGATGAATGGCGGCGCGCATGGCCAGGTCCTCCGTGACGGGTGTGGTGAGAGCCTAGCGGTGGTCTTTAGCCGGGGCGAGCGCGTTTTATTGGCTGAATGTGACGCAGCGTCTCTGGCGGCTCACGTGGCTGTGCAGCTTTGCGCTGCAAACGATTGTTATAAGCTGAATTTCTCGCATGCGCTTGGCTCAAAGCGGTGTATCATTGCGCCCGTCAGCTCCGCCGGGGCTTGTGGAACACCTCCATGGACTTACCCAGTCGTTACTTAATAATGTTTTTCAACAATCATGAATTAACTGATTGATCTCCCGGCGTGCCCCGCTGCTGGGAGTGGAGCTCGCCTATGACCGAAAGAGAAGTAAAAAAAACGCAGGAAAGCTTGCAGGATCGCCTGGCTCAGGTCGTCGATCTGCTGCAGCGCCAGCGTATTGTTGAAGACCTGACCCACCGTCAGGAGGGTCAGAATCAAGACCGCGTAGAAAACCTGGTTCACCGGCAGAACCTTGTCGAGCTGCAGCGCAAGCTCGAAGACCTTCACTCCGCCGACGTCGCTTATATTCTCGAAGCCCTTCCTCTGGAAGATCGCCTGACTGTCTGGCAGTTGGTCAAGGCCGATCGCGACGGCGACATTCTGCTTGAAGTATCCGATTCCGTTCGTGAAACCCTGATCGCCGACATGGACGATCATGAGTTGCTCGCGGCGGCACGGGACATGGACGCCGACGAACTGGCCGACCTTGCTCCCGAATTGCCCCGCGACGTTGTTCATGAACTGATGGAAGCGCTGGACTCTCAGCAGCGCGAGCGTGTCCGGTCTGCCTTGTCCTATGACGAGGACCAGGTTGGTGCGTTGATGGACTTCGAGATGGTGACGATCCGCGAGGATGTCAGCCTTGAAGTTGTATTGCGCTACCTGCGCAGGCTCAAAGAGCTGCCTGGTCATACCGACAAATTATTCGTGGTCGACTCCGAGGGCGTTCTCAAGGGCGTGTTGCCGATCAAGCGACTGCTGGTCAATGATCCGGAGAAGCAGGTTGGCGAAGTCATGGCCAACGACCCGGTCAGTTTTCACCCTGAGGACGATGCGTACGATGCCGCGCAGGCTTTCGAGCGTTACGACCTTATCTCCACGCCGGTGGTGGACAAAAACGGCAAATTGATTGGTCGTCTGACCATCGATGAAATCGTCGACCTGATTCGTGAAGAGAGCGAAAACGAAGTCCTCAACATGGCGGGTCTGCGAGAAGAGGAAGATATCTTCGCTTCGGTATGGCGCTCGCTGCGCAACCGCTGGGCGTGGCTGGCGGTCAACCTGGTCACTGCATTCCTCGCTTCGCGGGTAATTGGCCTGTTTGAAGGCTCCATCGAGAAGCTGGTGGCGCTCGCTGCGCTGATGCCCATCGTCGCCGGCATTGGCGGCAACTCGGGTAACCAGACCATCACCATGATCGTGCGCGCAATGGCGCTGGATCAGGTCAACACCGGCAATACGTCCCGGCTGCTGCGCAAGGAGCTGGCTGTGGGCCTGATCAACGGCCTGCTGTGGGGTGGGGTTATCGGGGTTGTCGCTTACCTGTTGTATGGCAGCTGGTCACTTGGCGTGGTCATGACGGCAGCCATGACGCTCAACCTGCTGCTGGCCGCCTTGATGGGCGTATCCATCCCTATGGCGCTTGCGCGTCTGGGTCGCGACCCCGCAATGGGTGCGAGCGTCATGATTACGGCGATGACTGACAGCGGCGGGTTCTTCATCTTTCTCGGGCTGGCGACGATCTTCCTGCTCTAGAAGTTCTGTTCCAGCAAAGACGCTGCAATAAAAAACCGCCATGGCCAGGCGGTTTTTTTATGTCGACGCGTTATGTCGGAGCGTTATGTTTGCGCAGTGTCTCGAAAAAAGGTGCTGTGTTGCGGGTGCGTTGTTAGTGATGCCGACGGTCAACTAAGAAAAATACTACAACAAAAAAGGCCAGCTTTCGCTGGCCTTGGTCATTTGCGCTGAGTCTCAGGACTCTTCGGAAGCAAGTTCCGTGTCATGGGCGATCAGCGAAACGAGAGCATTCTGTTGACGATGTGAAAGCTGGCGAAAACGTTGCAGCAGCTCGCGTTCGTGCAAGGACAGCTCAGGACTATCCAGACGCAGGCTTGGCTCATCGCCAAGTGCACCTTCCTGAATCAGGCTTTGTTCGAGGCGGGCAATGATTTCCGAGTTCATGCTGCGGTGATGATTCTTGGCTACTTCCTGCACGCGATTACGCATGCCGTCTGGTAGGCGAACGACGAACTTGTCAGCCGTGCGGCTGGAATAAGTAGCCTGTTTCATAGGGCTCATATATTTAACCGGTTAGTTCAGGGGAAGCGGTTCTAGCAAGTGGCCGCAAGATTGTCTTCGTCAGACAATCGTTTTGGCCAAATGTTCAACCGGGGATCCAAGGAGCCAACATAATGCAGTAAAACGTCGAGTCCTTGGCGTCAATTCTGTGACAAATATTGACTCAGATAAAGGCGTTTGGCCAGCACCAATTATCAGAAATGCGAGCAAATTTGCAAAGTCATTGCGTTTGCCCGCAGATAAAAGGAATCGCCACCGAGCTGCTTTTTGCCATCATGGCCATTTGACTCTGAGATTAGGTCGGAATTCAGCGCAGACGAAGCCAGCCGACAAAGGGTTGGCGGGGAGGGGGGCAAGGCAGGATTTCAGAGGTTAAGAGGTGTAGTCGAGCGCTGTCGCCGGTTTGCTTGAAGGGGAGGCTATGGAGCTTAACGCAGCACCGGGTCGAACTTGAAGCGACGGCCAAGGAATAGCGCGACGACGAAAAGGCTGGCGAACACGCCCGTAGCGATATTGAAAGCGATACTGAAGGCCTGCGCATGAACAGGCAGCAACAGATCGACGATCACAGCCATGATCGCCAGGACCAGAAATGACAACGCGGATTTTGACATGGCTACACTCTCGTAACTCGTAAGTGGGTGATTCAAACGGTCTCAGAAAACCCAACGCTGCTCGGCGCGAGGCATCTGTACGGAAGCATCATCGTCAGTTGCCAACACCGCTGCACTGGCAACACGGTCAGTCATGATTGCCAACTGAGGCGCATGGCTGATCTGGTGGTGGACAGGAGCAGGCGCAGTGACCTGCGTGTCCTTGGCACCGGAATCCTGGAAATGAAATGCCACCAGAGCCACCAGAGCTGCCGCATTCAACGCTGAGAGAGTCTTGTTCATTTTCCAGTACCTGTGCCCGACCGTTTGGGATGAGATGTGTTCACAGATAGTGATAATGCAGTCTGCATGCCAAGCTGAAATAGATAAAAAAACTATTAAAATCAATGGTTTATAAATCGAAAAAAAGTGGTCTTCAGTGCGTTTTGCAATGGTGGCTTTTTGGAGGATTGCAAAATGCATGATTGGTTTATTCAGCTGTGTTTCGTAGCGACATCGGCTACAGCCCTGGAGGGCAATGACGACATGACAAAAGCGGTGCATGCCGCTAAGATGCACGCCGTCATCGCTGGCACCGATCGGTGTGCTGGCACGCAGTGTCTCAGTAGCTCAATTGGATAGAGCATCCCCCTCCTAAGGGGAAGGTTGCAGGTTCGAACCCCGCCTGGGACACCATATAATTCAAGGTCTGCAGCCATTCTTGTTAAAAGCTTCGATGCTTGTGACAGCAGGGTGGCAGCAGCAAGTCTTCTCAACCCCGCGCAGCTGATCGAGAGGCAATCTTCATGGATGATTCTTTTAATGTGTCTCAGTTCCTTGGTTATCTTGCTCAAGATCTAGTAGATAGCTTCGCTCGGGCTGGCAACGCAACTGCGCCCGGCTTGGTGGGTGGGGCCCGCGAGCATTCCGTTCGAATGAAGCTTCAAACGCTTCTGCCTGCGGCAGCTAGCGTGGCAACAGGCTGCGTTATCGATTCTTTTGGTGGTACTTCGAATCAAGCAGATGTGGTGATCCACGAAAGAGATAATTGTCCTGTTTTCTCTTTTGGCGGCTCGCCGGAAGCGACTTATATCCCGTGCGAAGGGGTGATTGCTGTTGGCGAAATCAAGAGCACGCTGGGAACCAAGGAGTTGCGAGATTCAGTCCTCAAAATTAGACGGGTCAAAACACTGCAGCGCGCATCGAAAGACGCGACGTGTTTTAGGCACTTCGGCAGCGCAATGGTTATGCAGGGTGCTGATTCTGAAGCCTTCGACCCCGAGCGGAACCGCTACGATCAGCCATTCTGCTTCGTTCTCTGTCAATCATACGGGGTGAGTCGCGCAACCCTCGGTAAGAATTATGCTGCTATGTGCGCAGAGGCAGCCCCTCACCTTTCTCCAAATGTGGTCATCTCGCTTACGGAGGGGATAATGCTCTTCGCTGACGCTAAAGGTGCATTGCTTCGCAGTGCCGTGGGAGCCAGTCAAGTTGCGTTTTTCAACCATCCCGGAGGAGATTTTCAGTTTCTGTTAAATGAGCTGGTAAATGCTTGCCACCGAGGGCGCACGACCGCGGTATTGCCTTACTCAACTTACATCCTGGGCGAGCAACTGAACGCATTTGCCCATCCAGAATATGTTCAGATCTCAAGCTAAAGACGCTCTGGAAACAACTGCGTTTTAATTTTAAGCACCGTGGTAGTCGAACAGTTTGCGTGCCGAGCCGCAGCACGGATTCCAAGCCCAGCCTTCAGTAGCTCCTTTACGCGCTTGTGCAAATCAGCATCCACCGGCCGCCCCTGATATTTGCCGGTGGCTTTGGCCTTTTCGATGCCTTGGGCCTGGCGGTCGCGCCGCTGCTCGTAATCCTTACGCGCGATCGCGGCCATCATTTCCACCAGCATCGAGCTGATCGCGCCCAGCATACGGCCGGTGAACTCATCGCCTTTCGTGTCCTGCATCCCCTGGTGACTGGTCGGCAGATCGAGCGCAACGATGCGCAGCCCCTTTGAATCAATCGCAGCTTTGAGCTTCTGCCAGTCATCCACCGGCAGGCGTGAGAGGCGGTCTATCGATTCAACCAGCAGCGCGTCACCCTTGCGTGAATCCTTGAGTAAGCGCATCAGCTCCGGGCGATCTGCCGTGGCGCCGCTGGCATTCTCCAGATACTCGCTGGCAAACACCTTATTGTGGTTGCTGGCGAACTGCTCGAGCGAGGCGCGAGCCCGGCCGGCGTCCTGCTCGTCTGTGGAGGCGCGAAGATATGCACGAATGAACATAATGGGCGTTCCGTATCAGTTAGGGTGCACTTGGAGTGATACACAGAATGAGACAGAACGGGACGAAAAGACCCTGGAAATGCAGACGAACGGTCAATTCTGAGATGGAGAGTTTGTTGCAGTAAGTAGAAAGGATGCTAAGTGCTACAGGGCCGGGATATCGGCTCAGTGAGCCAGGCTCAGATTATGGGCGGGCGGCAGCTTCTCCCGATGGGGCAGTTGTTCCGCGCCATGAAATCATGAAATGGCGAAGTATGAAATCATGGCGCGGCCTGCTGTCACTTATCCCCAAGTTGATTCGGTAAGCGAATACCGTAATTATCTGGCGCGCTGTCCAAATTGCTCAGTAGATTGGCAATCAAATCGTAATCCGTTTCCAGTTCATAAAGCTTTTTATAGCTGTGATCTTGACTATCGAGCGTGAGGAGAAAACTGCTTTTTACCTCAGATAAAAGTGATTGCAGCCCTTTCAGGTCGTCGACAGCGACAGCCAAGTCTTGCGATGACAGGTAAACCAACGTTCTGTCAGGGCTATACATCGTTGGAAGACGGCCATGACTTGCACTCAGGTTGCGAACGTCATCAAATTTGGCCTTAGCCGCATATGTGTCCCAATTGAAATTTGGACGTGCCATCCTTTTGCTCCTTCTACTTCTATTGACGAGCGGTTAGGATAGCAACCCTTGTTGGCATTTCAATGTCCTGGCAATCCTCTGTAATACACCTGTTCCGATCTGCCTTCAGGGAGCGCCGACTCGAGCTAGCACGAACTCGACGCGCACCGGTGCGGCGTCACCATTTACTAGGTTATCGGTTTTAACGCGGCAATTGGTGTAGAGGTCGCCACACTCCTTGGCAGCCTGCTCCAGCAGCTTTAAGCCCTGGGCAATATTGCCGCGCGCCTCAGCTTCTTCGAACATCCTGCCGAGTGCTCGGAGGCGATATGCGCGGTTTGCCACTGGCACCTCTACCATCGTTTCGCGAAAGCTCGCCCGGGTGTCTTCAAACAGCGTTACCCAGCGCTTGGCCAGCCCCTTACTACAGCGCTTGGTCGGATCGTGTATCTGGACTTGCTGCCTGGAGACAGTCAGCCCGAAATTCGCCCTCACAGCCTCAGCTACCTGCGACGGTGAGTCGAAGCAGGCCAGTGCTTGGACGATGAAGGTTTTGATTTCGGGATTGAGCGCGGCCATGAGGTCAATTCTGTCTAGGTTCTGTCAAGAGTAAAGCTTTTCGCTTTAACAGCAAGGAGTTGATAACAACAGACCAGAGATTTTAGGGCCTCCTCGCGTTCATGAGGTAGAGCCAATGAGGTATCCGGTAACGTCCCCCTTTGACTTTTCAATAAACCGAAGCTTACCGCCCTCTGTAGTAGGCCAAGCGCCTTTTACAAAAGCATCGACAAAAATCTCGTTTTTTCCGCCCGATAGTTTGGTGGCTCGGAATACACACTCGCCAAAAGCTTTAGGATGCTTTTCACCTGGCAAACCAATAAGCGTAACTATTGTCTTGCTCATT
The DNA here is from genome assembly GCF_030209255.1 of Pseudomonas sp. CFBP2511. NCBI lineage: Bacteria > Pseudomonadati > Pseudomonadota > Gammaproteobacteria > Pseudomonadales > Pseudomonadaceae > Pseudomonas > Pseudomonas sp. CFBP2511. The sequence continues at coordinate 338,769 of NZ_JARVSI010000028.1, read as the reverse complement.
GCAAGCCCTACACCAAGATCCAAAGGCGGTAGTGAATATCTTGCAGCCAAGACAGCATTCACTAAAGTGCGAGTCTGCCCTATAGAGTTGGCTGCCGCCTCATAACCGGCATATATGGCCTTTGGCCTGTTCTGGGGATCAACTCTGAATAAAGCTAATACACCGTCCCCCAGATACTCTGTGACATTTCCGTGCTCAAATTTTATAGTCATTGCCAGCGCAGGAAGCAAAGCGGAAGTTTCATAGTAAACCCGTTGCAACTGGCTAACCTTGGCGGTTTTGCTGCTTATTGCCGAGTTTAGATGCTTGCTTGAGTCACGCATATCAGCCACTAACGCCACAAACTCATCGATAACTGTTTTCTCGTCTTGAACTTCGCTATGCCCAGGGATATGAGACGGGACTGATTCATTCACTACAAATGCCGAATCCATTGCCTTTGTACTTTTTACCAGAGTATGCCCTCCATTTTCCCAGTGCTTCTCTGCTCTGTCTAGTGCGTCTTTTATGCAGGTAATAATGGCCACTACTTCTTCATTGTCTAGCATTAATATTTGCTCATAAGTGAATATGCATAAATGCCTACGCCAGTCGCCATCCAAAATAGAGTTAACACTGAGCTCATTGAGCACCTTCTCATCTTTATGTCGCGTATATACTCTAGCTTCATCTTTTCGAAAACCAGCTCTTTTATTAAGCCTTGTTCATCGCTAGGGATTCTTGTAATAGCTTCTTGAAGGCTTATCTTTGATTTTACTGGGTAATTAAAAAAGCAGGCAGCCGGTCCCATTTTGTAGTTTGCACTATGGAAAAATACTCCATGGGCATCACTACCAGTGACATTTGCTGCGGGGTTTTTGACCGACCATAGAGCTCTAAATAGGACTATTAGGGTGACGGCCCAAGCCGCTGCCGTAATCCACATCAGTATGGCTAGGCAGTCTGAGTGGGCGGCAGTGGCTCTATAGACCGACGATATTTCCTTGACGCCAGCAGTCGGGATAAATATGGCGACCATAAGAAACCCTATTTTGGTATCTATGGCTCGGATCGTCGTTTGAATATCCGTTATTGCTTGATAGCAAAAGGTGATTTTACGTTCCATGTAGCATCTCGATAAATTTCACGAGGCCCTGCTGGGTGCCGTGTTGGAGCTCAAGTGCTCCGAGGTTAGTGTTTTGCCGCACACACTGTATATCAGGTATAAGGTGGCGGAAGATCTTTATATGAATCTTCGCGAAGATAATCTGGATAATGTAGCTTCACCAAATCTTAAAAAAAGTGTTTAAACGACGCGCTCAGCTTTGAGCACATCTTTGACACCCTGGTGAGCGCTATCTTCATCACCCCGGAATATCTCTGTAAGCTCGTCTGTACGAGTTTGCTTGCCGTTGATGGGGCCGCTATTTCGTGTGTACAGGGTGGAAAGAATCGTTTGGAACTCTCAATGCAAAGTTTACCCGCGTGCATCTCGTCCTGGCTCGTCTTCAGCAACCCTAAAACGCCAGTACCTGCCTGGCTTTACCCATACCACATTAGCAGCAGTCAGTTTTCGGAAGCCGGCCAGCACCTTTTTACCGAGAACTTGGTTGCCCTCCGCATTTTCAATGAGCAAATCTTCACGTCTCGTCTTGATCAGATGGTCAACTACGTCGTCTTGATAAACACAGCTTTCACGCTCTAGCGCCGAAAGCATCCAATGAATAATTGAAGTGGTGTCCATCACGTTTCCTCAGGTGTTTTGGGCTCCAATGACGCGCCTCTGAAGCGTCCACTTTCAAGCTTTTTACCTGCAAACCACTGACAAGCATAGTAATCGACGCGAGCGTCCCAGCTCTGAACAGTCATGTCAGGGCCGCCAGACCTCAGTTTCACAATGCTTCCTACCACAAACTCTTGCTTGCTCATGCCAATTCCCTAAGTTGAGAAAATTCCGTTCGATCATGGCAACGCGCCACTCATGGTGTTTTATACCGGCCCCTGAGGGAGTTGCCAATCGAACCTTGATGAGAGGTGCAAAATATTTCGCAAATCTTCTTGCGTGACTAGTAACGAGCGGATATCTTTGCCTTGCCGTGACTAGTAACAGAGGTGTGCATGATAGAAGAAGCTAAAGCACCACGCACTGCGGCAGCCAGGCAGCGTGATTACAAAGAGCGTCAGCGGGCAGCAGGCTACAAGCTCACTGCTCTGTGGGTTCACACGGAAACAGAGGAGGAAGGCAAGCAAGCAGCGCGAGAGGGCAAGCCCCTAGAACCGTTGGAGTCGAAAGACCCCTTAAGCTGGGCCGCGGGCTGGATAAGCGAGAAAATTAAGCGTTAGCTATCAGGTAATTCAGATGCAGATCGGCTAATGTTCCGCCTCTGCAGGAGAGATGGGCGTTATGCGAAAGGTGCCAGGCCGCTGCGGCAACAGCGGCCTAGCGATCACAAGACGAGACTAGGACTCACACCCCATGTCGTTGCACGAATGCAAGCACACCTTCGAAGAACTTGCTCAAACCGTCTTGCCTGAACATATGAGCCGCGTCAGAGCCGCACTGGAGACGCCATGGGCTTCAGCCAAGGGGGTGGGCGTAAAGTCGTTGCTGCGCAAGCTCGAGTTTTCGGAGGACTTTTCGGGTTGTTATGTGCTTATAGACAACGGTGTCCCTATTTATGTAGGGATCTCCCGAAGTGTCTTCGCACGGCTGCGCCAGCACGTGTTCGGCAAGACGCATTTTGATGCGAGTCTTGCTTTTCGCATCGCCATGCAGCGGCATCCGGACCGAACGGTCGAGAAGTTGACTCGTGCTAAAGCGATGGATGATCCGCTATTCGGCACTTCATTCGCTGAGGCTCAGGCGTACCTGCGGTCCTTGCACGTTGCGGTGGTCGAGATTGAGAATCCGTTGGAGCTCTATATTTTTGAGCCCTATTGCGCGCTGGCGCTGGATACCCATCAGTGGAACTCCTTCAAGACACATTGAAGCGCCTCAGCCGCTTCTCTTTCATCAATCGAATGCTGCCTCAGGTTCCCGACTCGGTTAAAAAACCGGAGCAGGCGGCATAACCACCTGCTCACGCATTTCATCCCTACCCTAAGGCGCCACCGACTCTTCCGTAGCCTCCTTCCCAGCCCCCTCATTGATCAACACCATGCTCTGCGGCGCAGACAGCGCTACACCCAGCTCCCTCAGACGCCCCAACACCGTAAACAACAGATCGCTCCGCGCGCCACCTACCGAACGTGGGCTGTTCACGTAACCGCTGGCACTGATAATCAAACCTGTGTTGGTCAGGTCTTTGAACGTGACAGAAGGCGCTGGCGCGTCGAGTATCGCTTCGTGCTCGGTGAAGGCTTGCAACAGCAACTCGCGTATTTGCAGGACATCTGTTTCCAAAGGCAGGGTCAGCGTGATTCCGACCACCCCCAACGCATTGCCCATGGTGACGTTGCGCACGTTTTGCGTGATGAACTGCGAGTTCGGCACGATCACCGTCGAGCGGTCGCCCATCTGGATTTCGGTGGCACGTACGTTGATCCGGCGAATATCGCCTTCGACCCCAGCCAGGCTCACCCAATCCCCGACTTTAACCGGACGTTCGGTCAGCAGAATCAAGCCGGAGATGAAGTTCTGCACGATGGCTTGCAGGCCGAAACCGATCCCCACCGAAAGCGCACTGACCACCCAGGTCAAATTGGTCAGGCTGATCTTGAGCGTGGACATCACCACGGCCACCACCAACACAAAGCCGATGTAACCGATCAGGGTCACCAGTGAGGCCTGCATCCCTGCATCCATGTTGGTTTCCGGCAGGAGGCGCTCTCCAAACCATTCCTTGAGCACACGCACACCTAGCAGACCCACGACCAGGCAAACCAATGCCATCAGAATATCGCTGGGGACGATGCTCAGGTTGCCCAGAGATTTGGAGGTGACATCCAATTGAGCAAAACTTGCGAGCAAATCGCCCGGGCTGGAACCCGAGGGCAGGAAAGCCAGCAACACAGCGGTCAGCAGCAGCAAGGTACGGCCTATGCCCGCCAGTACGGTGCTTGCCTGAGCCTGATGGCGGGCGGACAAGCCCAGTGCGGAACCCAGCGCCATGCCGCCAGGTTGTTTGGGTGACAGCAGGGTTTCGCAGATGTCACCGAAGCAAGCGATCAACAGATACGCAGTGGACGCTACCACGCTCACCCACAGCAGTTTCACCGCCAGGAAGTAAGCCAGCGTCAGGTAGCCGCTCACCAACGCCAGCAAGCTCAACCCGACCCACACTGTAACGATGAACGGGATCAGCCCGGCGAAGCCGCCCAGGCGCTCCAGCCCAAACCTTCGGCGGGTTCGGCGGTAGCGCACCAGGGCGTAAAGGAATACCAGCGACACCGCCAATGCCGTCAGGCCATTGACTGCCACAGTCAGCGCCAGGCTGCTGGCTATCACGCTGTTGATTCGCTCCTGCGTGCCGATCACCATGAGTGCCAGCGCCAGCACGGCCGGGATGCGGCCCATGGCTGTTGCGATCTCGTCAGGAATTTGCGGCAGGCGCCATGAGGCGTGCGGCAGCATCAGCAGGGCGCGGCCCAGGCCGAGAATGAAGGCGCAAAAGGTGATCAGCGTCTGCACCTGATCAAGCAGGTTGACCACGTCGTTGCTGAGCACAGCATTGCTCACGATTCCCCAGCGCAGCAAGGAAGTGGCAACGGTAATGGTAAGGATCGTCGACAGTCCGACGGCCAATGCCAGGGCGCTGCGGCGCAGGCGGCCTTCAGGCAGCCAACGAATCATCGACCAGATCAGCAGGCGCTCCAGCAAGCGCCGAACAACGAACCATATCAACAACGCGCCAAACACCACGCTGATGAACTGTGCACGGTTGCCCGGTGCCAGCGCGCTGTTGAGTACCTGACGGACATCCACCAGCAGTCTGTTCAGGCGTCCCAGGTCGTCATCGGTAGGGCGAATCAGGGTGGACCAGAATGCCGAGCTGAGGGGGCTTGCGGTCCGGGTGCTGATCTGTGAATCGAACAGGCTGCGACGCAGGTTGAAAATCTGTGTAGCCAGATCCCGGGCCGACTGGCTCAGAGTATTGGTCTGACGTTCATCATTGACCAGCGCGTTTTTCTGAGTGGTCAATGTCTTGCGCTGGCTGGTCAGACTTTGCGCCTCGTCCGGTTGCGCCGGCCCGAGAATGTTGAGCTGATCATTCAGGTGTTCGATGTCGACAGCTTGCCTGGCAATCAGATTGTCGGCTTGTTTCTGGACCTGCAAAGCGGCCTGCCGCAGGCTTGAAAGCAGGTCATCGTTGGCGCCGACCGTTACTTTTTGACGGATCTGATCCAGTTGTTCACTCAAGTCGTCCAGGCTCGGTGCATCCACTGCAGGGGATGCGCTGCTGGCGCTATCGGTTTGAGGTGCCAGGTTATTCTGGGCCAGGGCTGGCAAAGTCACGCACAGCAAAAGCAAGGCGAGCAGCCCAGTATGAAAACGGTTCAGCGAAGCGTGCTGCATTTTCTTCCCTTCTTTGGTTAAGCCGCCTGGCGAGGGCTGGGTATTTCAGGCGTTAGTCTCGGCATTCGCTGTCGTGTCTTTCTTTGAGTTGTACTCATGAGTCACGTGAACACAGCGGACAGAGTTGGACCCCGTCTTTTTTCCATAGAAGCGGGCGATAGACTTATGAAGCTTCTCATCATTTCCATCACCGGCGCTGGCTGGGGTTGAGAGTGTAAACGACAGCCGCTGTTTCGCAGAACTGGCCGGTGGCATAAACCTGGTATTACGTCACGCTTCGTATCTATTTATCGTCGTAGCGCATGGTTATTGCTCCGCTCATGATCGACAGGCATCGTCGATGTTTTGATGGGGTTGCCATGATCCTGCGACTTATTCTGGCACAGCGGTTTGCGCATGCCTGCTGAACCGATCAAAACCGAGCATTCACTCCTCACACTTCCTTGCTTGCGCAGCATTCTGTGGCGAAATGGCGCACCCCTTTAAAATTTACACCCCCCGATAAAACGGGCTAAATGGCGCCCCCTTCGCGGCGATTTCATTTATGAGTTCGTTGAAACGCATCAGCCCCTGGATTGCCTGTCTGGCGGTCTTGCTGAACATGTTCGCCATGCCGCTGAGCCGTGCGATGCAGACGCCGGACATGCGCCTGATGCTTTTGGGTGGGTTCTGTTCGGCTGGCGGCTCTAGCGCGCTGCCTCAAGAACTCAGCAAGATGCTCGATGCCTTGCAGATACCCCAGTCCAAACCCGTCATGCAACATGGCGACTGCTGCTGTGGTCATGCCGGGTTGGCAGCATTACCCTCCCGTTACTATCGGCATTTCCTGCCGCAATACACATCCAATACCACCCTCGAAAATCCTGAACTGCTGACGCTGCATCCAAGGATTCGTTGGCCCAGCCTAAGCCCGCGCGCCTCTCCTGTCGCCTGATCACAACACCGCTGAAATCGTGCGGTGCTGTTCTCTTTGAAACTGTTTAGCGGCCTGCGATGGACGCTGAGCGCCCTTGAAGTTTCTTGATCATCAGGAAGTGCGTGCTATGCCTGCTCCCTTTACTTTGCGTCACGCAAGGCGTTTGTTTGTGTCCCGTTCCATATGGCCCTTGATGTCGGCCGGTTTATTCACAATGAGCCCTTTGTGCTCTGCATTGGCCGACAGCGTTAAAGCCGAAGACTCGACGTTGACGCTCGGTACGGTAAATGTTCAGGGTGCGACCAGTGGCCCGTTGAGCACCAGCAGCGTACTCAGCTCGGTGGATATTCTGGGGGGCGACATCCTTGAAAAGATGCCAGTCAATTACAGCTGGGAACTGTTCAGGCGCGCGCCGGGTGTGATGTTGACCGGGTTCAATCAAGGCACCACATCCGGCAAAATTTCCTTCCGGGGCTTCAATGGCGAAGGGGAGGTGAATGCCGTCAAATTGTTGATTGACGGAATACCAAGCAACAGCAACGACGGCAACATGCCGTACATGGACATGATATTCCCGATGGAGCTGGACAGCATCGAGGTTGTGCGTGGCACCAGTGATGCGCGCTATGGCCTTAATAACATCGCTGGCAACGTCAATATGCTGACCCGCACGGGTGGCGACTACAACAAGGCGCGTTTTCGTTATGGCAGCTTCAATACTCAGGAAACCCAGCTCGCCAAAGGTATTGAGAGCAGCCACTGGACGCAGAATTACTTCTTCGCCTATCAAAAGTCAGACGGTTACCGGGATCACGCCGACGCAGACAAGTTTTCAATGTCAGGCAAATGGTTTTTTACGCCGGACGATGACAGTTACCGTATAGGCCTGATCGCTCGCCACTATGAAACCGAGGCGCAGGAGCCGGGATATCTGACCGAGGACGATGCACGTCATCACCCCGAAATGACCAACAGTTTCAACGCGACGGATAAAGGCACCCGGCGTATGAACCAGGTCAGTCTGCATTTCGATACCGACCTGACCAATACGCTCGCCTGGTCAGCGAAGACCTATGTAAACACCCTCGATGACAGGCGCTGGACGCAGTACTGGCGCACGAGCTCACAACAAGAGCGCGACACTTACGAGACTCAATACGGCGCCCTTACTTCACTGACCTGGCGCCCGGAAGTCATTTGGCTATACGATTTCGCCCTTGAGGGCGGTACGGACGTACAGCAACAGCAAAACCAGAGTGAGCGTTATCGCACCAGAGACCGTGCACGCCTGGCGACCACTCGCGACCAGCAGTTTGAGTTCGACACCTATGGCGCTTATGTCCAGGCCGAAATCAAACCGTTCGAATCGCTGAAGATCGTACCGGCTTACCGGGTCGACAAGATTCAGGGCGACTTCACTAACGAAATGACTGGCACGGATTACGACATCAACGATTACGGGCTGATCAAGCAGCCGAAAATCAGCATTGTCTATTCCCCGTGGGATGTCGCCAGTTTCTATGCGAACTGGGGGCGTACCTTTCAAGTAGGGACGGGGGCTGCTGCCTACAAGATTCCGCCGAGGGATACGGACCTTGCACCTTCTATCAACGAGGGTTGGGAAACCGGAATCAAGTTCACGCCGGCGGACTGGGTGGATGGTCGAGTCGCCTATTGGCAGCAAGAGGCTTCCGGGGAAGTCAGTCGCAGGCTGAACGACCCGAGTGGTGAGTCCGATAACGTGGGAGAAACCCGACGGTGGGGCTATGACGTGCAAATGAATCTGCACCCTGACGAGCGCACTGAGATATGGCTGGCCTATTCCTGGCAGTATTCGAAAATACTCCAGCCGAGTGCCACGTTGCCGGGCAGCAAAGGTCGGGAAATCGACCATATCCCGCATCACCTTTACAACGCTGGCATCAGCTATGACGCGACACCCGCATTACAGTTGACTGCCTGGATGAATGGCCAGACGAACTATTATCTGGAGCGGGAAAATACCAAGGGGACTTACGGCGGTTACGTGCTGATGAACCTCGGTGCAACCTATAAGGTGACGCAGTCAGTAAGCGTTGACCTGCAGTTGAAAAACCTCACCAACCGATATTATGAATACGTCTGGTACGACCCGGACGGTGCCCAGGGATCGCTGCATTCCCCAGGTGATGGTCGCGCACTTTACACCGGAGTGACTGTGGACTTCTGATAGGGAAGAATGCCGAGGCCTTTTCGGTTTCGGCAATTCACTTGACTGGCGCAAAACCTTGGAAAACCCACAGCGTCCTATGCTTTTTCTTCAGGCTTTATTTGACGAAAAAACATCCGCCGATACTCCGAAGGCGAAGTGCCAAGATGAACGGCAAACTGCTGCCTCAAGGATAAAGGCGTTCCAAAACCTGCCTCATCAGCCACGCACTCAATAGATAAATCAGTCGTCTCCAGCAGCGCTTGCGCCCTGACGACTCGCTCGGCGTTCAGCCATCTGGAAACGGTAATGCCGGTGGCCTCCCGAAAGCGCCGAGTAAACGTGCGCCTGCTCATTTTTGCCCTCTCGGCCAAGGCGTCGAGTGAGAGGTCACTGGACAGGTTCATCCTGGCCCACGCCAGCACATCAGACAAATGCGTCTCGCTGGACAGTTGCGGCACAGGACGCTCGACATATTGAGCCTGACCGCCTTGCCTGTGCGGCGGCGTCACCAGCATCTTCGCGGTGTGATTTGCCACATCGGCACCGAGCCGCTGGCGTATCAAATGCAGGCAACAATCGATGGCCGCCACGGTTCCTGCAGAGGTCATGATGTTGCCATCACTGACATAGAGCACTTCTGGCCTGAAACGCACGTAAGGGAAGCGTCGAGCAAACTCTTCTCGCGCTGCCCAGTGAGTGGTTGCTTCTTTGCCATCAAGCAGGCCGGCATCTGCGAGCACGAATGCCCCCAGGCACAACCCGACCATGAGCTTGCCTTGGGCGTTGGCAAGCTGAAGGGCTTTGACAAGCGGTGCAGATGCAGCAACCGATTGATCACCCCACGCCGGAATGACAATTACGTCGCACGCGGCCATCAGTTCCAGGCCATGAGTGACTTGCAGTCCGATGCCCTGATCGCTGCTTATCATTCCCGGCGACTCTGCGCAGTAACTGACCTCGTATCGAGGCTCGCCAGGTGCAGACTGGGCCGTCCCCAGCACCACTCCCGGCACGGAAAGATGGAACAGGCTGACGCCGTTGAAAGCCAGAACAGCAACACGTATGGATTGCATCAGACAGCCTCGGATGTGCTGTGTACCTACTATGGAACGCGCGCCGAAACCAAAAGCGACCGTTCATGTAAATGTATTTTCGGGCATGGAAAGATGTATCGCTTATTGGCCTGATTATATCGAAATATGTCATTCAGGCCACTGTCAGGCCTCCAGGCATTGGGCAAGAATGATGTCCTTAACAGCACTGACCCGCTTTTAAACAGCCTGTGAGAGGCGGATCAGCCTCTGCGGAAAATCAAATGAATGACCTGATAATTGGAGAGCGTTATGAACCGAGGCCTCGTAGTTGTTGATCTGCAAAACGAATACCTGCCGACCGGCAAGTTGCCGTTGTCCGGGATCGAAGCCGCTGTGGCGAATGCCAGCCGAGTGATCAGCCACGCGCGTGATACCGGTATTCCGGTTTTCCACATACGCCATGAATCCGATAACGAGGGTGCCGCGATATTCACCAAAGGATCCGACGGAACGCAGATACAGCACGCTGTAGCGCCGGTTGGTCAAGAACCCGTGATTACTAAAAAGCACATCAATGCCTTCAGAGACACGGACCTCAAGACGCAGCTGGATACGTTCGATATCGAGGATATTGTCGTCATTGGTGCCATGAGCCACATGTGCATCGACGCTGTCGTGCGTGCAGCAGCGGACATGGGTTATCCGGTGACTGTGCTGCATGATGCGTGCGCTACGCTGGATCTCACCTTTGGCGGAGTCACCGTGCCTGCCGCTCAAACGCATGCGGCGATGATGGCAGCCTTTGAGTTCGGCTACGCCACCGTCAAATCGGTCGACGATTACCTCTCGGCTTGAACGCCCAACGCTGAGATTTTCGGAGCCCATGCGGATGGGGAGCTGCCAATCGATTCTTATACCCAAAACTCGAACGGCAGCTGCCGTGCTGGAATCTATGAAGTCTTTTTCTCGGCCGACGTTCCACTTTTCGCCACCACCGATTCCGCAACCGTGCAACTGCTCTTGCTACAGCGACGGCCGCCATCAGGATGAGGCAGCCAGGCCAGGTGAGGGCGAAAGCGGCAAAAAAGACGATACAAGACGGTAAATAGCGGCCTGAGAATCGGCCAGGATAGCGGTGCGACCCACTTGCCGAGGCCCGCTGCCCGCCAGCTCCAGAGCGTGGCATCCAGCCCGGTTACCCAGGTCCCATCGTCAAACCGGGCATGCAGTGACGACTCCATTTGGGGCAGTGTCAGCCCCAGCAAACTGGCGTCGAACGCGTCGTCACTGATATCAACAAACAAAAGACGATCCGCTGCAGCCCGCGCCCGCAGGACCTTGATTTCTCGAGCGCAGAGTGGGCATTCGCCGTCAAAGTAAAGTGTCAATGGCCATCGGGCTTTCTTGTACACGGCTTGATACCTTGTATAGGTTTTCTACAAGGTATTCTTAAAAACACACGCTGACAATGGTCGCCGAGGCTGGCTGCTGAACGAGAAACCTACGCACAGCGCCTTAAACCGGCAAACGAAGTTGCTTGCGCAAACTTTTGTCAAACGCCGCCGTCGGCACAAACCGGCGCAGCAGGCTGATTTGTCGAGCGCTCTTGCCGGCCGTGTAGCGATGCTTTGGGCGGGTGTCGTTCGCCGCCTTCAGCACGACCGCCGCCACCACTTCCGGCAGGTCGGCTTTTGGCATGACATCGGCCAGCAATGCCTTGAACCCGGCGCGGGCCTGATCGTATTCCTTCAGGGGCGAATCCGGCTCAATGCCGTTTTGATCGAAGACGGTTCGCACAAATCCCGGCTCGACGACCGAGACCCGGATATTGAAGGCGCGAACTTCGTGATCAAGTGACTCCGAATAGCCCTCCACCGCGTGCTTGACCGCCGAATAATGAGAAGAGTAGGGCGCGGGGATCAAGCCCAGGATCGAGCCGATATTGATGATGCGTCCTTCGCCACGTTGGCGCATCGATGGTAGTACTGCGTTGGTCATGCGGATGACGCCGAACAGGTTGACATCGAACAGTGCCTGCACCTGTGGGATCGAGAACTCTTCAGCACCGCCCACCAGGCCAATGCCGGCATTGTTGACCAGCAGGTCGATGCGCCCGGTCCGCGCAAGTACGGTGGAAACGAGCGTGCCGACAGACTCATCGTTGGTCACGTCGCACGTGAGCATCGACACTTGCGTCGAGCTGTCGCTGACCTTGCGGGTTGTGCCAAATACGGTATAGCCCGCCCGCACCAGCGCTTCGGCCGTCGCGCGACCGATACCGGAGGATGCGCCAGTGACGATGGCGGTTTTTTTGGAAGATGTGCTCATGTGATACTCCAATGCTCAAAAGGCTGGATGCCAACAAGGGGGGATGCGAGTCGTCGAACAGGTGTGGGGCTTCAACACTCACTTGATCTTCACGACCACCTTGCCTTTGGCGCGACCCCGGCCCAGGTATTCAAGCCCTTCTCTGGCCTGTTCAAACGCAAAGACCCTGTCAATCACCGGCTTGATTTGTCCGCTTTCAAGCAGTTCGGCAATTTTCCCCAGTTGAGCCCCGTCCGGGCGCACGAACAGAAACGAGTACGTCACATTGCTTTTCTTCGCACGCCGGATGATCGAGCGGCTCATCAGCCCGAAGAGGAAGGCGAAGAAGACATTCATCCCGCGGGCCTGAGCAAATGCTTTATCCAGCGGACCGACCAGGGACACGATCTTGCCCCCGGTTTTGAGGATACCGACGGCTTTTTTAATCGTGTCGCCTCGGGTGGTGCCAAGTACCACGTCATAGCCTCGCAGTACTTGCTCGAACGCCTGCTCTTTGTAATCCACGACTTCATCTGCGCCCAGGCTGCGAACCAGCTTTGCATTGCCGCTGCTGGTGGTCGTGGCCACTTTGCCACCCAGGTGTTTTGCCAATTGAATGGCGAAGGTGCCGATGCCACCAGAACCGGCAGGTATGAATACCTTCTGGCCAGGCTGAAGATTGGCGCGCTCTTTCAAGGCCTGCCACGACGTAAGCCCGACCATCGGAATAGAGGCCGCTTGTACAAAGTCCAGGTTGGTCGGTTTCAGTGCGGCGGTGCGCTCCGGGACGGCGACGAGTTCGGCGATGGAGCCTCTGCCAAGATCAAACAGGCTGGCGAAAATGGCGTCACCGGCCTTGAAGCGCGTCACAGCGCTGCCTACTTCCAGGACTACGCCGGCCAGATCGCTGCCCATAATGGCCGGCAGTTCGTACTTCAAGACCGGTTTGAACGTCCCCGTGGTGATCATGTTGTCGATCGGGTTCAAACCGGCAGCGTGAACTTCCACCAGCAGTTCGTCAGACTTGATGGTCGGCCGAGGAACATGCGCAATCGCGATTTCAGGCGACTTGCCATAGCTTTCAAATGTCAGTGCTTTCATGTCGCTCGGTTTCCAGGGTCGTCGTCACTATGATGGGGTTGCTGTACAAAAAACGGCGCGCAGTTGAACGTGAAAGGCGTTATTTCAGGAACTCCAGAGCCTTCGAGACGAAGTCCGCGTGATACTGAAATACGCCGCCGTGCCCGGCGTCCGGATAGACCACAAGTTGCGCCAGCGGGATACGTCGGGCCATATCGCGGCTCAGCTCGCTCGCGACCATGATGTCGCTGTCCCCTGTGGCGATAAGGACGGGTATGCGCAAGCGTGCGAGATCCTGCGGTGGCTGTTTGCCCCATGCCTTGATTGCTTTGAGTTGGCGAAAAAGCAAACGAGGCGTCGGCCCCTTGTCGCGGGCAACCGTGCGCTCCTTTACCCTGCTCAAATAGTCTCTGGCGGCGTGTCGGCCGTTGAGTGTCGGGGTGAAAAACATAGTCACCTTGGGATCGCGCAGCGTCAGCAGACTTTTGAGGATAAGCGGCCAGGACAACGCACCTATGCGGTCGATGCCCTTGCCGCCTGCCGGGCCAGTGCCCGCCAGAATGAGCCTGCGCACCAGGCCGGGTACTTTTGATGCCACCTCCTGGGCCACGAAACCGCCCATTGAAAAGCCGACCAGATCAACCTGCTTGTAGCCCAGTGCCCGGATCAGCTCGACGGTATCCCGAGCCATCGCGTCTATCGTCACCGGCGAGGCACCGCCGGATAAGCCGGCGCCTCGATAGTCGATAGCGATAATGTGGTGTTGACTGGCAAGGCCGTCGACGATGCGCGGGTCGAAATCGTCCAGTACCGCGCCCCAATAGTTGAGCAGAACGACTGGCACGCCGCTGCGCACACCTGATTCGCGATAGGCGAAGGTAATGTCGCCGACTGTCGCGATTTTATTGGGCGCCTGGATATACGACTGCGCCAGTTGAGTTTCCAGGTTTGAGCGGCTCATGATGGATACCCTGGTTTCAGGCTTGCGGCTGATAGCGCTCTGCGGCCTTGGCTTGTCGAATGTCCGACAGCAATCCTTGCCGGGCGCCATCTAGTGAGTCCCAGCGAGACGCGACGTGCAGCGGCGGGATGGTGACCAGCTCGCGACGATCGAAGCCCACCAGCGCTGCATCGACCAGTTCTTCGACGTCCATCACCTCGGAGAGAGTGTTGAGGTCGATCCCCGCGCGCTCCCATATTTCGGTGCGGGTTGCCGCTGGCAGTACCGCCTGGATGTAGACGCCTTTTGGCGCCAGTTCCAGGTGCATGCCTTGAGACAGGTACAGCACGAATGCCTTGGTGGCACCGTAAACAGTCATGCCGAACTCCGGCGCAAAGCCCACCACCGACCCCAGGTTGACGATTGAACCCGTTCCAGACTCTGCAAAACGCGGCGCTACTGCTGCGGCGAGCCGCGTCAGGGCAACCACGTTGAGTGCGATGAGCCTTTCGATGGCCTCGGTGCTCTGCTCAAGGAAACCTCCTGATTGAGCCATGCCAGCGTTGTTGATCAGAATGCCGATCTGCGCATCATCACGCAGCCGCGTTTCGAGTGCGGTGAGGTCGGCAGCGTTAGTCAGGTCGGCCTGCAGCACTTCGACGGCAATGTCATGCTCTTTGATCAGCCGCGCTGCCAGCGCATCGAGGCGTGGCTTGTCACGTGCGGCGAGTACCAGGTTGTGGCCTCGACGGGCAAAACGCTCGGCATAGACAGCACCAATACCGCTGGACGCGCCAGTGATGAGAACAGTAGGGAACGTAGTCATTGAGAATGTCCTTGGAAAATTCGCGGGGGCAGTGGTGGGGTTTCAGCCTGCGATAGTCGGGTAGTCGGTGTAGCCTTCAGCGCCGCCGCCATAGAGCGTGGCCGGGTTCAGTTCTGCCAGCGGTGCGCCGGTTTTCAAACGCTCGATCAAGTCGGGGTTGCTGATGAACGGGCGACCGAAGGCGACCAGATCAGCCTTGTTCGCATTGACACGTGCCGTTGCAAGGTCAAGGTCGTAACCGTTATTGGCCAGATAGGTGTGCTTGAAGCGCTGGCGCAGCGCGTCGTAGTCGAACGGCGCAACATCACGCGGGCCGCCCGTGGCGCCTTCCACGACGTGCAGGAAGGCAATGCCCTGTTCACTCAGTTGCTCGGCGATGTACTCGTATTGCGGTTGCGGGTCGCTGCTGGCAACGCCATTGGCAGGGGAAACCGGCGAGATCCGCACGCCGGTGCGGTGCGCGCCGATTTCCTTGACCACGGCGGTGACGACTTCCAGCAGCAGGCGCGCGCGATTTTCCACTGAGCCACCATAGGCATCGGTGCGCACGTTGGCGCTGTCCTTGATGAACTGATCGAGCAGATAACCGTTGGCGCCGTGGATTTCCACACCGTCGAAGCCCGCTTCAATGGCATTTGCAGCGGCCTGGCGGAAGTCGTTGACGATGCCTGGCAATTCGCTCAGTTCCAGCGCGCGTGGTTCTGAGACGTCGGTGAATGCGTTATTGACGAAGGTTTTGGTCTGCGCCCGGATAGCGGATGGCGCGACCGGTGCTGCGCCGCCCGGTTGCAGGTCGACGTGAGAAACCCGGCCAACGTGCCAAAGCTGCACAAAAATGCGCCCGCCCTCGGCATGCACGGCATCGGTGACGACGCGCCAGGCGGCGATCTGCTCCGGCGTATACAGCCCCGGCGTGTCTTGGTAGCCCTGAGCCTGAGGGGAGATTTGCGTGGCTTCGGTAATGATCAAGCCGGCCGACGCCCGTTGGGCGTAGTAGGTGGCAGCCAGGTCGGTAGGGGCCAGACCGGCGCCTGCACGGTTGCGCGTCAGCGGCGCCATGACGATGCGACTGGTTAGGGTCAGGTTGCCCAGGGCATAAGGTTGGAAAAGCGTTTTCTCGGACATGTCATTCAGTTTCCGACGTAGGGGATGGCGCTTATGATTACGATCAAAATCTAAAATGTCAACGCATTGATGTTGATCGAAATCAAAGCGGGGAATACCGCAAGCACGGGTTTTTCGGAGCGATCAGGCTGGGAAAGGGCAAATTGCGGGCGTTGCAAATTGCCTGCGCTCAGGCAAGCGCACGGTTGAGGAGGGGGTTCAGAAGAGGAGAAGAGGGGCGGAGTGCCCCATGGATCAAACCGTATTTCTGGCGTTTGGCGGGTTACGGCGTCAGCAGAAACACAGCCATCGGCTGGAGTATTGACTCGGCTGAAACCACAAACGGTTCTACGGTTGTTCTATCGATCGCCAGTGACGCATAGCCGTGGGCAGTGCTCCAGGCAAGCAAGGTGCGTTGCTCAAGCAACGCCGGCTCAGGCTCTACGCCGTTTTTAGCTATCCAGGCCGTGCGCAGCGACTGACGAAGCAATTGCAGCGTGGCTTCGCCTGAGTTTACGAGTCTGGGTAACGCGCGGTTGACACCTGTCATGCCAAACATCAGGCGAAAGTGCTGCGGGTACTGTCTGGCGAAGTTTACGTAACCCATTCCGCAGCCGAGAACAGGGTCGTCCAGTTCGCGTTGCGCAGCTTGAACAGCGTCGACCATGCGCTCATAACCATCTGCCACAACCTCCGCCAGAAGATTTTCCAGAGAGCCGAAGTGATGAGCCGGCGCGGCGTGGGAAACATTCGCACGCCTGGCGCATTCCCTTAGCGAGACGCTACGCACGCCAGCCTCCCCCACAATGTCCCAAGCCGCCTGGCGCAGCACGGCAGGCAGATTGCCGTGGTGGTAGGTTCGCGGGGTGTCTGATGTCGACATATGACGCTCCCTATCATGAAATAAACGTTAGAAACCCATCGGACTGCGCTATCTTGCGCTTGCAAACTTGTCACTGACAAGATTGGCTGTTTTAATGCCGTCAAGTCTTGTGGCTGACGCGGAAAATACCGATGAGTAAATTCACCAACACGCTTCGACTAATGACAATGCGCGGCACACTCATGCTTGCCAGCCGCATTCTACCGGGCCTTACCGGAAGATACCTTGGCCGACGTTTCGTGACACCTCAGGCTGCCGGACGAGCCAGGGCGGCCGCCGTTCTGCGCACCTCGCAGGATGTGCAAACAGGCACGCTGGAACTGGACGGCATCAAGATATCCACTTATGTGTGGGGCGACCCGGCGCAGCAACCCTATGTATTGCTCGCGCATGGCTGGTCAAGTTACGCGATGCGTTTTGCCGATTGGGTGCCTTCACTGCGATCGATGGGCTACGCGGTGGTCGGTTTTGATCAGCCTGCCCATGGCCTGAGCGGCGGCACGACCAGCCACATGCCGCAGTTTGTAGAGATACTGCAGCAGGTAGGACGTCATTTCGGAAAGCCAGCAGCCGTAATTGCTCATTCGTTGGGCGCTTCATCAATCGTATTCGCTCAGGAAGAGCATTGGCGTCCTGAACGGTTTGTGTTGATCGCGCCGTTCCTGGCCCCTGCTGACAATGCGTTTCATCAGTTTGATGCTTTTGGTGTCGCACATAAGGTCTTCCCCCATTTTGAAGGATACCTGCATGCGCTGAGCGGCCGCCGTTTCGCGGATTATGACGCGTCTGTTCGACTGCACTTGCTTGATCGTCCGGCGCTGATTATTCATGACCGCCGAGATCGTGAAACCCCATGGGAAAAGGGTGCCCGGTTTGCAAAGTTATGGCCTGGAGCACGTCTGTTTACTACCGAAGGGCTCGGGCACAATCGGCTGATCGATCACCCGTCGGTTATTGACGAAGTAATGAAGTTTTTGACGTTGGGTAACCACTGCGCAACGCCGGATGTGCCTGAGCATTAAGTTGTAGGTGATCATGGGTGAACCCGATACGGTCACGCTGCCGTGAAATGCTCGAACTGCCAGGGGCAGGCATCGGCGTCGGGTTTACGGAACAGCGCATTGCCAGTCTTCAACGGTGTCCAGTCAGTCAACACGCCTCCGAACTTACCCAGAAAGGGCAGGGCGATCTCCATGACTCGCTGGTGATCCATCTGTTCGGGTTCGACGATTCCCCGGTCAGGGTTTTCGATGGCCCAGATAATGCCCGAATAAACGCCTGCTGCAACTTGCAGGCTGGTGGCATTATTAAAGGGCGCGAGGCGTCGAGCCTCATCAATGTTCAGGATCGAACCGTACCAATAGGCATTAAGTTTATGCCCCATGATCAATACACCCAGTGCATCGATACCGCCTGGGGTAATTTCATCCAGCATGATTCGTTGACGGTCCTGCGCGTGCCATCCTCGCCCGGTGTATTCATTGATTGAAAGCAACGCATCGTCACACGGGTGGTAGGCATAGTGCACGGTCGGGCGGTAACTAAGCGCTCCTTCGTTTCTGACGGTCAGCAATTCAGGAATGGAGATCGCTTCGTTGTGCGTGATCAACATTGCGTTGCAAGGCCCGCCGTTGGGCGTCCAGGTTTTGACTGACACGCAAGCTCCGGGCCGATCAAGGTAGATAGCGTTGTCAGAGCCAAACTGATGATGACGGGCGAAGGGTGGCCAGTTTTTTTCGTGGGAGCCCCAGCCCAGTTCGGCGGGTTGTCCCGCCTCGCTGACAAATCCATCGACAGACCAGGTGTTGACGAATTCGCCATCGGACTTGATACGCGTTGAACGTTGAGTGTCACGCTCGGCAATGTGGATGACCTTGACGCCCAGCTTCATCGACAGATTGCCCCAATCAATGCCGCCTTGATGTCGCGGTACAGCCACCGAAAGTTGTTCAGCAAGCGCTGACAATGCGCACTTGAGAAAGTGTGATATCAAGCCCGGATTTGCACCGTGGGCCACCACCGCAGTGGGCCCTGGGCCAAGTTCTGCACCCAGCGTAAGCAACTGATCACGCAGCGCATAGTTAGAACGTTGCGACGCTGTCAGGCTGGGTGAGTTGTACGTGTTTCCCCAAGGCTCGATGCACGTATCGAGGTACAGCGCATCGTGGGCGTAGGCAAATCGGATGACGTCGGCACTGCAGACATTAACCGAAAGATTAACGATAAAGTCACCTTGCCCCACAATGCTGCCCAACACGCTTTCCATTGTGTCTGACGTCAGTGCCTGATCGATAAAGGTTACCCCTGACTTGACGAACGGTTCAGAGCCCTTGATGCCCGGTGCGATGACGACAATCCTGGACACGTCGAATCTCTGGACGTTGCCAAGTAATCCGAGGGTGGCTCTAGTGATGGAACCAAAGCCGATAAATACCAGTTTTCCAGAGAACAATGCTTTGTGGTTCATTTCAGGGGTCTCCCGCTGATTGTACTCAACAGGCTAAACAGGCACATGAATACCGATGCGCTCATGGACAGGCGCTGTCGCGTAAAAGCAATAAGTGATTAGCCAGCTTTACAGGTTTTTATGTCTGCCGTTAGGCGCGCGCAATGCAGAAACCTATCCGTGGTGTTACCGGTAATAACGTTATCGTCCATGAGTTATCGTCCTGCAACGTGTAGAGCATGATGCAAAGTTACACGCTGCATACCAGGCGTTAAAACGTTAGCGTGATGATTGATATCTACAGCCTTTCGGCATTCAGTACCAATGCTGATAGGACATATGAATGCATGATGAGTGGCTGAATAGAAATATCGCCCGGCGGGTTCAGGCTTGAGGATTATTCAGGCTTTCATACCACTGCGCATACGGCGTGTTCTTGACCTGGCGCCGATTGAAATCCTCGGCACCGTCGGTCCACCAGACGTCGCCGCGCTCCCCCAGTGCGACCTTGGCCTTGTTGACCCCGGCGCGAGCTGTCTTCAATGCCGCATCATCTGCCCCAGCCTTGGCATTCTTGACCGCGCGCCGCGCAGCCATCAGTTCGTCCACCAGCCGTTGACGAACGTCTTCGCTCAAAGAAGGATTGGAGCAGCGCCAGAGCTGTTCCTTGACTACAAAATAGCGACCGTCTGCGTGGTCGGATTCACCCTACTGATAACCTCGTGCCACGGCGTCAGCGCCAATCAGCCCGGTGACTCGTCCGGCGAGCGCGTCCAGCCCGAATGGCTTGGTCAATACTTGCGTGCAGGGCCGCAGGTGGCAGTCGTCCAGCACGGAGCTTTTCGCGTAGCCGGTGATGAACAATGTCGGCAGACCGGGTCGGCAATCGCCTGCGGCATCGGCCATTTCGCGGCCATTCATACCACCCGGCAGCCCTATGTCGCTGATCAGCAGGTCGATGCGGGCGTCGGATTGCAGAATCTGCAGCCCGGCCTGAGCATCGGCTGCTTCCAGGCAGTTGAAGCCCAGCCCGGTAATCACTTCGGCAACGAGCATCCGCACGGAGGATTCGTCATCGACGATGAGTACGGTTTCACCGTTGTGATGCGCCGGCTCTTCGAAGACTTCGGGTTCGGCCGCGCGCGGAGTGCTTTCGGACGTATGGCGCGGCAGGTGCATCACCACGCTGGTGCCCTGGCCTTCGACCGATTCAACCCGGATCTGCCCGCCGGACTGGCGTACAAAACCATACACCATCGACAGCCCCAGGCCGGTACCTGCACCAATGGGTTTGGTGGTGAAAAATGGCTCGAAGGCCTTGGCGACTATCGCCGGGCTCATGCCGCTGCCGGTGTCGGTAATACGGATGCTCAGGTGTTCACCGGCAGGAATGCCGTGGTCCGGGTCGTTACACTCGGCGAGCGAAGCGTTTGCGGTTTCAATGACGATGTGCCCGCCATTGGGCATCGCATCACGGGCATTCAGGCACAGGTTCAGCAGCGAGCTTTCCAGTTGGGCATGGTCGATCAAGGCTGGCCACAGATCATTCTGGGCGACCACTTTGATGTCTATTTCCGGGCCGACCGTGCGCGCGATCATTTCTTCCATGTCATGAATAAGCACGTTTACGTCGGTCACTCTCGGCGACAGGGTCTGGCGCCTGGAAAAGGCCAGCAGGCGGTGAGTCAGTGACGCTGCGCGACGCACCGCGCCCTGGGCGACTGACACATAACGGTCCACGTCACTGACGCGTCCCTGAGCCAATCGTTTGGTAATCAGTTCCAGGCTGCCCGAGATACCGGCCAACAGGTTGTTGAAGTCATGTGCGATGCCACCCGTCAATTGCCCGACGGCGTCCATCTTCTGCGAATGGCGCAGGGCATCCTCGATCTGCTCACGCTCGAAAACGGCCTGCTCGATGCGTTGTTCCAGTGTCTGATTGAGTTCCCTGACCGCTTCTTCGGCTTTCTTTCGTGCCGTTACGTCGATGGAAGAGCCGATCAGGCCGATAACGTCGCCGTTGCGATCGAGCAGCGGGGCCTTGGTGGACAACCATATTGCAGCGGAGCCATCCGCCAGATTGACCTTCTCTTCTATCTGTTCGCTGACGTTGCTCTGCATGATCCGCTGATCAGTTTCCATGAGGACGCGCGCCTGTTGCTCATCATCCAGAAACTCCAGATCGGTCTTGCCGATGAAGAATTCCGGCGGCTTGCCGACCAGTTCGGCGGTGCCACGGTTGGCGACGAGCATTCTGCCTTCCAGATCCTTGGCATACACGACACCTGGGACGGCAGCGGTGAATATCTGCAGCAGTTCGTTGAGACGGTCTCGCTCTGCCTCGGCAGTGCGTCGGCTGTCAATGTCGAGCAGCACACCAGGGCTGCGAATCGGCTTGCCCTGAACATCACGCTCGATCCGGCCACTGGCTTCAACCCAGCGATAGACACCGTCCTGATGAAGCACCCGATACTCGCATCGATAGGTATCGCCGTTGGACAGCGCCTCCTCGATATCCTTGTCGACCCTGAGCGCGTCGTCCGGGTGAATGGACGCGGTCACCAACGCCAGCGGCAACCCTTTGGCGCACAGCTTGGGGCACAAGCCGAATGTGCGGGCAAACCACTCGTCACCGGTCAGTTGATCAGCAATGATGTCCCACACCCACGTGCCGGCAACCGCGCCTGAATCCAGGGCGAGTTGCAGCCTTTCAGCAGCTTCATGCGCCGAGGGACGGGGTACTTGAGGGGCAAACGATCTGCCGCCGGAAACATCTTTGCTCATTACTATCAACCCACTTGAACGCTTGGTTCGCAAAGCATCAGTGTTAGGGCAGCGCTGCGGCCTGAAAGTTGTACAAAATTTATTCTATTTTTCACGAACGTCTGTGCTGCCGTTCGAGGACACACAATCATTCTGGGGGGTCGGGTGATGGGTGATATTAAATTAATATCATTTCAGCTGTGCCGTTGTGTGATCTTCAAGACAGGCGGGGGTTTGCGTCGTAGCGGGCGTTGCATTTGCGGGTGATCCGGGCGGCGGTGTATCCGCCCTCGGTCCGGTTGTTGACGGGCAGGGGGACAGCGTTCGGGCGCCAGCGCGATTCAAGCGGCTGGCGCCTGCTGCTGCGTCTAGCTCTGGGCGACGGGTGTCGGCATGTTCGCCGCCTGCACGGGCGACCAGCGGGTCATTGCATAAAACAGCGCACCGCCGAGGATGCAGCCGGTGAACCAGGCGAAATTGGCAATCGGCTTGAACCACTCGATGAAGGTGAAGCACAGGCCGACCAGCGCCGTCAGCAGCAAGGCTTTGACGGCAATCCAGTTGATGCCGTTGGTGTACCAGTAGCGGCCGCTCGGCGTGTCGTTGAACAGCGCGTCGACATCAATCTGCTGTTTCTTGATCAGGTAGTAATCCACCAGCAGGATGCCGAACAGCGGGCCGATGCAGGCTGCCAGCACGTCCAGTGTGTAATGGATTACCTCAGGGTTGTTGAACAGGTTCCAGGGCGTGATGAAAATCGACGCCACGGCGGCAATCATGCCACCCACGCGCCAGCTGATGCGGCTGGGGGCCACGTTGGCGAAATCGAAGGCCGGGGAGACGAAGTTGGCGACGATGTTGATGCCGACGGTGGCGGTCACAAAGGTGAACGCGCCAAGCAGCACTGCCGTGGTGTTGTCGATGCGTGCGACGGTGGCGATAGGGTCGTGAATCATTTCGCCGAAGATCGGCAGGGTGCCCGAGACAATCACCACCGTCACCAGCGAGAACGCCAGAAAATTCACCGGCAGGCCCCAGAAGTTGCCCCGGCGCACGTCCGCCATGCTGCGGCAATAGCGGCTGAAATCACCGAAGTTCAGGGTTGGCCCGGATAAATACGAAACCACCAGCGCGATGGCCATGACCACCTGGCCGAACGCAGCCCAGCCAGACAGCTCTTTTTCCGCCAGGGTAAAACTGATGTTGTCCCAGCCGGCACGCCAGACGATCCAGCCAGCCAGCGCGAACATCACGGCGTAAACGGCAGGGCCGGCCCAGTCGATGAAGCGTCTGATCGACTCCATGCCGGTCCAGAATACCGCGGCCTGCACCACCCACAGCGCGAGAAAACCGAACCAGCCAAGCCACGACAGGCCAAGAAAGGTCACGCTCTGGTAAGCGGCCAGGTCCGGGAAGAAGCGCAGCACCACAATCACCAGCGCGCTGGACGCCAGGTAGGTCTGAATGCCATACCAGGCCACAGCGATCAGCCCGCGAATGATGGCCGGGATGTTGGCGCCGAAGACGCCGAAGGCCAGACGGCAAATCACCGGGTAGGGCACGGCGGCTTGCTGGCTGGGTTTGGCGACCAGGTTGGCAATCACCTGAATAATGCAGATACCGACTAATAGGGCGATCAGCACCTGCCAACTGGCCAGGCCAAGCGCGAAGAGGCTGGCGGCGAACACGTAACCGCCGACGCTGTGCACGTCGCTCATCCAGAACGCCAGAATGTTGTACCAGGTCCATTTCTGCGGCACCGGCCCCAGGTCGTCGTTGTGCAGGCGCGGGCTGTATCCGGCCGGGCGTTGGTCTGTCATTGCATTACTCCCTCGCTGAGTCATGACGGGATCGGGGTACGATCGACGGTATTCTTGTATACGATCGTGTACGCAAAAGCTGTGCCAGACAATTTTTACCGGTTTTGAAATGAACGCAGACGTTGCGGGCTGGCCATCTTCGGAGCAAGTGCTGTTGTATCAGGCAGGTTGGCCTTGCCAGTGAAGTGCACGTAAACAGGGCGCTTTTGCTCGTTAGCGGTGCGATTTTGTGGATTCTAGACTGTGAGACGTTTATTGCTGCATTGAAAAAGCGCTACTCATCAGGCGCGGCATCGGGCACTATTCTTGTATACGATCTGTACCGCCAATACGATGTGACGCCATGACCCGACCTTCCAGCGCTCCTTTGTTTCTCACGCCCGCTGCCGATGAAAAAGGCCGGGACGAACAGATTTATCAACATGTACTGGAAGCCATCGTCGAGCACCGGCTGGCACCGGGCACGCGGTTGCCGGAAGACGCGCTGGCCGAGGTCTTCGAGATCAGCCGGACCGGCATTCGCAAGGTCTTGCAACGGCTGGCGCTGGAGCGGCTGGTGACCTTGCGTCCCAAGCGCGGCGCTGAAGTGGCGCAGCCCTCGGCGCAGGAAGCGCAGGATGTATTGGGCGCCCGGCAACTGATCGAACCGGCGCTGATGGCGGATATCGCGGCACGGGTCAGTGGCCAGCGTCTTGAGACACTGCGTGCGCTTTGCGATCAGGAGCACGAGGCGCAACATGCTGGCCGGCACAGCGAAGCCATTCAGTTGTCGGCGCGTTTTCATGTGCAACTGTGCGCGCTGGCGGGCAATCAGGTGTTGACCGAACAGGTCGCGCAGCTCACCACGCGCTCTTCGTTGGTCGTCGCGGTGTATGGCTCGCGGCGCAGCGTGGGCTGTGATTGCGGCGACCATGTGGACTTGTTGGCGCTGCTCGAAGCCGGGCAGGGCGAGCCGGCGCGCGAATGGATGGCCGAGCACTTGCGGCGTATTCGTGCCAGCCTGAACGTGGATGAACCGGTCAGCGAAGCAGTGGATTTTCATAGCATTTTCAAGCAGCGCTGAAGGAGTTCCGGTGCGTATTCAAGTGATCAACCCCAATACCAGCGAAGCCATGACCCGCAAGATTGGCCTGGCGGCGCAAGCCGTGGCGCGTCCAGGCACACAGATCATCGCCTGCAGCCCGGCCGATGGTCCGGTGTCCATCGAAGGGCACTTTGACGAGGCCATCGCCACCCTTGGTGTGCTGGAAGAAGTGCGCAAGGGCCGCGAGCAGCAGGTCGATGCGCACATCATCGCCTGTTTTGGCGACCCCGGCCTGCTGGCTGCGCGTGAATACGCCCGCGCGCCGGTCATCGGCATCGCCGAAGCGGCCTTTCACATGGCCAGTCTGATTTCCACCCGTTTTGCGGTCGTCACAACGCTGACCCGGACACGGATCATTGCCGAGCACTTGTTGCAGCGTTACGGCTTCAGCGAGCTGTGCACGTCGGTGCGTTGTATCGACCTGCCGGTGCTGGCACTGGAAGAAAGCGGGCCGGAACTGATCGAAACGATGGCCGAACAGGCACGCATCGCCCGCGATCAAGAGGGGGCTGGAGCAATCGTGCTTGGTTGTGGCGGCATGGCGGATCTTGCCAGGCAACTGAGCGAAGCGATTGGTTTGCCGGTGATTGATGGTGTGGCGGCGGCGGTGAAACTGGCCGAATCACTGGTAGAACTGGGGCTGAGTACCAGCAAGCATGGCGACCTGGCAGATCCTGTAGGCAAACCGTTCAAAGGGCGATTTGCCTACCTGAGCCGGTGATGGGCGTCCAGAACTGCATACCCGCGCTGGAGCGTAGGGAACGATATCCAAGGGGCTATCGCTCCCACGCTCTGCGTGGTAGCGCACTTCTGGACGCTCTGCGTCCGATCTTAAGAGGGCGACGCAGCGCCGTGCATGCGCCTCACATCGCTGGCACGACACCCCCAACCAGCGCTTCGGTCTGCGTGTCAGGCACGACAATGGTGTTGTCACCCGGCGTCAGAATGACCTTGCGGCAGTCCTCTTCCTTCTTGTCGAACAGCTTGTAACCCTTCGCTGCATCTTCCAGTGACATGCGGTGGCTGATGATGGCTTCAGGTGCGAGTCGGCCCGCTTCAATATGCTCGAGCAATTCAGGCATGAAGCGGTGCACATGCGTCTGGCCCATTTTGAAGGTCAGGCCCTTGTCGAAGGCATCGCCGAACATGAAGCCGTGAATGAACCCCGCATAAACCCCCGGCACACTGACCACGCCGCCGCGCCTGACTGCTGCGATGCACTGGCGCAAAGCCTTGCCGCTGCTGCCTTCCAGTTTCAGTGTCGCCAGAATGGTTTCCGTTGTACTGCCTTTGGCCTCGAAGCCCACTGCGTCCACCACGCCATCGACGCCGCGCATGCCGGGCGTCTGGCGGATGATGGTGTCGGCCGGGTCATCGTCGTCATCGAAGTTGATCGGGATCACACCGTAGGTTTTCTGCGCATAGGCCAGGCGATACGGGTGGTGATCGACCATGAAAATACGTTCGGCACCGAGCATTTTTGCGCATGCCGCGCTCATCAGTCCCACCGGGCCAGCGCCATAGATAGCAACGCTCGATCCCGGACCAATCCCGGCGTTGGTCACCGCTTGCCACGCAGTGGGCAGAATGTCGGAGAGAAACAGCACTTTCTCGTCAGCCAGGGTGCCGGGCACCTTGAACGGGCCGACGTTGGCCTTGGGCACGCGCACGTATTCAGCCTGGCCGCCAGGAATGCCGCCATACAGGTGGCTGAAGCCGAACAACGCCGCGCCTGGCGGAATCGACTTTTTGTTCATGATTGCGCCACGCCCGGTGTTGGTGGTCTCACAGGCGGCGAACAAGTCGATGTTGCAGAAAAAACAGCTGCCGCAGGCGATGACGAAAGGGATCACCACGCGATCACCTTTTTGCACTGCGGTCACTGCCGACCCGGTTTCTTCAACAATACCCATGAACTCATGGCCGAAAATATCGCCATGCTCGACCGTCGGAATCTTGCCACGGTAAAGGTGCAGGTCTGAGCCGCAGATTGCTGTGGCGGTGACTCTCAGGATGATATCGTCGGCTTCTTGTAGTTCCGGGTCTGGGACGCTGTCGACCTTGACACTGTTGGCGCCGTGGTAAGTCAGAGCTCTCATGATTAATCCTCAATCGCACCAGACGTTCTGATCCGTTACTAAAGAGGAACCACAGGATTTTTGATGGTTCAGCGCGATTGGCTGAAGCGAGACTAACGGCGTCGTCAGCTACGAAACGCCGTCATGTCCTGCAACAGCATGCCCATCAGGCGATTGGCACCGACGCTGAGCTGACGGCCCAGGCGGCTGATCAGGTGGGTCTGTGGGCTGCTGAAGACTTCATCCTGCAGCGGCAGCGCGCGCAATTTACCGGCCTTTATTTCTTCCTCCACAACGAAGGTCGGCAGCAGCGTGACGCCGCCCTGCACGGCGAAATGCTTGAGCATGGCGAACGTGCTGCAGGTCAGCGTCGGCTGCACCGTGATGCCCAATTGATGCTCGGCTTGCAGAAGAATCTGGCGAATGCCGTAAGACACGGCAGGCAGCGCGACACGGTAGTGCTCAAGCGCCTGCAGCGCTATGGGGTTCTGCTCCTGAGCCAGCGGATGATCGGGCGCAGTGATGACGCACACCGGCTTGCGCTGATGCGCGTGAGAGCGGATTTTCGGGTCGGCGGCAGGGTTGAAGACCAGGCCGATGTGCGCCTCATCCTCCACCACCTGACGGATCACCTCGTTGCTGCCGCAGACGTTCACGATCAGCTCGATTCGCGGGTACAGCTCGGAAAACCTGGCCAGCGGTTGCGCCAGACTTTCAAGAAAGCCTTCCCCGGACACCAGCGTCACCGAGCCGCTGTGCAGGCCTTTGAGCGCCTGAATCGAATCCAGCAACACTTCCTGCTGAGTCAACCGCTGGCGGTAATAGGCCAGCACCTTGTCACCTGCTTCCGTGGGCTTGACCCCGCGGCGATGGCGCTCCAGCAGCGGCGAGCCGAGTTCCTGTTCGAGCTGGGCGATCTGCCGGCTGACCGCAGACGGCGCGACGTTTAGATAGTCAGCCGCTGCCCGGACGCTGCCCAGGCGCACCGCTTCGAAGAAATACAGAATACGTCGATCCTGAACGAGGCTCATGGGGTTTCCTGTGTTGCGCTAAAGGCAACATAAATTCGATTTTTGGATTATTGCTGAGAGGGGAGAGCGCTGTCCATACTCGGTTCATCAGCAAATCGCAGCCTTCACAGGGCTGCCGGCATCCTTCTTGAGCGCCTATAAAACTAATCGAGATGCAGACATGACGTTGAAAACAGGTGTGATCGGGTTGGGCAACATGGGCGGTGGCATGGCCGCGACGCTTGCGAGCAAGGGCTTTGATGTCAGCGGCTTCGACCTGTCGTCGGCTGCGCTGGCCCAGGCCGAGAGCAAAGGCGTCAAGCCGGTTGTCGAGCGCAAGCAACTGATTCAGAGCGTGGACATCCTGATCCTGTCGCTGCCCAAGGCCGAGCATGTGGAGTCGGTGTGTCTGGGTGCAGGCGGCATCAGCGAATGGGGTCACGAGGGGCTGATCGTGGTCGATACCACCACCTCGACGCCGGAAATGAGCCGCAAGGTGGCTGCCGAACTGGCGAAAACCGGCATCGCGTTTATTGACGCGCCGGTCTCGGGCGGCCCGAAAGGTGCTGCCACCGGCACCATGTCGATGGTCATCGGTGCTGAAGATGCCGACCTTGCCCGCGCCATGCCGGTGCTGGAAGGCATGAGCGGCACGCGGGTGCATGTCGGGCAATGCGGCGCGGGCAACGTGGCCAAGATCGCCAACAACATGCTTGCCGCCTGCCACCTGATCAGCACCGCCGAGGCCGTAGCGATGGCAGCGCGCGCGGGCGTCGACCCGGAAAAACTCCTGCAAGGCCTCAACGCCGGCTCCGGCCGTAGCGGTGCCACGCAAGTGATGTTCCCCACCTGGGTGCTCAACAAAGCCTATGACTCGGGCTTCACCATGGGCCTGATGCGCAAGGACGTGGGCCTTGCCAGCGACCTGGCGGACAGCCTCGACATGGACCTGCCGCTGTCGCGCGTGGTCGCGCAGTTGTGGCAAGCCAGCAGCGAGACCCTGGCGGACAACGAAGACTTCTGCGCCATCGTGCAACGCACCGATGCCACCCTTTACGGTCATGGAGAATAACCGATGAGCACTGCAACTATCCTCGAACTGATGCGCCCTTACTGGGGCGATCGCAGTGTCATCGCCAGCTACGTCGGCGGTGCTTTCATCGAAGGCCACGGCGCGCCGGTTGAAGTGCGCAATGCCCACAATGACAGCCTGCTGTTGAGCTTTCCGGATGCCGATGAGTCGCTGGTCGAAGTGGCCGACAAGGCTGCTAAAGCGGCGCAGCAACAGTGGTGGGCACTGACTGCCCAGGCGCGGGGCCGTGCCATGTATCAAGTGGGCAATCTGATTCGTGAAGAGCAGGAAAACCTCGCGCAGCTCGAATCCCTGACCGCCAACAAACCGATCCGTGATGCTCGCGTCGAAGTGCTCAAAGTTGCCGAGATGTTCGAGTACTACGCCGGCTGGGCGGACAAACTGCACGGCGAAATCATCCCGGTGCCGACCACGCACCTCAATTACGTCACCTACGAACCGCTGGGCACGGTGTTGCAGATCACTCCGTGGAACGCGCCGATTTTCACCTGCGGGTGGCAGATTGCCCCAGCCATTGCGGCGGGTAACGCAGTCATCCTCAAACCGTCGGAACTGACGCCGCTCAGCTCGCTGGTAGTCGGCGTGCTGATCGAGCGCGCGGGCGTGCCCAAAGGGCTGGTCAACGTGATTGCCGGTTTCGGCCATTCCATCGGTCAGGCGTTCATTGCCAGGGCCGATATCCGCAAAGTGGTGTTCGTCGGTTCGCCAGCGACCGGTCGGCACATTGCCGTGGCAGCGGCGCAGCGCTGTATTCCGGCGGTGCTGGAACTGGGCGGCAAATCAGCCAATATCGTGTTCGACGACGCTGATCTGGAGGTCGCCTTGCGCGGCGCTCAGGCGGCGATTTTCTCCGGTGCCGGGCAAAGCTGTGTCTCGGGGTCGCGTTTGCTGGTGCAGGAATCGATCTTCGAGAAATTCACCAACGCACTGGCCGTAGCCGCCACGCAATTCAAGGTCGGCGACCCCGGCGACCCGGAAACCCAGATCGGCCCGATCAACAACGCCAAGCAGTACAACCATGTGAAAAGCATGGTCGAACGCGCGCTGAAAGACGGTGCAAAACTGGTTGGCGAGCAGGCTGATCCGATTCCGGACAGACCTGGTTACTACATCAACCCGACCGTGCTGGCAGGCACCAACGAGCTGCATTGCGCGCAGGAAGAAATCTTCGGCCCGGTGGTGGTGGCTATTGCGTTCAAGGACGAAGAAGACGCGATCCGCATTGCCAACGACAGCCGCTTCGGCCTGGCCGGTGGCGTCTGGACCCGCGACGTCGGCCGAGCTCACCGAGTCGCCAAACAGGTGCGGGCCGGGACGTTCTGGGTCAATGGTTACAAGACTATTCACGTCAGTTCGCCTTTCGGCGGCTATGGTGAAAGCGGTTATGGCCGCTCTTCCGGTCTGGATGCCTTGCGCGAGTACAGCGAAGTGAAAAGCGTCTGGGTCGAAACCGCCGCCAAGCCGGCCGCCAGTTTTGGCTACGGCGCGAGCCTGGAGTAAGTAAATGCCTATTTCAAAGACACTGATTGACGAAGCAACCGTCTGGCGCCGCACGATCCACGCTGCGCCGGAGCTTGGTTTTCAAGAGCTGAAAACCTCCGACAAAGTGGCTGAGCTGCTGACCGGTTTTGGCCTTGAGGTGCATCGTGGGCTGGGCGGCACTGGCGTGGTCGGCACCCTGCGCAACGGCGAAGGCCCGACTATCGGTATTCGTGCCGACATGGACGCCTTGCCGATTCAGGAGCTGGGCGACAGCCTGCACAAGTCTGCCCACAAGGGCTGCATGCATGCCTGCGGGCATGACGGCCACACGGCGATTCTGCTCGCCACCGCCCGGCACCTGTCGGAAACCCGCCGGTTCGCCGGCACCGTGCACTTCGTCTTTCAGCCTGCCGAGGAAAACCTTGGCGGCGCGCAACGCATGATCGAAGACGGTCTGTTTGAGCGCTTCCCGATGGAAGCCATCTACGGCTTGCACAACTGGCCAGGCGTGCCAGCGGGCAAGGTGGTGATCAATCCCGGGCCGATGATGGCGTCGCTGGACACCTTTGAAATCACCCTGACCGGCAAAGGTAGCCATGCGGCCATGCCGGACAAGGGCAATGACCCGATCGTGGCCGCCGCCGAGCTGGTACTGGGGCTGCAAACCATTGTCTCCCGGCGCCTGTCGCCACTGGATTCTGCGGTGGTCAGCATCACCCAGTTCAATGCCGGCGAGGCCATCAACGTAATACCGGAAACCGCGGTGTTGCGCGGCACCGTGCGCTGTCTGCAAACGCCGGTGCGCGAAAAAGTCCAGCAACTGATCGGCGAATTCGTCGAGCGTCTGCCGACGGCTTTTGGCGTACGTGGCGAACTGGTCTACAACGTCGGTTACCCGGTGACCGAAAACCACGTCGAAGCCGCCGCCACGATTCGCCGTGCAGCGATTGCGGCCGTGGGCGAAGCCAACGTGCAGTGGGGCTGCAACCCCTCCATGGCCTCCGAAGACTTCGCTTTCATGCTGCACGCCTGTCCGGGTGCCTACATCTGGATGGGCGTCGATGGCGAAAAACCGTCAGCGGCGCTGCACAACCCCTACTACGACTTCAACGACCAGGTGATTGAGCCGGGTGTCGCGGTCTGGACTTCGCTGGTGGAGCAGTGTTTGCCGGTGAGTTGAGTTAAATGGCTTGCCTGCGCGCTTGATCTTGAGCGCGTAGCGCGTCAAATCTATGTTGCAGCACAACGTCATGCCTGCAACTGACCTCGCAAAACCGCTATGTGACGCGGAGCGCCACAAAGAGGACGCAGAGCGTCCAGAACTGCATGCCGACGCGGAGCATCGGCACGATAGTCAGTTAGATGTGTGCATGACGCTAGCGAGCCGCGGCGAATCAATGCCAGGTGAGCAAAATCTGCTTCTGCTTCTGGCCGAAGGCCGTGGGAGTGAACTTGTTCACGAAAGCGCCAGTGCATTCAGCGAAAGTGTATCGTTTGAACTACCGTATTTGCGAACAATGCGGACCGCCGCCCCGGTCGCACACCCTCCCGCAGAAGCTCGCATTGTCGGGGTCTTCAGACTTATCTATAACGCTGGCGGTAGGCGGCAAATCAAGGCGCAGTGAGCAATTGCACTTCAATACTGGAGATGTCCGGCAGGCAGGTCAGCAGGTGGTCACGCAGTTCCAGTACCCGCTGGCGTTTGAAACTGTCCTGCAGCCAGACCAGGTAATAGGCGTCCCCGGTGCCAACCGCCGCATTGAACGGCAAAAACACCTGCCCCTCGTTCAGATCATCAGCGACCAGAAACAGATCGCCAATCGACACCCCATGCCCCCTGACCGCAGCCGTAATGCCCTGATCGAGCGTGTCGAACACCTTGCCTTTGCTCAATGTCACCTGACCGGCCAGATCCATCCGGTTCAACCAGCGCCGCCAGTCGCGACGGTCACTGGACGGATGAATGAGTTCAGCCGCCTGCAAACGCTCCGTCCCCCACGGCTGATCGCCCAAAGTGTCTGCCGAGCAGATCGGAATCAGCCATTCATCGAACAGCTTGCAGGTTTCCACCTCGGCACCAAAGCTGCCATTGCCCAGCAGAATCGCGCAGTCGAACGGCTCCGAGTAAAAGTCCACGCTGTCAAAGTCCATCCACACACTGGAAAGCTGGACCGGCAGGGCGGGCGCGGGTCGTTTAAAGGATTCCAGTGCGTGCAGCAACCATCTCATGGTCAGGGTAGACGGTGACTTGAGGCGCAAATTCGCGCCCTGACCCCGGAACGGCTGGCAAGCGTCTTCGATGATCCGGAAGCCGATCTTGAGCTGACTCGACAACCGCCGCCCCTCGTCACTCAACGAAAGCCGTGGGCCATTGCGCTCGAACAATCGGCAGCCGAGGGTTTCTTCCAGCGTACGGATATGGCGGCTGATGGCGCTCTGGGTCAGCGACAATTCCTGCGCAGCACGTGTAAATGAACATGATCGAGCCGCTACTTCAAAGGCTCTCAGCGCGTAAAGCGGCGGGATACGTTCAGTCATGTGATAACTAACCATGATTATTTATCATAGTAGGTTACACCTTTTTCCATTTTTCCGCGCACGCGCCTGCGGTCAGAATCGCCGGCTCGTCACTGTCGTAAAAAATAAACAATAAGGCGGTGTTCTTATCTGCTGCGTGCGTGAGGGAATATGCTGCCCAAGTCCGAAATGCTGTTGCGTCAATCCGTTGTAAGGCACTTGCTGGAAAGTGACACCGCCCTGGAAATGGGCTGGAGAGTTCAGGCTTACAGGCAATTTGAACAGGTGCTGAGTGACAAGGGGTTCCCTTGCCTGTTTGGACGCCGTGCCAACAAGTCCGGAAGTTGTCTGCTGCTGTTCATCCCCTGTGAACATGAGCAACAAGCGCTTCGTGACGGCATGGAAGAGTACGTGAAGTTCGTCAACGACACGCCCCTTGAAGACCGACTGTTCAACCCGCTAATTGTCATTTTCGAGAAAAACGATTTCAACAGCCTGGCCGAAGAACAGGCCTATGCGTGGGCCACGTTGCAACATTTGCATGACGGCGACCGATCGCCCTGGCCCGCCAAGGCCTGCACAGACCCTGAGGTGTTCGAATGGACTTATCACTTCGCCGGGCTGCCGATGTTCATCAACATGAGCTTTCCCCGTCACAGCGCCATGAAAAGCCGCTCGCTGGGTGGGCACATCGTGTTTGTGGTCAACCCTCGGGAGAACTTTGACGAAGTAGCGAGCGCCGAGACGGAAAGCGGTCGCAAGGTCAGGGAAAAGATTCGTCAGCGCATCGCCGATTACAACAACGGGGTAGTGCCCGACACACTGGGCTTTTTTGGTGATCGCAGCAGCCTGGAATGGAAGCAGTATCAGTTATATGAAGAGGGCGGGCTGGCGTTGTCCCGTTGCCCTCTGCACATCAAAGTCGACAAGACTGACCATTTGAACGAGCGTTGAGTACCCATGGATATATCGTTGCTGCTGATTTACATGTTCAGCGTGTTCATGCTGATCATCACCCCGGGCCCGGTGGTGGCGCTGATCGTCAACACCAGCCTGGCGTGCGGGCCCAAACGCGCGATGTTGACGGCGCTGGGCACCAACTGGGCGTCGCTGGTGCTGGTGATGGTCGCGGCATTGATCCTGACGGGCACGTTGTCGGTGAGCGTCAGCATGCTCAACTGGATCAGTCTGGTCGGCTGTTTCTTTATCGCTTACCTGTCGGTGCAGGCGCTGGAGCAGGCGTTGCGTTACGCCCCGTCGCAGCCCGAAGCCGCGCCAGCGCCGTTGCCTGCGCGCAGCCGGCACAGCGGGCTGGTGACCGGCTTTCTGGTAGGGATTTCCAACCCTAAGGACATTATCTTCTTCGTCTCGTTTTTCCCGCAGTTCATCCACGTCACCGAGTCGTTCAAGGGCAGCATCGCCTTGTTGTCGGTTCTGTGGATCATCATTGACCTGTCGATCCTGTTCGCCTACATCTTCCTCATGCGTCAGAAACTGGCCTTGAAGTACAAGCGCAAGATCGAAATCGTTTCCAGCGTGACCTTGCTGCTGATCGCGCTGGGCGGGATTTTCTATTCGGGTTCGACGCTGTTGAATCAGTAAACGCCTGGGCCGATCAGCACTCGATCAGGTTCACCGCCAGCCCGCCGCGTGAGGTTTCCTTGTATTTGTCGTGCATATCCGCACCGGTGTCGCGCATGGTGCGGATGGCGTGGTCCAGCGAGATGTGGTGCTCGCCGTCGCCGCGCAGGGCCATTTGTGCGGCATTGATGGCCTTCACGGCAGCAATCGCGTTACGTTCGATGCAGGGGATTTGCACCAGCCCGCCGACCGGGTCGCAGGTCAGCCCCAGGTTATGTTCCAGGCCAATTTCGGCGGCGTTTTCGACTTGCTCGGGGGTCGCACCGAGAATTTCCGCCAGCCCGGCGGCGGCCATGGCGCAGGCCGAGCCGACTTCACCCTGACAACCCACTTCGGCACCCGAGATCGACGCATTTTTCTTGCACAGAATGCCGACCGCTGCGGCGCTCAGGAAGAAGCGCACCACATCGTCGTCATTGGCCGTGGGCTTGAACTTCATGAAGTAATGCAGCACCGCAGGCACGATACCGGCCGCGCCGTTGGTGGGCGCGGTGACCATGCGCCCGCCTGCGGCGTTTTCTTCGTTGACCGCCAGGGCGAACAGGTTGACCCATTCCATGGCACTCAGGGTCGAGCCGATCACGTTCGGGTTGTCGAGGTTTTGCAGGCTCTGGTGCAGGCGATAAGCGCGACGACGCACGTTCAAACCGCCCGGCAGAATGCCGGTTTCCAGCAGGCCCTTGTCCACACAGGCGCGCATTGCCGTCCAGATGACCATGATCTTCTCGCGAATTTCTGCCTCGCTGCGCCAGACCTTCTCGTTGGCCATCATCAGTTCGGAAATGCTCATGCCGTGGGTCTTGCACAGTTTCAGCAACTGCGCGCCGCTGAAAAAATCGTAGGGCAGCACGGTGGTGTCATTGTCCAGCACGCCGCTGGCGGCCTGTTCGGCGTCGATCACAAAGCCGCCGCCTACCGAATAGTAGGTCTGCTCGTGCACTTCACCGGTCTTGCCGTAGGCGCACAGGGTCATGCCGTTGGGGTGGTAGGGCAGGCTTTCGTCGAGCAGGCACATGTCCCGCTCCCAGACAAAGGTGATGGCCTGTTCACCCGCCAGCATCAGCTGGTTGTCGGCGCGCAAGGCGTCGATGCGTTGGTTGACCTGGCTGGGGTCGATCTGGTCTGGCCATTCGCCCATCAAACCCATGACGGTCGCCCGGTCGCTGCCATGACCGATGCCCGTGGCCGACAGAGAACCGTACAATCGCACCTCGATACGTTCTACGCTATGCAACCGGTTCTGGTTGCGCAGCTCGGTCACGAACAGTGCCCCGGCGCGCATCGGCCCGACAGTATGGGAACTGGACGGCCCGATGCCGATTTTGAACATGTCGAAGACGCTGATGGCCATCACGGAGGTCCTTCAAATGAGATGATGCAGAGGAGTTGCAGACTCCTTCTTTCTGGTCTTCATCTTTGGCTTGGACTGGCAAAACGACAAACGATTGTTGCTATGCAACGCTTTAGCGGAACTCTTCAATGAGCAGAATCTTCAACGCGCAGATGCACGCCTGGTTACAGGTCTTTGCTTGTGCGGCCCGACACCTCTCTTTCACCCGTTGCGCGGAGGAACTGCACGTCACCCCCGGCGCGATCAGCCAGCAGATGCGCCAGCTTGAGGAGCGTCTGGGTTTTGCACTGTTTCATCGGGTCGGGCGCGGGCTGGAGCTGACCGCCGAAGGTCAGCGCCTGGCGGTGGTCGCCAACGAGGTGCAGAGCCGCATCAGCGAAGAGCTGCGCCTGCTGTATTCGGGGCGCATCGGCGGGGTATTCAAGCTGCGTTGCATTCCGTCATTCCTCAGCAAATGGCTGATGCCACGCCTGCCGCGCTTGCAGGACGCGTTTCCGGACATCCAGTTGCGGATCATCGCCGAAGACAGCAGCGGGTCGTTGCGCGATGACGATTTCGATCTGGCCATTGACCTTAATGACGGCAGCTATCCGGGGTTATCGACCACGCCGTTGCTGGAAGAAGAGCTGTTCCCGGTCTGTTCGCCAAGCCTGCTGGTGGGCAAGCCGCCGCTGGATACGCCCAGCCAGTTGGTGCATTTTCCGTTGTTGCACGACATTACCGCCTGGCGCGGCAGCTACGAATACGCAGAATGGGAGTTTTACCTGACCGCCATCGGTGCAGATGGCATCGACGTGCGTCGCGGCCACACCTTCAACCGCAATCACCTGACCATCGACGCCGCGCGCATGGGCATGGGCGTGGCCATTGCCCGCAAGGCACTGATTACCGACGAGCTGGAACAAGGCTTGCTGATCGTGCCGTTCGGGCATCCGATCAAGGCCAGAAAAAAATACGTCCTGGCCTATCGCGAAGGTGCGCTCAACACCCCGGCACGCCGCGCGGTGCATGACTGGCTGGTGGGCGAGGCAGCACATTAGCCGCGCACAGAATCAGTGAAACATCTCGGCAATCAACACCGCGCCGATGAAGGTGCCGAAGTTGGCCAGGAACGACACCAGCACGATGCGCCAGCCCAGGCGGCGGAAGGCTGGCAGGTCCTTGGCAATCGACAGGCCGGCGAAGGTCAGCATCGGCGTGATGACCGCCAGCATATTGATCGAACTGGTCAGCCGCGCAATCTCGGCGGCCCACGGGCAAGCGGGGGAGGTGAGGAACATCGCCACCAGCGAAACCGTGCACACTGCCGGGATCTTGCGGCCGATCAGGCTGCACAGCGCCTCGCCGACAAAGGCACAGAAAATCATGATGCCCATGCCGGTAAACGCATCCGCCGACAAGGTCTTGTAGCCGACATAGTTGGCAATCAACGCCAGCGCGCCGGCTGCCAGCCACGCACTGATCTTGCCCGACCAGCCCAGCTCCGGCACGTCCAGCGACACGTCGCTGTGGCGTATGCCTTCCTCGCTCATGGACGCTTTGGTAGTGCGGCCGATCAGCGGCTCGAGCACGCGATAGCCCCACACCGCCAGCGGCAGGGAGATAAACAGGGTGAAGTAGGTGCCGATGGTGGTGGTGATCAGGTTGGACGCAGCGGCCAGGGTCATGACTTCCTTGGCGACTTCCGGCGTTTGTTGCGCGGCGATTGCACCTGCTGCGGCCGCCATCATGCTGCCCGAACCGATGCCCGAACCCATCGCCAGCGAGTTGGGGTGGAAAATCCCCAGGCTGGCTATGTAACCGGCGACGATGGCAATAAACAGCGCACCAAACAGCGTGCCGGTCAGGTACTCGGCGAGCACCCCGCGACCTTCCGGGGAGTCCATGCCGTAACGTTCGCCGATGATTGCCAGGCTTGGCTCGCGGCCGACCGAGAATGTCGCACCAATCGCTTCGCGCTTGATACCGAGCATCAGTGCCACCGGCAGGCCCAGGACCACGGTGCCGACAAAGTGCCCAAATTCCTGAAACACCAGCGCCCATCCAGAAGCAAACACCACGGGCAGCGAACCACCGACCACCAGGCCGAGTTTGGCGATGAAAATCAGCAGGGCGGGTTGCAGGATCGAGGCTGCACGCAGCTGGATGCCGTGATCGATACCGATACTGCCCGGCAGGCGGCGGCTGGCGATGCCGACCATCGCACCGATCAGCAGCGCCCAGACCATGGGCAGCAACACCACTTTGCCGGGGCCCAGCGGAATGCTGATAGCGCCGATCATTTCGGCAATGATGAGGATAACGGCGGCCCAGACATACAGTTTCACCATCGATGAGACGGCCTGATTGTCGCCCGACGCTGCAGCGTGTGAGTTTTGCATGATGATCCCCTTGCCTGCTGAATGGCCTTTTACAGGCCTTATCAATCGTTATTCTGTTTTTCAGGTCGGCGCAGTGACACGCCAGGGCAGCTTTGAAGTCCATGGAGCCATGGAGACCGTTATCCGGCCGAGTATTTTTATGAGGTCTGGAACGTGACTCAGACCCAGGCTGCTTCGAGCCAATGCCAGCGGATCATCATGTGCGTTATTCGAAGGGATGAGCCTGTGAATACAGCACCTTGCTGTCCACTCGCCATCGCAGTATGCATAGCGCAGGGGTGCACACCAATATTGCGAATTTTATTTACCGTTGCTTTAAACAGAACACAGGAAGGGCCGCACGGCCCTTGAAAGTGACTATCGTGCGACGCTCCGCGTCGCATGCCGTTCTGGACGCTCTGCGTCCTCTTTTTGCGACGCAGAGCGTCGCGAACTGCATTCCCACGCAGAGCGTAGGGAACGATAACCTCAACTACCTCAACTATCGTGCGACGCTCCGCGTCGCATGCCGTTCCGGACGCTCCGCGTCCTCTTTTTACGACGCAGAGCGTCGCGAATTGTATTCCCACGCACTCTCACCCGTTATGACTCATTCAACCCCAGCACCTCGGCGCAGTCTTCCAGTGACCGCCGCTGGGTGTCGGCGTACAGCGCCAGTTCATCAAGCGTCCCACGCCCCAGCGCCCGCTCAAAATCCTGCCGGTTCGAATTCGCTGCGTAGTGCGCCTGGGCGTTGTCACCCAGGTTGGACTGGAAGATACCTGCCGCGCTGACCGGCAGAAAGTCTTCGTATACCAGCGGCTCAAAGCACACATGGCCTGCCTCGACAAGCTGCTCCAGACTGCCGGATGCGCGGGCCGCAACGCCCGTGTCAGTCGGGAAATAGCGAAAATACGCCAGACCCTGCGCACGCATTTCATCATGGCTGTCCGGGAATGCCTGAAAGGCCTTTTCCAGTAGCCCGGCATAGCGCACGGCATTGGCCTCATTGGGGAACTCGCCCAGTGCATCGCGGGCCTCGTTCAGCAGCCGGTCATACAGCTCG
The DNA here is from genome assembly GCF_030209255.1 of Pseudomonas sp. CFBP2511. NCBI lineage: Bacteria > Pseudomonadati > Pseudomonadota > Gammaproteobacteria > Pseudomonadales > Pseudomonadaceae > Pseudomonas > Pseudomonas sp. CFBP2511. The sequence continues at coordinate 299,283 of NZ_JARVSI010000028.1, read as the reverse complement.
CGGCCTTTGGGCGTCAGCGCGGCGCCGCGCTGTTCGATCTCGCCGAAGCGTGCCGAGTGACTGCCCGACTCACTGCCACCCTGACCGATGAAGCTGATCGGTTCTTCCAGCGCCTTGAAGCTGGTCTGGCGCAACAGGATTGGACACTGACGAGGTGGCGGTCCTTCAACCACGGCCTTGGGCGTAATGCCCTTGCCGGGCATGCCGCTTTGCACGGCGTCGATATCCAGGGTTCGCGGCGTCAGGTGGTTGATGTGCGGGCCACGAAACGCCACCACATCGGCGATCAGGCGATGCTGGGCATTCAATTGCCGGTACTCGTCGAGCGAGACCGTCGCCGTGTTATGCCAGCGAAAGGTTTCCAGCGCCTGCTGGATAAACTCGACGGCGTCGGGCTCGCTCAAGCCGCCGTCTGCTTCATGCTTTTCGATCAGCGCCAAGGCGCAAGGCGTGAAGATCGTGCGCTTGGCCAGCACACGACTGGCGAACTCGCGCAGGCTGTCGCTTTCGATCAGCTCCAGACGCAGCAACGAGGTGAACACCCGAAACGGACTGACCTGCAATGCCTGCTCGTGCACAGCACGAAAGGCAGTCGAGTGGACCGGCACGCCAGCTGCCGTCAGGTCGTAGTAACCGACCGGCTGCATGCCCATCACCGCAAACAGGCGGGCGAGGGTGGCCAGTTCCTGCGCCGTACCCACGCGAATCGCGCCGTGACGCTCCATGTCCAGACGCTGGATTTCGCCCGTCTGGCGCAAACTGTCCAGCACCTCGCCGTCGCGGCTCATGACCTGCGCGTTGACCTCGCTCACCAGTTCCATCAGCGTGCCGTACAGCGGCACTTCGTGCTGGTACATCTGCGACATGGCGCGTGAGAACCCGGCGCGAATCTGGTCCGGGTCGGCAAAGCGTGCAGTGCTCATCAGGGTGTTTTCTCCGTACGGGTCAAGCCAGCGCCGCCAGGCAACGCTCGAAAATATCCAGCCCTTCGTGCAGCACGTCGGGCTCTATGGTCAGCGGAATCAGCAGCCGGATAATGTGCCGCGACTTGCCACTGGGCATCAACAACAGCCCGGCGTCACGGGCCGCGCCCAGCAGTTCGGCGAGCTGTCGGGTGCCGGGATTGCCATCCGGCGTGATCAGTTCGATGCCGCGCATACAGCCCACACCGGTCAGCCTGCCCAGGTAGGGTGACAGGTTGCTCGCCTGCCAGGCGTTATAGCGCGAAACAATGGCACTCTCCTGCTGTTCACCCCACGTGGACAGGTTTTCATCGGTCATCTGCGCCAGCGAGGCGAGGCCCGCCGCACAGCCAATCGGGTTGCCGGAATAGGTGCCACCCAGTCCGCCCTTGGGCAGGCTGTCGATCAGCGCCTTGCGACCGACCACCGCACCCAGCGGAATACCCCCGGCAATGCTTTTGCCGAGCAGAATCAGGTCCGGTTCTATGCCCAGCCGGGTGAACGCAAAGCGCTGCCCGGTACGCCCGAAGCCGGACTGGATTTCATCGGCGATCAACACGATGCCATGTTCATCACAGAACGCTCGCAGCGCCTGAGCAAAATCTGCCTCCATGGCCAGAAAACCACCTTCGCCCTGCACCGGCTCGAAGATGATGCAAGCCACATCGTTGACATCGATTTCGACACTGAACAGCCGCTCCAGCGCCTTGAGCGCCTGTTCGGTGCTCACGCCGTTGTCCTTGCTGGGGAACGGAATGTGGAACACCGGGCCGGGCAGCACGCCGACTTTCTGTTTATAGGGCGCCACCTTGCCGTTGAGGTTCAGCGTCGCCAGCGTGCGGCCATGAAAGCCGCCGTCGAAAGCAATCACCGCGCTGCGACCCGTCGCGCCGCGCACGATCTTCAGGGCATTTTCCGCCGCTTCCGCACCGCTGTTGGTAAGCATGCCGCTCAGCGGATAGCTCACCGGCACAAATTGCGTCAGTTGCCGCATGAACTGGATGTACGGATCGTGAGGCGTGGCATTGAAGCAGTAATGGGTAAGCCTGGCCGCCTGATCCTGAATGGCTTTGACCACCTGCGGGTTGCAATGCCCCAGATTGAGCACGCCGATGCCGCCGACGAAGTCGATGTAGCGCTTGCCCGTGGTGTCCCAGACTTCAGCATTGCGGCCGTGGGACAAGGTCATGCTGTGGACAAAGGAAATGGATTCGCTGATGTGTTCGCTCATCGGTCTGGCCTTGGCTACAGGTGATCGTACTGGGGGTGATCATGCTGGCCGTATCCAAACAAACATCGGACCTCGGCCGCAAACGAAATAAAATCACTGGATCATTCCAATAATTCCCGATGTTGCGGCAGTTAATGGCTTCGGAAGCCAATAGTTCATTCCTAAAAGGAATCATGTTTTTCAAAAACGTCGTTTGTGGGCGGGCCGCGTCCGGGTCGATACTGCTGTCATCAATGATTTTTAGTCCATGACAGGAGCATCAACATGGTTGCCGAGTTATTAGCACGTCTGGGCGTGGCGAACAGTGCCCACACACAAGGGGACTATCCGGTTTACACCCCGATTGATGGCAGCCAGATTGCCTCGGTCACCCTGGAAAACGAGGCGCAGGTGGTGGCGCGCATCGACAGCGCCCACAGCGCATTCCTGAAGTGGCGCACCGTACCGGCCCCGCGCCGTGGCGAGCTGGTACGGATCTTTGGTGAAGTGCTGCGCGAGCACAAGGCTGACCTTGGCGAACTGGTGTCGGTCGAGGCGGGCAAGATCACTCAGGAAGGTCTGGGTGAAGTGCAGGAAATGATCGACATCTGCGACTTCGCCGTCGGCCTGTCGCGTCAGTTGTACGGCTTGACCATCGCTTCCGAACGTCCTGGCCATCATATGCGTGAAACCTGGCACCCGCTGGGCGTGGTCGGCGTGATCAGCGCTTTCAACTTTCCGGTCGCGGTCTGGGCATGGAACACCACGCTGGCGCTGGTCTGCGGCAACCCGGTGATCTGGAAACCGTCGGAAAAAACGCCGTTGACCGCGCTGGCGTGCCAGGCGCTGTTCGACAAGGCGCTGACGATTTTCGGTGACGCACCGGCCGCGTTGGCGCAGTTGGTCATTGGTGATCGTGACGCCGGTGAAGCGCTGGTCGATGACCCGCGCGTGCCCCTGATCAGCGCCACCGGCAGCACCCGCATGGGCCGCGAAGTCGGTCCGCGGGTTGCCGCACGTTTCGGCCGCACTATTCTGGAACTGGGCGGCAACAACGCGATGATTCTGGCCCCCAGCGCCGATCTGGACCTGGCCGTGCGCGGCATTCTGTTCAGCGCCGTGGGCACCGCCGGTCAACGCTGCACCACGCTGCGCCGTCTGATTGTGCACCGTTCGATCAAGGATGAAGTGGTCGCCCGCGTCAAAGCGGCCTACGCCAAGGTGCGTGTCGGTGACCCGCGCGAAGGCAATCTGATCGGCCCGCTGATTGATCAACAGGCGTTCTCGGCCATGCAGAACGCCCTGACCAAGGCCCGTGACGAGGGCGGTCAGGTGTTCGGCGGCGAGCGTCAATTGCAGGATAAATACCCGAACGGCTATTACGTCACGCCGGCCATCGCCGAAATGCCGGGTCAGACCGAGGTCGTCCGTCACGAAACCTTCGCGCCGATTCTTTACGTACTGGCTTATGACGACTTTGAAGAAGCCTTGCGCCTGAACAACGAAGTGCCACAAGGCCTGTCGTCGTGCATTTTCACCACTGACCTGCGCGAAGCCGAGGCTTTCCAGAGTGCGGCGGGCAGCGACTGTGGCATCGCCAACGTCAACATCGGCACCAGCGGCGCAGAAATCGGCGGCGCGTTCGGTGGCGAGAAAGAAACCGGTGGCGGTCGCGAATCAGGCTCCGATTCGTGGCGCGCCTACATGCGTCGGCAAACCAACACCGTCAACTATTCCCGCGAGCTGCCACTGGCTCAGGGCATCGTTTTCGACTGATCCGAACCGGGCGTTTTTCACTGACATTGCTGGAGTTTTTCGATGGTGCAGTTTGCTCAAGGCTGTCTGTGGGAACAATTGACTCCGCAACGTCCGCTGAGCCCGCAGCTGACCGGTGAGCGAAACGCCGATGTGTGCATCATCGGCGCAGGGTTCACCGGCCTGTCGGCTGCGTTGCAGTTGCTTGAGGGCGGCAAGTCGGTGTGCGTGGTCGAGGCGCATCAGGTCGGCCACGGCGGCTCCGGGCGCAACGTCGGTCTGGTCAACGCCGGGACCTGGGTCGCGCCCGACGAACTGGAGAAAACCCTGGGCAGCGTCGAGGCCAGCCGCCTCAATACTGCGTTGGGCGCAGCGCCGGCGCTGGTGTTTGCGACCATCGACAAGTACCGCATCGATTGTCAGGACACTCGCACCGGCAACCTGCACATGGCGCACAACGCCAAGGGGTTTGCGGATTTGAAAAGCCGCGCCGAGCAGTGGCAGCGGCGCGGTGCCAACGTTGAATTACTGACCGGCAAAGCCTGCGAAGACGCCTGCGGCACCGACAAGGTCAGCGGCGCGTTGCTGGATCATCGCGCCGGTACGGTGAACCCGATGGCGTATGTGTCGGGCATGGCGCTCAACGTGGTGGCGCGGGGTGGTCAGCTGTTTGGCGAGTCGCCCGTCAACGGGCTGCAACGCACCGCCGACGGCTGGAAGGTTTCCACCGCAACCGGCAGCGTCCGCGCCGAGAAAGTGATCATCGCTTCCAATGCTTACACCGAAGGTGAGTGGACCGATATCAAGAATCATATCTTTGCAGGCTATTACTATCAGGTCGCCTCGCAGCCCCTCAGCGGTGCGGCGCAGGCGGACATTCTGCGTGGCGGGCAAGGTTCATGGGATACGCGCACGGTGCTCAGCAACATTCGCCGCGATGCCCATGGGCGGCTGCTGTTGGGTAGCCTCGGCAATGCTGGCAATTATCCGCTGTGGTTCATTCGTCAGTGGGCAGACCGCGTCCAGCAGCATTATTTTCCGCAACTGGGCCGGGTCGAGTGGCAAAGCACCTGGACCGGCCGTATCGGCTTTACACCAGACCACTTGCTGCGTCTGTTCGAACCTGCGCCCGGTTTGCTGGCCGCGACCGGCTTCAATGGCCGTGGCGTGACCACCGGAACGCTGGTGGGCAAATGCTTTGCCGATTACCTGCTAAGTGGCGACGCGGCGGCGCTGCCGGTGAGTTTTTCCAGCAACAACAAAAAGGTCTCGGCCAATGGCCTGCGTGCGCTGGCCTACGACGCCGGTTTCACTCTGTACCACGCCGGGCAATGCCTGCGCGTCGTGCTCTGAGGCGATCAAGCGTTAGGCTGTTCGGCTCTTGAGCCTCAACTCCGCACACAGCCCGCCCTGCGCCGAATTGCGCAGGTGCAGGCTGCTTTCCAGTTTGCGCACGATCATGTCGACAATCGCCAGGCCCAGTCCTGCCCCATTGCTGTGGCCCTGGCTGTAGAAGCGCTCAAACAGACGTGCCTTCTGTTTCTCATCGATACCCGGCCCTGCGTCTTCGACGGACAAGTGCGCGCTGCCGTCTTCCTGGCGGTGGAGCATCACGCGAATCTCGCTGGCAGGCGGAGCGAAGTTGAGCGCGTTGGTCAGCAGGTTCTGCAGCGCGATGGTGATGGCTGAGGGGTCGCTGTGAATCACGCAGTCATCGCCTGCTTCAAAGACCAGATCGACACGCTTTTCCAGCGCCAGTGGTGTCAGCTCGGCCATTTCCTCGCGTACCAGCGTGTTCAGCTCGAAGGTTTGCAACTGACTGATTTCAAGGCGCGGTTCAAGCCGGGCCATGGTCAGCAACTGACTGGCCAGACGGGCAGCGCGGTCGACGCCATGCACGAGAAAATCCAGTGCTTCCAGACGTTGCTCCGGGCTCTCCGCCTGGCGGGCGTTCTGGGCGTGGATACGCAGGATGGTCAGCGGTGTGCGCAGTTCATGGGCGGCGTCGGCGATGAACCGTCGCTCGCGCTCCAGCACGCTTTCGATCTGGGTCAGCAGGCGATTGAGCGCGTGCTGCATGGGCTCCAGTTCCTTGGGCAGCGGGGCTACATCAAGAGGCTCGAGGCTTTCAGCATCGCGTTTGCGGATGACCTCGGCCATCGACTGTAACGGGCGCAGGCCCCAGCCGATGGCCAGCCAGATTGCCACCACCAGCAACGGCACGCCGATCAGCGTCGGCCACACGGTGTGGCTGACAATGCGCTGGATCAGGTCCTGACGGACATCGTCACGCTCACCGACCCAGATCAGGAAACCCTGCTGTGGATCGGCCAGCAAAAAGCCGCACCACTCGTGGCCGTTTTCAATCAGGTCATGTGAGCCTTCTGCGGCGGGTGGCGCACTGAGCAGGGGCGCTTCGGCCGAGCGCACCAACAGCTCGCCCGAGGTGCGCCAGACCTGGAACGTCAGGCGGGTTTCATAGGGGTGGGCCACGCCGCTGGTGCCCACCCGGCTCATGGCTTGATCGAACGCCTGATAAAGCTTGTCCAGGTCCTGTTCGCCGGCTGCCCGCTGGCTCAATACGCCTTGCAGCAAGCGGGCGCTCTGGGCCAGCTGCGCGTCGTAGACTTCTTCGATTTCGTGATGGCTGTCCCGCAGGGCGAGCAGGCTGATGGCCAGGTTGCCGAGCAGTAACAGCAGCAGCACCGGGACCAGAATGCGCGCACGTACCGAGGTCATGCCTTGAGCTCCAGCAGGTAACCGACGCCGCGCACGGTGCGGATCAGCTCGGTGGACAGTTTTTTGCGCAGGTTGTGAATCAGCACTTCTAGGGTGTTGCTTTCGACCTTGTCCTGCCAGCCGTACAGGGTGTTGGACAGGCGCTCGCGGGTCACCACCTTGCCGGGGCGGATCATCAGTTGGTGCAGCAGTTGATATTCCATCGGTGTCATCAGTACTTCGCTGCCCTGAAAACTGACCTGCTGCGACGCCGGGTCGAGGCTGATGCCGGCGTGTTCCAGCAACGGCTGCGCGCGCCCCTGGCTGCGCCTGAGCAGGGCACGCACGCGGGCCTTCAGTTCATCGACGTCGAACGGCTTGATCAGGTAATCGTCGGCCCCCGCGTCCAGCCCGGCGATGCGGTCGGCGGTGCCGTCGCGGGCAGTCAGGATCAGCACCGGCAGGGCAAGTTCTTCGGCACGCAACTGGCGCAGCAGGTCGAAGCCGTCCATGCGTGGCAGGCCGAGGTCGAGCAGCAACAGGTCGAAGGGTTCGCTGCGCAGGGCATGCAGCGCGCTCAGCCCGTCTTCCAGCCAGTCCAGCGTATAGCCTTCGGTATTGAGGGCCACGCGGATACCTTGGCCAATCGCACGATCATCCTCGACAAGAAGCAGGCGCATAGGGGTTGACCAATGAGTAGGGTGAGAAGGGCGCCATGATGCCGCCCGCGCGCAGTGCCGCGAAGCGCCGTGTGTCCGGGAAGATGTTACCAGCTGTTACGTATTAAGCTTTTCCTAAGATTGGTTTCGCACAGTAGGCGCTCCTTCACTGCCCGAGAGCATTTGCCATGCGTAAAATTCTGCTGATTTCCCTGTTGTTGGCCAGCCCGTTGGCGCTCGCCGGCCCGCAATGCACCACCGCTGAAAAGTCCCAATGGCAGGATCAGGCCAAGTTCCAGGAGCAGCTCAAGGCCCAGGGTTACGAGATCAGCAAGTTCAAGGTGACTGACGGCAACTGCTACGAGATCTACGGCTTCGACAAGGACAAGCGCAAGGTCGAGATCTATCACGATCCGGTCACCGGTAAAGCGGTCAAGACCGAGATCAAGTAATGAGCCGGGTCTCCCTGCGCCTGTGGGACCCGCTGGTCAGGCTGTTTCACGTCTCGATCGCGGGTGTTTTCGTTGCCAATTATTTCTTCAATGAAGCGGGCGACGACTGGCACGTCTGGCTGGGCTATTACGCGGTTGCCTGGCTGGCGGTGCGAGTGGTGTGGGGTTTCCTCGGGCCGACCAGCGCCCGTTGGAGCGATTTCTGGCCGAGCCCTGCGCGTTTGCGCGCGCATGTTCGCTCGCTGATAGATCGCAAGCCGGTCCACCGGCTCGGTCATTCTCCGCTCGGCGCGCTGGTCATGGTACTCATGATGGCGCTGATTTTCGGCATGGGCCTGACCGGTTTCCTGATGGAGGAGGTCGATGCCCTGTGGGGGGCCGACTGGCCTTTGCAGACCCATGAAATCCTCGCCAATACGTTGTGTGCCCTGGTGGTGCTGCACATGGCCGCAGCCATCTTCGAAAGTTTTCAAGTGCGTGACAACCTGCCGTTGTCGATGCTGACAGGAAAACGACGTCCGTTGCCTGAAGATGACTATCGCTGAACCCCCATCCTTGTCCTTCACTACAGTGATGCCTCCTGATGCGTGTTATTTCCCGAAACCTGACTGCATGGAGCGCAGGCCTGATTGTTGTAGCGATTTTTCTCGGCGCATGGCTCAGCCATCCGCTGCACCGTATTTCCGGCTTTGCGGTCACCCCGGCCCCGGTTGGCACCGAGAGCCTGCCACCCAAGGCTTCCTATAGTTCGCGCTTTGCATCCTCTGACCTGAACGATTTCGTGCACTCCTCAGCGGTGACGGCGTTGCCCGGCGGCGATCTGATGTCGGTGTGGTTTGCCGGTTCCCGCGAGGGCGCAGGAGACGTGGAAATCCGCACCTCGCGCTTCGACGCGCAGGCCGAGGAGTGGGGCGGCGAGCAGGTGCTGGCGACCCGCGAATCCACCCAGACCGGTACCGGCAAGTACATCCGCAAGCTGGGTAACCCGGTGATTGCGCTGGCCCCGGACAACCGCCTGTGGCTGTTCTATGTGTCGGTTTCGGTCGGTGGCTGGGCCGGCAGTTCGGTCAATGCGATGGTCTCCAGCGACATGGGGGCCAGTTGGTCGGCGCCGCGCCAACTGGTGACCTCACCGTTTCTGAACATCAGCACGCTGGTTCGGGGTGCGCCGGTGTTTCATGCCGACGGCTCGATCGGCCTGCCTGTGTATCACGAGTTTCTCGGAAAGTTTGCTGAATACCTGTACCTGAGTGCTGACGGCGAGGTGATCGACAAGTTTCGCATCAGCCGAGGCAAGAACTCCCTGCAACCGACTGTCGTGCCACTCGACGGGCAGCGCGCGGTCGCCTTGCTGCGTTATGCAGGCGAAACTTTCCACCGCGTGCTGGCGAGCCGCACCGAGGACGGCGGGCAGACCTGGAGCGAGCCGTATCCCTTGGCGCCGAGCAACCCTAACTCGTCGCTGGCGGCGGTGGGTGTGCCGGGCAAGGGCCTGCTGGTGGCGCTCAATGACCTGCGCGAAGGGCGCTTCAAACTCAGCCTGTACAGCACCGACGAGCAGATGAAAGTCTGGCGACCGCTGCCTGATCTGGACAAGTCGCCTGATCCGCTGGGAACCCCGTTTTCTCTGGAAGCTTATAAAGAGGTCATCGGTCAGGGCTTTCGAGCTTCCAGTGGCGCACTTCGCCAGCCGATGGAAGCAGAGTTTCTGAGTAACCTGGATCAACGTGTCTGTGCGCCCCAGGGCTGCGATTTCGAGTACGAGTATCCGTACTTCATACGTAGCCCTGACGGTCTGTATCACCTGGTCTATTCGTGGAATAACACCTTTATCAAACATGTCAGCTTCAACGAGGCCTGGCTGGCGGAGCAGCTTTTATGATCGCTTTGGGATTGGCTCATCTGGCATTTGCCTGGACGTTATTTATCGTGTTCGCCCCGCTGACCGCATCGTTATGGTGGCGCTGCGGCGTGCTGGCGGCGGCGTCGCTGTTGAGTGTGGTCTCGGTTGACGGCCTGTCGATGGCGTCCTACGCCCGCAGCCTGACCGATGACCTGGCGATCAGCAGCCTGGTGGTGCTGGGCTGGCTGACCCTGCAGCGGCTCGGCGTGCTCAAGCCCATAGCGCCATCCCTGCGATGGGTGATGCTGCTGGTGTTTGCCGCGCTGGCGCTGACGCTGTACCCGGCCACGCTCGGCCTGACCTATTTCGACCCCTACCGCTGGGGTTACAACCCGAGGCCGATGATCATCATTGTTGCGGTCATCGCGCTGGGGCTGATCTGCCTGCGCAATGTGCTGGCTGTGGCGATGCTGACCGTTGCTACGCTGGCGTTCACGTTCAGAATCAAGCCGTCGGAAAACTATTGGGATTACCTGATCGACCCATTGCTTGCGCTGTATTGCTGCGGGGCTCTGCTGGGCCTGGCCATCCGTTTTGTTTATCGCCGGGCAATGGGGCAGCGCCGTTCGGCTGCGCTGTCTGCCGGCAACGTGTAGAGGAAGAACAATGAGTTGGTTGCAATCGCGACGCCTGCGCTACTGGCTGGGCGCGGTCACGCTGGTGTTCCTGCTGTCGGCGTTACTCAGAGGCGTGTTTTTCTACGGGTTTTCCGGCGTCGAGCCGGGCACGCTGTTTACCCACAGTGAAGTTGTGCAGACCTTGGGCATCGGCTTGCGCTTCGACCTGCGTCTGGCACTGTTGATCGTGCTGCCGGTTGCGCTGCTGCTCTGGCTGCCACGCTGGAACCTGATCAATGTGCCTGCCCTGCGCTGGGTGGCACGGGGTTATCTGATTATTGCGCTGGCGATTCTGACGATGATTCATGTCGTCGACTTCGGCCACTACGCCTACCTCGGTGTGCGGCTCAACGCCAGCGTGATGCGCTATCTGGAAGACGCGCAGATCTCCCGCGACATGCTCTGGCAAACTTACCCGGTGGTGTGGATCACGGCCGGCTGGCTGCTGACGGTCGTCGCGCTGGGCTGGGCGTTGCTCAGGCTTGAACGCGTGACGCTGAACCGCCAGGCGCGGCCGATCAAACGCTGGTCGGTGGTCTGGGGCTCGGCATTGATGGTCTGCGCGACCTTTCTCGGCTTGCTGGGCCGGGTCGAGAATCTCAACCTGGAGAACCCCGTGCCGTTGCGCTGGAGCGATGCGTTTTTCTCCGGTAACAGTCAGGTGGCTGCGCTGGGGCTCAACCCAGCGCTGTTTTTGTACGACACGCTCAAGGTTTCCCAGTCGCACTTCGACGAAGCGAAAGTGCGCGAGCATTACGAGGTGGTGGCGCGTTATCTGGGCGTTCAGCAGCCCGATGCACAGGCGCTGAATTTCAAGCGTCAGCAACCTGAGCAGCCTTATCGACTGCCCGGTGAGCGGCCGCCGAACGTGATGTTCGTGATGCTCGAATCACTGGGCACCAGCGCGGTGGGTGCCTACGGCAACCCGCTCAATCCGACCCCGAATATCGATCATCTGGCCACGCAAAGCTGGTTCTTCAAGCACTTCTATGTGCCGGTGACCGGCACCGCGAAAACCGTCTGGGCGAGCATTACCGGGGTGCCCGACGTCACCCGGCAGGAGACCGCGACGCGCCACCCCTTGCTGACCCGCCAGAACACCATCATCAATGACTTCAAGGGCTACGAGAAGCTCTACATGATTGGCGGCAATTCCGGCTGGGCCAACATGAACGCGCTGATCCGCCGCAGCATTGACGACGTGCGCCTGTACGACGAGCGCGACTGGAAGTCACCGCAGGTCGATGTCTGGGGGATTTCCGACCTTGACCTGTTCAAGGAAAGCGACCGGATTCTGCGTGCGCTGCCCGCCGACAAACCGTTCTTTGCCTACGTGCAGACCGCAGGCAATCACCGGCCTTTCACCATTCCCAGGGACAACGACGGTTTTCAGGTCAGCGACAAGACGCTGGAGCAAGTTCAGGCTGCCGGTTCACGTAGCGTGGAGCAGTACAACGCCGTGCGCCTGCTGGACTTCAATATCGGACGGTTGATGGACCTGGCCAAGGCTGGCGGCTATTACGAGAACACCATCTTTGTGCTGTTCGGCGACCACAACACACGCATCAGCCAGATTCCGCACATGGCACCGGCGTTCGAGCAACTGGGGCTGGAAAGCAACAATGTGCCCATGCTGATTCACGCGCCCGGTTTATTGGGCACACGGGTCATTGATGAAGCGGTCGGCCTCACCGATCTGCTGCCGACGCTGGCAGGCATGGTCGGAATGGAATTCACCAGCGGTACGATGGGGCGCGACATTCAGCAGCCTGCTCCGGAGGGCGAGCGTGTTGTGCCATTGGTGTTGCGTGAGGGTACGTTCCCGTTGATCGGCGGGGTCACGCGTCATTACCTGCTGCAGATGGAGCACGATGGTAGCTCGCCGACGCTTCACGACCTGGCCTCGCCAACGCCGCTGGACAACGTTGCCGAACAGAACCCGCAAGAGTTCGAGCGCCTGCGAGACCTTACCCGTGGCCTGCATGAAACGTCGCGAATGATGTTGTACCAGAACGTGCGCTGACCAATCGGACATGTTTTTAGGCAAAGCGCAGTGCGCAAGCTATCCGTTGGGGCCGGGTGCTTGCGCAGCGCTGGACTCGGCACGCGATGATGTTAAAGTGCTTTCCACTGTGATCCGCATCTTTACGAAACACGTACATCGGCCGGTTTTCGACTATTGTCATTGAGTCGATAGCAGATTTATCCGGCGATGAAAAACCGCCACTGTGCAGCGCTGGCGGTTTTTCGTTATGCACTACGGTGTTTCGTCGCCAATTCCGGAAAAGCCTGTCAGGTTCTGCGTTGAATCTGTATTTTGGCGGCCTGTTTTCGCACGGATACGTTTTCCGTCTATCGCACTCTCAAGAGCCTTTCTGGATGCCGGCAAGTTTTTCACCTGTCACCCCGCCGAAGTTGATTGGTGCACTTCGCGCTGAAACGAATCAGTTGCACGTTCAACTTGAAAAACGCATGCCTTTTTTCTCGTCTGTTCTGGACCACGCGCTGTACCTTCGCTTGTTGCAGGCCTATTACGGCTTCTATGCACCGCTTGAGGCGGCATTGCGTGACAGCACGTTCATGCCCTGTGCGCTCACTCCAGATGACCGGATCAAGACGTGTGTGCTGGTGAAAGACTTGTGCGCGCTGGGTATGTCCGAACATGACATCAGGCAACTTCCGCACTGCACGCAATTACCGATAACCGATTCTCCCGGCGCCTGTCTGGGCGTAATGTATGTGCTTGAAGGCGCGACATTGGGCGGGCAAGTGTTGCGCCGCGAGGTGCTCAAGCGTCTGGGGCTGGATGAACACAGTGGCGCGGCCTTTCTCGACGTGTACGGTGCTGAAACCGGACCGCGCTGGAAGGTTTTTCTGAACCACCTTGACGCTGTGCCCCAAGGCGTTGAATTTACCGAGGCTGCAGCCCATGCGGCCCATTCCACATTTGCATGTTTCGAGCACTGGCTCGACGGTCAAGAGGTACTGCTATGAGCCAACTCGACAAGGACGCTTTTGAAGTCCTCCTGGCCAATTGTGCGGATGAGCCCATTCAGTTTCCCGGGGCCATTCAGCCTCATGGTCTGTTGTTCACGCTCAAAGAGCCTGAACTGACGATCCTGCAAGTCAGCGCCAATGTGCAGAGCGTGCTGGGCAAGGTGCCCGATCAACTTGCCGGGCAGACGCTGGATTGCGTGTTGGGTGCAGGCTGGGCTGAAGTGATCAGAAGTACCAGTGCCAACGATTCCCTCGTTGATGTGCCACGTTTATTGATGTCGGTCGAGGGCGTCGAGTTCGAGGCCATGTTGCATCGCAGCCAGGACGCGCTGGTTCTGGAACTTGAAATTCAGGACAAGGCCGCGCAGGCGGTCAGTTATTCCGAACGCACCGGCAACATGGGGCGTATGTTGCGCCAACTGCATGCCGCCGCTGATCTGCAGACACTCTACGAAGTCAGTGTTCGCGAAATCCAGAAAATGACCGGTTACGACCGGGTATTGATCTACCGGTTCGAAGAAGAGGGTCACGGTCAGGTTATCGCTGAAGCGTCGGCACCGGCCATGGAACTGTTCAACGGCTTGTTCTTCCCGGCGTCGGACATTCCCGAGCAGGCGCGCGAACTGTATCGCCGCAACTGGCTGCGCATCATTCCCGATGCCAACTACACGCCGGTGCCCCTGGTGCCGCAATTGCGCCCGGACACCCAGCAGCAGCTTGACCTGAGTTTTTCGACACTGCGCAGTGTGTCGCCGATTCACTGCCAATACATGAAAAACATGGGCGTGCTGTCATCCATGAGTGTTTCGCTGATTCAGGGCGGCAAGCTGTGGGGCCTGATCAGTTGCGGGCATCGCACGCCGCTGTACGTGTCCCATGAGCTGCGCAGCGCGTGCCAGGCAATTGGCCAAGTGCTGTCGTTGCAGATCAGCGCTATGGAAGCGCTGGAAGTCAGCCGCCAGCGCGAGACCAAGATTCAGACCCTGCAGCAGTTGCATCAGATGATGGCAACCTCCGACACGGACGTGTTCGATGGCCTGGCGCAGCAGCCGCAGTTGTTGATGGACCTGGTCGGCGCCACCGGCGTCGCCATCATCGAAGACCGGCAAACACACTGCTACGGCAACTGCCCGGAGCCGTCGGATATCCGCGCGCTGCACACCTGGATGACGGCAGGCGGTGAGCCGGTGTATGCCAGTCATCATCTTTCCAGTGTCTACCCGCCCGCCGAGGCTTATCAGGCTGTGGCCAGCGGTGTACTGGCCATGACCCTGCCCAAGCCTGTGGATAACGGCGTGATCTGGTTTCGTCCGGAGGTCAAGCAAAGCGTTCAGTGGAGCGGCGACCCGAACAAACCGCTGAACCTGGACGCCTCGGACAGCATTGTGCGCCTGCGACCGCGCACGTCGTTCGAGATCTGGAAGGTCGAAATGACCGGGATCGCCGCCAAGTGGAGCCACGGCGATGTGTTCGCTGCCAATGACCTGCGCCGCTCCGCGCTGGAAAATGACCTGTCCCGGCAGGTCAGCAAGGAGCAGCAGGCGGTGCGTGCTCGCGACGAACTGGTGGCGGTGGTGTCTCATGACCTGCGCAACCCGATGACGGTCATCTCGATGCTGTGCGGCATGATGCAGAAGTCGTTCAGCTCCGACGGCCCGCACACCTCGCGTCGTATTTCCACGGCAATCGACACCATGCAGCAAGCTGCCAGCCGCATGAACGTGTTGCTCGAAGATTTGCTCGACACCTCGAAAATCGAGGCCGGCCGCTACACCATCACGCCGCAGCCGCTGGAAGTCAGCCAGATATTCGAAGAGGCCTATACGCTGCTCGCCCCGTTGGCGATGGACAAGTCCATCGAGATTTCCTTCAATGCCGAGCCCGACATCAAGGTCAATGCTGACCCGGAGCGGCTGTTCCAGGTGCTGTCCAACCTGATCGGCAACGCGATCAAGTTCACCCCGAAACTGGGCAGGATCGGTGTGGCGGCGATGTCCAACGGCGACGAAGTGGTGTTTACCGTACGCGATTCCGGCGAGGGCATCCCTCCTGAACAGCTGCCACACATCTTCGAGCGCTACTGGACCGTCAAGGAAGGCAACCCGACCGGCACCGGCCTGGGCCTGTATATCTCGCAAGGCATCATCAAGGCCCACGGCGGCGAACTAGCTGCGCAAAGCCAGGTTGGCCACGGCAGCGAGTTTCGCTTCACGGTGCCGATCGCACATTGATGTGCTTTCTCGGGCTTGAGGGTTGAAGACTCAAGCCTGAACAGCATCAGCGCTACTTCCAGTTCGAGGCCTTCTCGATGTACTCCGCGCTTGGAGGAAGGACCTCGTGGAGAAACGCGAGGTACTTTGTCATCAATTCCTTACTGGGAAAGCGGGCGGCGAAGCCTGTGGTGACGTCGTCGCAGTGAATGATGACCATCAGGCGCTTGTGATCAACCGTGACAAACTCATGCAGGTGCCAAGGGGCGGTTTGTCGATGGTGGACGGGGTTTTCCCAATTCAGCAGCTTGACGGCTGCGATAACTGCCATCGCTACCGGGCCGATCAGGAAGAGAAATGAGCCGGTGAGAAGGGCGATGAAAACGAATATCAGGATGACGGCTATGGCGATGCCTTTGAAGAAGGATGAGGCGAAGTCGGGGTAGTGCAGGTAATACTCGACTGTGGCGCCATCGGTTTTGAGGGTGTAGTTGTAGATGGTTTTTTGGCGGATGAGCAGGCCTATAAAGTAGGCAAGATGGCCTCCAAGTGCAAGTATTACGCACACGAGAGAGGATGGGCTGTCTGAAAACATTACCCAGCCTAACCAAATAAAAAGTGAGCTTGCCATTACATGGAAGGCGGCAAACCCAAGCTGCGTGATCATGATTTCTTTAGGTGATCTCGCTAAGGTTTTTATTTTCCAGTTTAGGATGTCTTTGCCTTTCGGCAGATTCAGAGCTTTTTCTAGCTGAGTCATACAGGTGTGCCCTCTGCGACTTCCAGGGTCAGAGCGCCGATCCTGCTAGATGCCTTTACCTCGAGTTCCACAGCAGCCAGGCCGTCAATAGCCGTATCGCCTCGTATACCAAGTTCCATCTGAAACAGATAGCTTCTATCGTCTCCGCCAGGATTTAAAAGATTGGCCGGGTACCAGAGTTGCAGCTCAAGGTACGTTGCGTCCTTGTCGAGCGGCACCCAGGTTTCCCAGATGAGGTCTTCGTTTTCAGGTGGCATGCGGGGGTAGGTAAAGTCTTCACTCGCCTTGCCAGCAGACTTGTTGGTAAGCGTCCCGAACTGTTCGAGCTTCCTGAATTGCCCGTGGTCCAGAAAAGCTTCATGTATCGGCTGATCTATTTTCTCTACAGTCAGCACGCCCAAGGGACGCTTGCTGCTGATGACATTGAAATGCACGGTCTGCCCGCGTAACACGTTTGGCAATCGCACTTGTACTCCAGCACCATTTTGTACCGCGACGCTGTAATAATCGCTTTTGCCAAGATAACGGTTTTCATAATTCACGGTGCTTTTTACATGGACCTGCGGAGATAATTGAATTTCCATCAGCGCGCGCACTTCTTCATGCTTGCCATCGGCAGTCTCGGCGTAGCGATAGTTCGCTGTATTGGACCAACAGCACTTGCGTAGCCACCAGCCAACACTATCTTGCTTGAAGTAATTAAGGTACATCGTAGCAAGGAGATAGATAAAGCCCGTTGCGAACAGAGCTACGCTGAACCATGGATTCATCGCGATTATCGCAAAAGCGCTAGCGGGGAAAAAACCTGCGAACAATTGGGCTGCAGAACCTAATCCCATCATTAATACGGAAGACCACTTTACACGAAGTCCATATTCTTCCTCTGACGTTTTTGCTGCGTAAAAATCATCTGCAACATCAAATAGTTCAAGTGTAACCGCCGCTAGCCCAAACCCACCCATCGCCACCATCGAGCCCCTGAACCCGCGTATAGCATCACCCCAGACTGCGTTACCCCGTGCTTTCCAATAAGCTGCCGACTTATCAAGAATGCCCACGTCATACCCGCCAATAACCAGTGGCTTGGCCGTACGGATAATCGCCCACGGCGCTTCAACAAACACCGCCATCAACAGATTGAAGCTGTACCCCAATCCATACGTCACCTTGCCAATGTCCTTGGTACTGAAATCCCCATCCCGGGTAAGGTCCCGATAGAGGAAGGCGGTATTGATCAGGTTAAGCATGACCACGCCCCAGGTGATCGTGCCGGCAACGCCGCCCAGTCGGTCGGTCCAGCCTTTGGCGCGGGCGAGCCAGTCCTTGGTCAGGGTTTTGCCGGACTGGAAGTATTGGCGAATCTCGTCCTGCAATAGTTTGGCGTATTCGTTGTTCTGAAAGTCGAGCAGGGCGGGGATGCTCAGTTCGTGAACGCGCAGTTTGTGTTTATGGGCCTGCAAGTTGCGAGCGGTGCTTTGGCGCGTGTTGTAGGCGTTCGGGTATTGCCAACTGCGCACCAGCTCGCTGATTTGCTTGTTGAGGACTTGCCACTCACTTACCCACTGTTTGAGCTTGGTCACTGTCTGCTCATTGATCGCGACGCGTGCTGTCGAGTCGAGCAATATCTGGCCGATCAGCAGGGTGCGAAGCAACGCAACGATGTTCTGCTGCTTGCCAAGGGCCATGCGGCTGTCGATGGGCACCCATGCCAGTAATACACTTTCAAACCTGGCTTTGCCGGCACCGCTGGCCAGTTCGCCGAGGGCTTTGAAGGTGTCTTGAACAGGCTGTTTCAGCGCCTTCATCCACGGCTTGTCGGCAAAGCCCCGATGGTTGAGCACGCCATTGAGTTCACCGATGCGCGTGGCCAGATTGGTGACGTCGCCGAGGCCGTTCAGCAGTGCATCGGCTTCCTGATGCAGGGCGTGCTTGAGCGCTGGCGAAAAACCATAACGCAGGGTGCCAAACAGGCTGCTGGTGTTAGCTTCCTGCTCGGCCAGCCAGGCATTTGCGGCGCTGTCCTGCGCATAGATGATCTGCAGATTGAGCATGATCGTCTGCAAATACAGCAGGGTTTTCGGGTGTGTGGTGTCGATGAACAGCTTGAGCGGTTCGGTGCCTATATGTGCCGCCCAGTGCTGGAAATCGCTTTGCGTGTCACGCACCTGTTGCAGGCGTTTGTCTCCGGTCGGCAGGTGCTGCAAAAGGTACTGACGCGCACTGCTCAGATCGACCTCGCGCCGCCATTTGTGGCGATCTTTCCAGGCCTGCGCGCCCTCATCGGTCGGCGCGCTGCCATAACGTGTTTCGATCGATTTGCGCATGTCCAGGCTCTTGAACATGTCCGGCAGCAGCAGAAAATCTCCAGGAACGTTGCTACTGCTGATCTGTGCTTCTTCAAGAATGCATTGCTCAAAGTACGCTTCGACCTCACTGAGGTACTGATGCGTGCGCAGCGCATCACCGCGCACCGATGCTGGCAGCTTCTCTGCTTCGCTCTCTGCACCGCACAGCGTGGCGGCGGTCTGGGCAATCTGGATCTTGTGTTCGTGGGCGCTTTGCCATTCCCGAAAAGCCGCCTGATCGGCGGCCAGCTGCATGCCCAAGTCGTTGAAAACGGCAAGCGGGTCATCGAGGGCAATGACCAGAGAGCTGTCCTGATCGTAGACGCTGCCTTGCCAGAAGACATCGGCGCCCAGCGGTGCCCATAACGGATCGGGTTCTGCGCCTTCTGATGGCGGGCGAGCACTGGGAATCGCCGAATCTGCAAAACGGCCATCTTCCACAACACAGTCTTTGTCGATATCCGCCACGGCCTCGGCGATGCGATCCAGCGGCAGGGTGTCCGGTTCGGCCATGGTGAGGCAGTAGCTGGCCAGGTCCAGCGCCTTCATCCACAACGCGCGGCTTGGGGCGTGGGAGCGCATGTGCTCGCACATTCGCCACGTCCACTGCATCGGGGAAAAGGCGATGTGCAGGCGGTGCTCTCGTGGATACAGCAGAAAGGGTTGTCCCTCATCGGCACCGGTTCGCTGGTCATTACCGATGTGCGCCTCGGTCCAGGCGATGCGGCTCAGATGGCCGTCGCTGGCTGAGGCTACGTATTCATGCAGCGTGCCGGCTGTTTCGTCGAACACGTAAACGTAGCCGTCGTACAGTTGGCGCAAGGTGTAACTGCGTGTTTTCAACTTCGGCAGGCTGGCCCAATGGCCGTCTTTGGGCAGTGGCTTCAGTTGCGTGGGGTTGACGTCGTAGCGCGAGCGATCCAGCGCATAGCGCACGGGCACAATGGCGATATTCGGTCCACGGAAGGGGCACAGGCTGGTAGCGGTCGCCGGGGTTTTGGGGAACAGTGCAGCACGTCGTTGTTGATGGGTGCCGTTTTTATCGGTCATGCGGGACATTCTCTGCGCAGCAACGGGCAATTCACCCGCCGTATGCAGAACACCGTTCCAAAAAGTATGCCGAAATAAATTTTATCTATTTAAAACAAGTAGATAGAGTTGGTCGATGAAGGCCAGGCTAAATTGCCAGGCAAAAAACACCCAATACTGAGCAACCTTTTGCGCACATATGCGCAAGCTCGTTTAGGTGCTGCAGGGCGTGAAATAAAAGCCGCACCTGATTTCGGACTGTTCTCTGTGCGCAAAGGTTTGCACACGGAGAGCGCCCCGAAGTGCATCACAGAAAAAGCCAGGCACCAGGCCTGGCTCGGGGCAGGGGACAAGCGTGTTCAGGCAGCGGCTGGGACCTTCACCGCGCTCTGACGGCTGACCCGCAAGGCCACCAGGCTGCCGACGATGGTCAGCGCGGCCAGCGAGTACAGCGCCAGGGTGGTCGAACCGGTCTGGTCCTTGATCCAGCCCACCAGATACGGGCTGAGGAAGCCTGCCATCTGGCCGATTGAATTGATCAGCGCCAGCCCGCCCGCTGCAACGCTGGCGCTCAGCAGTGCGGTGGGCAAGGGCCAGAAAATTGGCAGGCTGGTCAGCGCACCCATGGTCGCGATGGTCAGGCCGAGGATGGCGATGAGGGGCACTGTCGCAAAGTTGGCGGCGATGATCAGGCCAGTCGCGCCCATCAGCATCGGCACGACCAAATGCCAGCGGCGCTCATTGCGCAGGTCTGCGGAGCGGCCGACCAGCAGCATGAACACGCCTGCCATCAGGTATGGCACGGCGCTGATCCAGCCGATCACCAGCGCGTCGCTGAAACCCAGGTTCTTGATGATCGAAGGCAGCCAGAAGTTGATCGCATACACACCGCTCTGAATGCAGAAGTAGATAAAGCCCAGAACCCAGATGAATGGCATGGTCAGCACCGAAGCCACTGAGCTTTTGCCTTGCACCGGTCGATTCAGTTCATCGTGGGTGATATCGGTCTTGACCCGCTGGCGCTGTTCAGGCGTGAGCCAGCGTGCGTCTTCAACCTTGTCACACAACACAAAGAACGCCAGCACGCCAAGCGCCACGGTAGGCAGGCCCTGAATCAGAAACATCCATTGCCAGCCCGCCATGCCGCCCTGACCGGCGGCAAAGTGATTGAGGATCCAGCCGGAAAACGGCCCGCCGAGCAGCCCGGAGACCGGGATGGCCGACATGAACAGCGCCATGATCCGCCCGCGGCGCTGGTTCGGGTACCAGCGCGAGAGGTACAGCACGATACCGGGGAAGAAACCGGCCTCGGCCATGCCGGTCAGAAAACGCAGCACGTAGAACTCGACCGGCGTGGTGACGAACAGCAGGCAGGTGGAAAAGATGCCCCAGGTGATCATCATCAGGCCGATCCAGCGGCGTGGCCCGAAGCGGTTCAGCGCCAGATTGCTGGGCAGGCCGCACAACACGTAGCCAATGAAAAAGATACCGGCACCCAGGCCGTAGACCGTCTCGCTGAAGCTCAGGGCATCGAGCATCTGCAGCTTGGCGAAGCCGACGTTCACGCGGTCCAGGTAGTTGAACAGGTAGCAGATGAAGATAAACGGGATAAGGCGCAGGGTGATGCGACGGTAGACATGATTGCCTTCAGCGTCGCCCACCTCGTGGGTCGAAGTAGCGGTCATGGCGTGTGTTCCTCTGTGCTTGTTGTTTTTAGGGGACTTGCCGGGTGCACGCCTGATCATAGGGGGCGGGTCGCGAAAACGCTTTGGGGTTTTGCACGGCTACGCGGGGGGTGTGTTGTGTGATTGCACAACGTATGGCTCTGCGCTGGCATGTATTGCGTGGCTCGGCGTCCTCGTTGCGACGCTGCTCAAGATCGGACGCAGAGCGTCCAGAACTGCATTCCTACGCAGAGCGTGCGGAACGATAATCTCACTACCGCTATCGTGCGCTGCGGCTCAAGATCGGACGCAGAGCGTCCAGAACTGCATTCCCACGCAGAGCGTGCGGAACGATAATCTCACTACCGCTATCGTGCGACGCTCTGCGTCGGCATGCCTGGCTGGACGCTCCGCGTCCTCATCTGCTACTCAATCGCCTCATACGGCAAACCCACGTAATTCTCTGCAATGGTCCGGCGCCCGGCCTCTGAGCCGACGTAATAGTCCAGTTCGGTCTGCTGGATGCGCTGGCTGAACGCGTCGGTGTCCGGGAAGTTGTGCAGCACCGAGGTCATCCACCAGGAGAAGCGTTCGGCTTTCCACACCCGGCGCAGGCAGATGTGCGAGTACTTTTCCAGCAGGTCGGTGCGGCCTTCGCGATAGACCTTGAGCAGGATCCGGTACAGCGTACTTACATCACTGGCCGCCAGGTTCAGGCCCTTGGCGCCGGTCGGCGGGACGATGTGGGCGGCGTCGCCGAGCAGGAACAGGCGGCCGTACTGCATGGGTTCCACCACGAAACTGCGCAGTGGCGCGATGCTTTTCTCGATGGACGGGCCCGTCACCAGGCGGTCTGCCAGGTGCGCGGGCAAACGGGATTTCAGTTCGGTCCAGAAACGCTCGTCTGACCAGTCTTCGACCTCCTCGTCGGCGCTGACCTGCACGTAATAACGCGTGCGAATGGCCGAGCGCATGCTGCACAGGGCAAAGCCGCGCGGGTGGTTGGCGTAGACCAGTTCTTCGTTGACCGGCGGTGTGTCGGCCAGCACGCCGAGCCAGCCAAACGGGTAGACGCGTTCGAAGATTTTCAGCGCTTGAGACGGGATCGATTGCCGCGACACGCCATGAAAACCGTCGCAGCCCGCAATGTAGTCGCAGTCCAGACGTACGGTTTCGCCGTCTTTGAGGAACGTCAGGTAGGGGCTGTCGGTTTTTGGCGCGTGAATATTCACGTCGGACGCGTCATAGACCGTCATCGCGCCGATCGCCGCGCGGGCCTTCATCAGGTCGCGGGTGACTTCGGTCTGGCCGTAGACCATCACGGTCTTGCCATCGGCCAGGCTTTTCAGGTCAATACGTTCGCAGCGGCCGTCGAAGGCCAGTTCGAAACCATCATGAATCAGGCCCTCGGCGTCCATGCGCTCACTGACGCCTGCCTCGCGCAGCAGATCGACCATGCCTTGCTCGAGCACCCCTGCGCGGATGCGCGAGAGGATGTAGTCGGGGTTCTTGCGCTCGACAATCACGTTGTCGATGCCGGCGCGCTGCAACAGTTGGCCCAATAGCAACCCGGAAGGGCCTGAACCGATAATTGCGACTTGGGTTTTCATGATGGTTGCCCTCTCTGGTGCCCCCTGCCAACCGTGATCGGCGGGATGCGTTTGTTTTTGTCTCCTGTATTTTTAATGGATGCTGTCGAGATAAGAAGGCAATATTCAGCGCATTATGTGGACTTTTCGAGGGTTCAGGAGGCATGCCGCATGTCCAGACCTGCCATTACCGCGATACCGGTGTTCAAGCTTTATGGCGAAACCACCGCCTGGCCGACGCCGGACCTGATCCACTGCGAGTCGATCCCCGAGCGCAGCAGGATGCACGACTGGGAGATCAAGCCGCATCGGCATGGCGACCTGGTGCAGTTGCTGTATGTGCAATCGGGCAAGGCGATGCTCAAGGTCGAGGACCGGGTCAGCAAGGTCGAGACCGCTTCGCTGCAGGTGGTCCCCGCATTGAGCGTGCACACTTTCAGGTTTGCCGAAGATATTCAGGGGCACATTCTCAGCCTGGCCAAACCCTTGGTGGAGCAGCTTGAGACGACGCTCGACAGCTCGGCGATGCGCACGGCACGGTGTTACGAGCTAGGGGCGGACAGCCATTACGTCGACACGCTGTTCAGCGCCATCGCTCGTGAATACCGACAGCCCAGAGCCGGTCGTGATCTGATGCTGCATTCATTGATCAACGTGCTGGTGGTCTGGCTCAGTCGGCGCAACAGCGAAGAGGCCGGCGAACAGGTGCAGACAATGGACCGCGGGCGAGAGCATCTGCAGGTGTTCATGCATCAACTGGAAACATGTTTTCGCGAGCACTGGTCCATCGAGCAACATGCGCAGGCCATGGGCATCAGCGCCGCGCATTTGAATGCGCTGTGTCGGCGGCTGTGCGACCAGTCGGCGTTGCAGATCATCAGCCAGCGACTGTTGCTGGAGGCCAAGCGCAACCTGATTTACACCACCCTGACCATCAATCAGGTGTCCGACAGCCTGGGGTTTTCCGAGCCGGCTTATTTTTCGCGGTTTTTCAAGCGCGCCACCGGGCAGTCGCCCAGAGAATTTCGTCAGCAGAAATGAAAACGGAGCGCTCAAGCGCGCCCCGTTTGCCTGCCGGTCAAGGTTATGGGGTCAAGCCACAACCTGATAGCACGGCACGTAGGCCGCGCCACCCGGCAACTTCATCCGGTGCTGGTCGACAAACGCCTGCAGCAGCTTGTCCAGCGGGCCCATGATCGAAGGGTCGCCCTGAATCTGATAGGGGCCGTGCTCTTCGATCAGGCGAATGCCCTTGTCCTTGACGTTGCCCGCCACAATCCCGGAAAACGCCCGACGCAGGTTGGCGGCCAGTTCGTGCGTAGGCACGTCGTGGTTGAGCTGCAGTTTTGCCATGTTTTCGTGGGTCGGATCGAAGGGGTGCTGGAAGCTTTCTTCGATCTTCAGCAGCCAGTTGAAGTGAAACGCGTCGTTGCGCTCGCGGCGGAACTGTTTCACTTCTTTCAGGCCCTGAGTCATCTGCCGGGCGACGTCCGCCGGGTTGTCGATGATGATCTGGTAATGACGCTGCGCTTCTTCACCCAGCGTGGCACCGACAAACGCGTGCAGCTGTTGCAGGTACGGTTCGGTGTTTTTCGGGCCGGTCAGGATCACCGGGAACGGCACGTCCTTGTTGTCCGGGTGCATCAGGATGCCCAACAGGTACAGGAATTCTTCGGCAGTACCTGCGCCGCCCGGGAAAATGATGATGCCGTGACCGACACGCACGAAGGCTTCGAGACGTTTCTCGATGTCCGGCAGGATCACCAGCTCGTTGACGATCGGGTTAGGCGCTTCGGCAGCGATGATGCCCGGCTCGGTCAGGCCCAGGTAGCGACCGCCGACAATGCGTTGCTTGGCGTGGGCGATGGTTGCGCCTTTCATAGGGCCTTTCATCACGCCGGGGCCGCAGCCGGTACAGATGTCCAGGCTGCGCAGGCCCAGTTCGTGGCCGACTTTCTTGGTGTATTTGTATTCTTCGGTGTTGATCGAGTGGCCACCCCAGCACACCACCATCTTTGGCTCGACACCGGCGCGCAGGGTGCGGGCGTTGCGCAGCAGGTGGAACACGTAATCGGTGATGCCCTGAGAGTTGCTCAGGTCGATGCGCTGGCTGTCCAGTTCGCTTTCGGTGTAGACGATGTCGCGCAGGGCGCTGAACAGCATCTCGCGGGTGCTGGCGATCATTTCACCATCGACAAACGCGTCTGCCGGAGCATTGAGCAGCTCCAGGCGCACGCCGCGATCCTGTTGATGAATACGCACCTCGAAGCTTTCGTACGCTTCAAGAATGGTCTTGGCGTTATCGACATGGGCGCCGGTATTGAGAATGGCCAGGGCGCACTGGCGAAACAGGGTGTAGGTGCTGCCTGAACCGGCCGCGCTGAGTTGCTGCACTTCACGCTGGGACAGGGTTTCAAGGCTGCCTTTGGGGCTTACGGTGGCGTTAATCACTTGTCTTGGGAGCATTCTATTTTCCATTAGAGCGATGCAGTCGAGCATCAGGATGGTGAACATCATTGATGTTCACGCCTGTCAGGCCTTTTCTACAGCACTTGGCCGGGAAAGCAAACGTCGGACAGCACACGATCCTTGTTTGCGCCCTGATACGGCATCGCGGGGTTGAATCAGCGGGGTGAATTCGTTTGAAAGCAGGCACTTGCTCCGATGACCGTGCGGCTGAATCTTGGCGCCTGTGCAGGGCAATAGTGAACCTGACCCCTTTCACAGAGTCTGTTAGCTGATGGACTTTCTGGACGGCCTGCAAGAAAGGGATTTTCAGGCGCTTTCAATTACGCCTGATTGGCAGACACCCCGTCCGGGCAGGAGTTGCAAAACGTTCAATTGCCTGCCGCTCCCATCGTTAGCCGGCCCGTTCAACGAGGCTTTATTTTCATTCAGATAAAGATAATTATCGCCATGTCTCGTCATTTTTCTGCACTTCTTTCTCGTGCACCCGGCCTGTTCGCCGTTTCGCGTCGCGTGCTCGGCGCTGGCCTGTTTGGCGCTGCGTTGACCCTTGTGGTACCTGCCAGCGTGCAGGCCGCGGGCAATGATCGCTGGGTCAGCGACAGCCTCACCACTTACGTACGCAGCGGGCCGACTGATGGCCACCGGATCGTCGGCACGTTGAAATCCGGGCAGAAGCTTGAGCTGCTCACCACCTCCGGTAACTTCAGCCAGGTGCGTGGCGAAGGCGGCGCGACAGTGTGGATTCCCAGCAGCGACCTGCAGGACGTCCCTGGCCAGATCGAGCGCGTGCCGCAATTGACCCAGCAGGTCGCCGAGCTGACCGAGCAACTGGCAGGCATCGACAACACCTGGAAAACCCGCGTGCAAGGCATGCAGGAAACGCTGGATGCGCGCAAGAAGCTGGTCGATGAACTGGAAGCCCGCACCAAGGTCCTCAACGATCAGTTGGCCGACTCCCAGGCCGAACTGCGCTCCACGCAGGCGCGGCTTGGCGATGAAAACAAACAGGTCATGATGCGTTATATGGTTTACGGCGGCAGCATTGCTGGTGCGGGCCTGTTAGTCGGCCTGATTCTTCCGGCGCTGACCAAGGGCCGCAAAAAGAATGATGGCTGGGTGTAAACCTGCCTGAACGTCGAGTGGGTCAACGTTTTTTGCGTTGGCCCGCTGTCTGCTGATTTGCGCCGCGTACGCCGCGCGACCAATCTGTGCTCTGCTTCCCGAAAACTCCCTTCTCATTTCTGCAATGTCGATCCACTGCGCAAAATCATCGCCTGTTTGCCATGCGCATGAGGTGCGAAGTTGATGTTCGTTCTACAGTTTCTGCCCGGATGGTCGAAAAACTGAGTGTTGCCCTGAACTGCGTGGCTTGTTGCGGGAAGGGCGGTAACGGCGAATTAGTTTATGGCATGTTGCCATCAGTTATTATGTGCGCCCTGAAAATGGGCTGCCGAGCCGGGCCTGATTAATTTTCAGGCTGTGGGTCTCATATTTTTACCCTCTCCTGTGCAGGAATCCGGATGCTGGCGTACAACCAAAAAAGCTTTCTTATCGTCGATGACTTCTCTGACTTTCGCAGTTCAGTGAGGTCGATGCTGCGTGAACTGGGCGTCAAGGAAGTGGACACCGCCGACTCCGGTGAGCAGGCTCTGCGCATGTGCTCGCAAAAGCGTTATGACTTCGTGCTGCACGACTTCAACCTCGGCGATGGCCGCAAGAACGGTCAGCAGGTGCTCGAAGACTTGATGATCGAGCGGCTGCTGAGTTACGAAAGCGTGTTCATCATGGTGACTGCGGAAAACAGTCAGGCGATGGTCATGAGTGCGCTGGAGTGGGAGCCGGATGGCTACCTGACCAAGCCGTTCAACCGCGCCGGGCTGGCCCAGCGCCTGGAAAAGCTGGTACAGCGCAAGACCTTGCTCAAACCGATTTTGCAGGCCCTTGATCGTCGCAAGCCGGCCGAGGTGCTGGCGGCCTGCAACAAGCTGATCGAGCAGGACCCGCGCTACGCGCCGTTGTGCCTGCGCCACAAGGCTGATGCCTTGCGCGACCTGAAGCAGAACGAGCCGCTGGAAGCGTTTCTCAAGACCATTCTGGCTGATCGTGCCACGCCCTGGGCGTACGGCGCGCTGGGCAGCCTGCTGCTCAAACGCGGCAAAACCGCCGAGGCGCAGGCCGTTTACGAACAGGCCATCAAGGCGTTTCCGACCATGCCGGCATTGTTCGACGGTCTGGCTGATGTGCTGGTGGCGCTGGGTGATGGCAAACGGGCGCAAACCGTGCTGGAAAGCGCGGTGCGCCTGTCGCCGCTGGCGGTGCGCCGGCAGAAGCTGCTGGGCAAGCTGGCGCTCGGCAACGAGGATTTCGAGAGCGCCTCCAAGGCGTATCGCCAGGCGGTTTCCCAAGGCCAGCATTCGCGCTTCAAGGACCCGGAGACCAACCTCGGCCTGGCACATGCGCTGATCAGCAAGGGCGGTGATCAGGGGCTCGATGCGCGCACGCGGGTCGAGATCAACAACGCCCTTGTCGACGTCGCCAAGGAACACACCAACGACGAAGGCCTGCAAGTGCGCACGCGGCTGATGAAAGCCGCCAGCCTGCAGCACTCGGACCCGGAAACTGCCGCCAGGCTCACCGAGCAGGCGATGGCCAGACTCGACGGCATGGAGCAGGTGCTCAGCGCCGACGCTGC
This sequence comes from Pseudomonas sp. CFBP2511, assembly GCF_030209255.1. Lineage (NCBI taxonomy): Bacteria > Pseudomonadati > Pseudomonadota > Gammaproteobacteria > Pseudomonadales > Pseudomonadaceae > Pseudomonas > Pseudomonas sp. CFBP2511. The sequence goes on along the minus strand of NZ_JARVSI010000028.1, from coordinate 271,252 downwards.
GTTGATGGTCGCGGCGCAGCTCAAGCAACTGGGGCAGGAAGAAGCTGGCGCCAGTGTCTTGAAGAGCTGCGCGCAAGCCTATGGCGATGACCCGGCCGTGATGAAAAGCGTGGCCAGCATGACCGACGATCCGGCGATTCTGGAGGCCAGCAAGGCGGCCGTCGATTTCAACCTGCAGGGCGTACGCAGTTACAAGGCAGGCAACCTCCCTGAGGCGCAGGCGTTTTTCCGCAGTGCGCTGGGGTTGCAGCCGAAAAACATCAGTATTGTGCTGAACATGGTGCAGTCACTGCTTCATCCGGGCCAGAACCTTGGGCAGGCGGCGATAGACGAATGCCGTGCCAGCCTGACGACACTGGGCAAGATCCCGGACAGCGATGCGCGTTACGAGCGCTATCAGAAACTCAGGGAAAGGGCATTTGGCGCATGACTCGACAACCAGAGCAGGGCCTCGATTTTTCCATGGTGATTGCCTCCACCGTGCACGACATGAAGAACTCGCTGGCGATGCTGACCCAGGCGCACAGCGAGTGGCAGGCAAAGCTTTCCAGCCAGCAGCGTGACACCCCGGAGCATGGCATCATCGGCTACGAGTTTGCCAACCTCAATGGCATGCTGGTGCAGTTGCTCGGCCTCTACAAACTGGGCGTCAATCAGATGCCGTTACGCCCCGATTATCACGAGCTGGACGATTTCATCGAGGCGCAACTGGCTCATCATCAGGAAGTGCTGGCCAGCCGTGGCATTACCGCGCGCTGTGACATCGACATCCTGAGCCCGCTGGGCTTTTTCGACCGCGAACTGGTCGGCTCGGTGGTGGGCAATATCATCGTCAACGCCACTGGCTTTGCTCGTGAGCAGCTTGTCATCAGTGTCGGCGATGAAGACGGTCAACTGAAAATCACCATCAACGATGACGGCCCAGGCTATCCGGCCTATCTGATCGATCAGCAGACCGACTATGTACAGGGCATCAATCAGGGCAGCGGCAGCACCGGGCTGGGCCTGTATTTTGCCGCGCACATCGCCCGACTGCACGCCCGTGGCGGCATGCAGGGGCGCATCGAGATCGCCAATGGCGGGGTGCTCGGCGGGGCGATGTTCAGCATCTATTTGCCTTGACTCTCGCTGCTGTGAGCGATGCTCGACGGGCGTGGACATTATATTGACGCAATGCCGCAGGCACGCCTCGATCATCCTGTCGCCTGGTCGCCATATTTTTGGCTTCTCTGTCTGTCCTTTTGATTTTTTCGGTGATTCGCCCTGTAATCAGGGCGTCCGCATACCTGCTGTGGCTTGGTTCGATTATTGCAAACTATCAGGTGCAGGCGCTGCCTGCGCAGACCGTTATCCAACAGTTGGTTGTGTCAGGGAGCAGAGCGATGGAAGACAAAGTACTCAGGCTGATCGAAGAAGCGATGGAAGCAGACGAAGGCAGTCTGAGCAAAGGGCAGAATCTCGATTGGGACTCGATCGCGGTGGTGACCTTCATGTCGCTTGCCGATGAGCATTTGGGCAAGAGCCTGTCGGCCAATCGCCTGAACGCGTGCAAGAGTGTGGATGACGTCATCAGCCTCGTCACAGAGTAATCCTTGATCGGTTTTTTCCGGATCGGACGGTTCAGCCCCCAAGAGGAGTGTTGAGTGGGCAGTAATCCTTTTTCACTGAGCGGCAAAGTGGTCATGGTCACGGGAGCTTCTTCCGGCATCGGCAGCCAGGTCGCGATCTGGTTAAGTCAGCAGGGGGCTCGGGTGGTGCTGGTTGCCAGAAATCAGGAGCGGCTCGAGGCAACCAGGCAGCAGCTTCACGGTGAAGGGCATGGTGTCGAGCCATTCGATTTGCTTGAGAGCTCGGTGGTTGGCGGCTGGATGAAAAACCTGGCTAAAACCTATGCTCCCTTCGACGGGCTGGTACATGCCGCAGGCGTACAGATGCCGTTGCCCATTCGCGCATTGGGCATTGATCAGTGGGAAACGGTCTTTGCCACCAACGTCACCTCGGGCTTTTCGCTGATCAAGTCTTTCAGGCAGAAAGGGGTGTTCACTCAAGGCGCCAGCATCGTTCTGCTGTCATCGGTGATGGCGCAGGTCGCCCAGCCGTCGCTGATGGCCTACTGCGCCAGCAAAGGCGCGGTCGAATCCATGGTTCGCGCGGCGGCGCTCGAGTTGGCCCGCGACGGAATACGCGTGAACGCCATCGCGCCAGGCGTGGTGAAAACCGAAATGACTCGCAAACTTGAGGACACGGTCGGCGTCGATGCCATGAGCGCAGTCGAGCAGCGGCATCCATTGGGTTTTGGTGAGCCGCTGGACATCGCCTATGCGGTCAATTACCTGCTGTCCCCGGCGGCTCGCTGGGTGACCGGGACGTCGATGGTCGTTGACGGGGGGTATCTGGCGCAATGAACGTAAACAGATTGCTCATCGTCGGTGCCGGCGCTTTCGGGCGTGAAGTGCATACGTGGCTGCTGGACTGGGTGAAGCTGAACCCAGGCTGGGTCATCGCCGGGTTCATCAATGACGGCCCCGGTTCCATCGCCAGATTCGATCATTACCCGGCGGTTGTTTCGTCGGTGGAGGGCTACGAGCCGGGGCCTGAGGATTACCTCGTCTGCGCCATCGCCAAGCCGGCCGACAAGCGTCTGGTCATGGAAAAACTACTCGGCAAAGGGGCTCGGTTTTTCACGCTTATCCATCCCTCGGTCATCATGGGCGAGAACGTTGTTATCGGGCAGGGTGTGGTTATCTGTCCTTCAACCGTTCTTTCGGTGGACCTGCGCATTGGCGCATTCGTGACCCTCAACATCGGCTGCCTGGTGGGGCACGATGCAGACATCGGTGACTTCTCGACATTGAGCGGGCACTGCGATATTACCGGCGGCGTGGTGCTGGGGGAGGAAGTGTTCATGGGCACCCATGCCAGCGTCCTGCCGAACGTCAAAGTCGGCAAACAGGCTGTAGTCGGAGCCGGCAGCGTTGCGATACGCAATGTGGCCGCAGGCATTACAGTATTCGGTGTACCTGCCAAACGCATATCGGGGTAATGCTCATGACATCTCATGCCAGGATCGTGGACATAGAATACGAACTGCCTGTTCATTCGCTGGACAATGAAACACTGGCCCGCGAGTTTCCCGAGTGGGATGTCGACAAGATATTCGCCAAGACCGGTATCGGTGAACGGCACATCATCGACAAGAATGAAACGGCGTCGGACCTTGCTTACCGTGCCTGCGAGAAGTTGTTTCTCAAGGGCGATATTCAACGCGATGAAATAGACGCATTGATCTATTGCACGCAAAGTCCGGATTACGTGTTGCCCGCCACCGCGTGCATTCTGCAGCATCGCCTGCAACTGCCTACGACGTGCGCTGCATTCGATTTCAATCAGGGCTGTTCCGGCTTTATTTACGGGCTGGGCATCGCCAAGGGGCTGATCGAGTCAGGGCAATGCAAAAATGTATTGCTGGTGACGGCGGAAACCTACAGCCGTTACATTCATCCGCAGGATAAAAGTGTTCGCACCCTGTTTGGTGATGCAGCGGCGGTGACGCTGCTCCGTGCCACTGAAGGCGGCCCGTTTCTGGACCGGTTTCGTTATGGCAGTGACGGCTCCGGTGCTGAAAACCTGATCGTGCCCATTGGCGGCGCGCGCAGGCCTTCGGCCGAAAATATCGAGCCTCCTGCCTATGGCGACGACAGTGGCAATGTTCGTACCGATGCCAATCTGTACATGAATGGCCCGGCGATTTTTGAATTTTCCATGAAGCGCGTGCCGCAGTTATTCGCCTCTTTGTTTGATGATGAAGTGGGCGTGTCCGATGTCGATCTCTTCGTGTTCCATCAGGCAAACCACTTCATGCTGGATGCATTGCGCCGACGCCTGAAGTTACCCGCCGAGAAATTCGTTTCGGCTTTCCAGCATTGTGGCAATACGGTGTCCTGCACCATTCCGATTGCCTTGAAGGAATCGATGGACAAGGGCGTGCTCAAACCGGGTGACCGGGTTGCAACGGTCGGCTTTGGCGTGGGTTATTCGTGGGGTGCGTGCGTCATACGCTGGTAAGCAGTCACAGGCTACCAAGCACCTGCAGATGCGAGATGCGGCAGATACCTCAAAGCTTGCTTGAGGCAGGTGTGCGTATCATGTCCATTCTGCCGACCATGATCGAACAGGCAGCGAGCACCATGGCAGTCCCTAAAAATACGCTGCCTATGCCCAAGTACCCGCCCAATAGCCCGCCGGCCAACGGCCCGAGCACTTGCCCAAGATACTGGCTGGACGTGGAGTAGCCCAGCATTCGACCAGCGACTTCATTGGGTACGGTGTGACGGATAATAGCCGCGACGCAGGGCAGCAAGCCTCCCAGTGCAAGGCCCATGAAGAAACGCAATGCTGCCAGTTGCCAGACGTTGCTGACCCATGCTTGAGGGATCAGGGTAAGCGCTGTCATGGCCAGGCAGCTGGTCAGCACCGGTAGATAACCGATTCGGTCTGCCAAACGACCCAGCCGCGACGCCGCAAGAATGCTACCCAGTGCTGTGGCCGACATGACCACGCCAGCCATCATCGTCACGTTATCAGTCTTCAATTGCCTGAGGTAAACCGTAATGATCGGCTCGACTGACATGGTCGAGAACATCACCAGGCTGGCGACGACAAACATACAGGTGATCATTCGTCGCTGCTCGCCGCTGAGCTTCACCACTGCTGGCAACGCACTATCAGTTGCCCGCGAAGGAGCTTTGCGCGGCATTTCACGCAGCAACAACAGGGTTGCAAGAAAAGTGATGAAAATCACACCTCCTGCTAAAAAAAAGGTGTTGCGGATACCTATCAGCGGCGGCAACACACCACCCATCAAAGGCCCGGCCAGGCTTCCGGCCATAATTCCTGATGACAAAACACCCAGTGCCCAGCCAGAACGCGCCTTGGGCGTTTGCGTGGCGACCAATATGGTTGCACCTGAGGCGTACCCGCCCAGCAAGCCGGCCAGAAGCCTCAGCAATAACAACTGCCACACCGTTTGCGCTAAACCAATCAAGGACATTGCCACGGCCATGCCCAGGCTGGCACGGATTAACATCAGCTTACGCCCGTAACGATCACCGAGGCGCCCCCATAAAGGGGCCGTTACCGCGGCAGACAGGAATGTTGCCCCGTATGTCGCCCCCGACCAAAGTACCACCGCAGCGGGATTATCGACTCCCAGTTGTTCCACATACAGCGGTAGGAACGGCAGCAGTAGAGTCATGGCAACGATGGTCGTAAACACACCGAATACACACACCCATAAATTGCGAAGCCAGTGAGGGTCGCACTCATTCAGTGGTAGCGCGGGCCGCTCGGTTGAGGATGACATCGGAAGCTCCTGGTAAGAAAAGCCAGAATAACGAGGGCGCTCCAATAAATAAAATTCATGTTTTTTATATATTGCATTCCTGTCTGGAATGCGAAAGAAAAAAAGAATGTGCAGTTTTACTCGATGTGCATTCGGGCATTACATCATGCGTAACTGATTCGCCTGATTCGGCCGGACGATGATGCAGGTCTTTCACTGACACCTGAGTATACGGCTGCTCTGCGCCCCAATGGATGCAGAGCATCGTCGCCATCGACTCCTTGCCTGATCAGCCCTTCAGCCAGGCAGTGCGCCAGCCTTGCAGGTGATCGGCCGTCAGCATCCAGTTGTCCATGACCGCCTGCTTCAGCGCTTCGCCCTTGCGGGTGCACTCATCCATCTGATCAATGTGTTGCTCGATGGCACTTATCCAGGCATCAGTGCTGTTTTCAACGCGGGTGACGGGCAGGCCTTCAGGAATGCTCAGCAGGTTGCTGCAAATCACTGCAAAGCCACACGCACCGAACTCCAGCAAGGCCACCGGGCTTTTGCTCGTGTTGATCAGGTTGGATTCTGCAGGCGCCAGCACCAGATCCAGGTTCAGACTGGCCAGTGCCTGCGGGAACAAGGCGCCCTCCACTGGCGAGCGCAGCTCATGGATGTACGGGCGCAACCAGCGTGTGCAAGGGCCCATGATGACCCATTCCACGCGGTCTGCCAGCGCCTTGATGACTTCTGACAGTATCAGCAGGTTGCCCAGCTCACTCGCTGTGCCGACCCAGCCTACGCGAGGTTTGGAGCGAGTCCGATGCTTGCTGTGCAGCGTTGACCATGGCGCAGGTGCAAGTCGCGTTTCGATGACCTGAACATTAGGGTGTGAGTCTTCGAGCAGTTGCGCCAAGGCGCTGGTCGGAACGGTTATCAGGTCTGCCCGTGCCAGCCCGTGGCGCAGTGATGCCTGGACTGTGGCGAGTGGGGCTGCGCTCTTGTCGACTTCAGCGTAAGACGGAAACTCCGGCAGGTCGTAAGCCACCCAGGCATTGGTGTGGTCTTTGATGGCGCTGATGCTGGCGATCAGGTTTTCGTCTATGGGGCCCTGAATGACCACCGAGTCCGGGCTGAGCCTGGCGACCTCCACGAGCGGCAGCGCTGTATAGCTGAGGACGCCGTCTGCTTCGCGCTCGCTGCACAGACTTTGCAGCGTGGCCGCGATGCGATTGCCGGCAGCGCTGTGATTGCAGGGCTGAGCGAGGACCACAGGCAACGGGCGATGAACCAAAGGCCGCCAGCTCAACGCCTGGTTGCTCTGGGTGACGAAGCTGTCGGTCAGCGCCAGGTTCTTGTTGTAGGCCGGGTCCCAGGCCATGTAATGCAGCCAGCGGTGGGAGAGGGCGCGTGCCGCGAAATCCATTGCCTCGGCGTCGTGTTGGACCTCATTGGGGCGCAACGCAACGATGGCATGTGGCGTCCAGACCACCAGATGCCCGGCGCTGCGCGCCTTCAGGCAGAGGTCCACATCATTGAACCGGGCAGGGAACAGGTGCTCGTCCAGGCCTTGCACCTGGTCATACACTGATTTGCGGATCATCAGGCAGGATCCGCTCACAGCACTGTAGTTCTGGTCTGTTTCGAGGCGTTGCGCATAGCTGGCAGACGCTGCGATCGCGCTGGCGGTGACCGCACCGGCGGTGCCATTGAGCCCCAGGATGATACCCGCCCCGACGACATTGCCATCCGTTGAAATGATTTTCGCCCCCACAACGCCTACTTCAGGGCGCAGTGCGTGGTTGAGCAAATGGTCGAGCCAGTCCTTCTGAATGATCAACCCATGGCTGTCCAGCGTCAGCAGGTAGTCGCCCTGTGCGTGGCTGGCTGCAGCGTTGAGCAGCGCCGACGGGCTGACTGTCTGTTCATGACGAAGCACACGGATGCGTTCCGACTGCATCGAGTCGATGGTCGCCAGCCATTCTGTGGTTTCGGCCGACTGGCTGTTGTTGTCGCAGATCAGAATTTCATAGAACGGATACGTCGTGTTTTCCAGGATGCTTTCGACGCAGGGCAGCAGCGTCTGCAACTGATCCTGCGAGGTGACCAGGATCGAGACCAGCGGCTGATCGGCATGGCCGTACTCGATCCGGTAATGCCCCGACTCAAGGGCGTGCAACTGACCACCCGCATAGCCGCGCGCGTGCAGGTGCCGTTGGATCGTGCGCGCCTGATCGTAGTTGTCCTGCGCTTGCCACAACGGCGAGATGATCATTGGCTCTGGCGAATGCACAAACTCGGTAAAGCCCGCGTCCTCGATCATGCGCAGGATCAGGTCGAGTTCGATGGCGTGCGCGTGGCTTGAGTCGAAGCCGCCCACCGCCAGGGCTTTTTCGCGGTTGAACAGCCAGTTGCGGCTGGTCGCAGCGGGGCAGGCCAGCAGGTAGTCGAGACTGAAATCCGGGCGAAAGGCCAGGTAGGCCCCGGCCTGCGCATGCAGGGTCACTTCGTCGCCGAACACCGCACAGGCCTGTGGCGCGTCGATCAGGGTCATGGCCGCACACAACAGGCCGCTTGGCGTGAAGGTTGTGCCGGCGTCGATCAGAATCCACCAGTCGTGGTCGTTATCCTGCATCAGCTCGTTGATGACGGTTGCGCGGTTGTCCAGGCTGGCATCCCGCCAGGGCAGTTGCGCTTGCAGAGGTGTCTGCTGGTCCCTGTCGTAGTCGGCTAGGACAAACACCTTCAGCTTGTCGAGCAGCGGCGCATCCGAGGCGAGGCTTTGCAGCGTGCTGAGTACGCTTTCGGGTTGCTGATTGAAGTCCGATACAACAATCGCGATCGTCGGACCACCGTTGTGCTGCTGCAGGTATTCGTTGAGCAGGGCGTGCTGGGCTGGCGTCGGTCTGCGCTGACCCAGCCAGCCAGCGATACGGGTGTTGCGCACCGTGGCGTCGGACCTTCTGTCGAAGTAGGCCAGCAAGTCCATTTCCTGGACGTTGTCACGTTGTGACAAGGGCGCAATCTTGACCTTGCCGTTAAGCTCCTCGGGCCTTACCCAGCCCAGCGCTGCGGGAATGCGAGTGAAATTGGCGTGGCCCTCGCGGGGCAGGGTCGGGTCTTTTCGGAATGCCTCACTGCTCTGCTGATCGGACACGCGGAAATAGGACAGCGGGCGGGCCAGCATCGCCAGATTGCCCTGGCGCAAGAGCTTTGCATAAATGGCCAGATCACCCAGCCCCCAGATCACCACCTGCTCCAGCGACATGATGTCCTGACCAAATACCAGCAGGTCTTCACTACGACACATGACGGCACTCGGCTCGCCGACGAAATTGATAGGGTACTGGGCCAGAAACGACACCAGCTCGGGACCGTTGAGAACAACGTTCTTGCCGAACGGGTAGACGGTGTAGAGATTGTCGGCCAGCAGCGCGCCAGTGGCATCGATTCTCTTTCGGGTCGCGGACACCACTTTGATATCGGGGCTGTCGTGCAGGACATCGAACATCAATCGCACGCAGTCGGGAAGCAGGATGTCGTCGTCGTAGAGAAACTTGATGTACTCACCGCTTGCCAGGCGTATGCCCTGCGCGATGTTGTGCGGCTCGCCCAGCGGCGTTTGGTTTTTTGCGTAAAGAATCGGCCAAGGGCTGGTCGGCCTGAGCTTTTCGACAATGTCCTTGATGCCGTCGTTGCGGCAGTCATCGGTGATGATGATCTCGATGTCGTCATGGTTCTGTCGCAGCGCACTGGCAAGTGCAGCTTCAAAGAAAGCCGGTTTGTAAGCGGGGATGACAATACTGACCAGGCGTGAAGAACTCATCGCAATACCACGTGTGAAGAAGTTTTATAAACCAACCGGGCAACGCAGTCGGCGTCCATGATCCGCAGGTGTCGTCAGGTCTTTCGGCCGATGTACAGCACCGACTGCTCGGTAATGCCGTGCTGCCTGAAAACGCCTTCACCGAATGCCTGCGAGCCGAGCGCATCGACGCTGAAGCCGGCCTGCGTCAGGCGTGACTGGAAGTCGTGTCTGGCGTACATGCGCACGTGATCGTCCTGGCCAAAGCGCGCCCAGCGCTCGTCGACGCTGAATTCCTCCGGGTCTTCTTCGGTGGTGGTGGCGGTCAGCAGGATCGGCACCATCAGGATCGCAGAGCCGCCTTTGGCCAGCACCCGAAACAGTTCGGACATGGCCTTGCGGTCGTCGGGTACGTGCTCGAGTACATGCGAACACACGATGAAGTCGAAAGACTCGTCGGCGTACATGTGCATGTCCATGATATCGACCACGTCGTCAGCCAGTGGCGAGAACAGGTCGGCCGAGCGATACCGCGCATTGGGCAAACTGCGCAGAAACCGGGAAAGCAGCACGGCTGGCGCGATATCTAGGATGCGCAACGGCTGGCCGGGCGGGTTGTCGAGCAGGTGCATGGCGTACAGCGCGTAAAGCCGGTCGCGGTCCGAGGCCGCGCATTCGGGGCAGCTGTATTGCCCGACATTGAGCGTTTCAAAGTCTTCGATGCAGTAATGGACGTTCAAGCGGTGGAGAATTTCCAGATGGCCTCTGCCCATCGGGTAGAAATTCGCAAAACGGTTTGAGCAGACCGGGCATGTTCGCATTAGCGGTTCTCTTTACTGGCAGCGACGATCACATCGATGATGCTGTCGAAAGCTTCATCGGTCAGGCTGTCGAAAATGGGCAGGCAGAGGATCTGGCTGGACAGGCTGGTCGCAACCTGCAGGCGATCGGGTTTTGCCGAGTCCAGGCCCCGGTACATCGGGAACGTCGAGATCAATGGGTAGAAGTAGCGGCGGGCAAGGATGTTGTGGTCGCGAAAGCGCTGATAGAGGTCATCGCGGGAAATGGCGAAGTCTTCGGTGACCAGTACCGGAAAATACGAGTAGTTGTGCCTTTCGGTGGTCTTCCAGAGGATTTTCAGCCCCGGAATCGCCGCCAGTACGTCACGGTAGCGTTCGTCGATGCGCTGGCGCTTGAGCAGCGCTTCATCGATGTATTTCAGTTGCAGCAGACCAAATGCGGCGTTGATCTCGCTCATCTTGCCGTTGATGCCCGGTGCCACCACCGTGACTTCATCGGCGAACCCGAAATTCTTCAGGTAGTCGATGCGCTGCTTGGTCTTGGCGTCGGGGCTGATGATGGCGCCGCCCTCGAACGTATTGAAAACCTTGGTGGCATGGAAGCTCAGCACCGACAGGTCGCCATGATTGAGCAGGCTCTGGCCACGGTGCTGGACACCGAACGCATGGGCGGCGTCGTAGATGACCTTCAGGCCGTAGCGGTCGGCAATCTGCTGAATGCGGTCCACGTCGCACGGGATGCCGTAGCAGTGCACCGGCATGATTGCTGTGGTCGCCGGGGTGATGGCTTCTTCGATGCGGTCCGGGTCGAGGTTGTAGGTGCCGGGGTCGATGTCGACGAATACCGGTGTCAGGCTGTTCCAGAGCAGCGAATGTGCTGTGGCGACAAAGGAGTAGGGCGTGGTGATGACTTCACCCTTGATGCGCAGCGCCTGAATCGCGGTCATCAATGCCAGGGTGCCGTTGGAGAACAGCGAGAGGTGCTGCACGCCCAGATACTCGGCCAGTTCATGTTCGAGCTGTTGGTGAAACGGGCCGCCGTTGGTGAGCTGACGGCTTTCCCATATGTGTTCAAGGTAGGGAATGAACTCCTCCAGAGGCGGTAACAGAGGACGAGTGACGGGGATCGGTGCGCTCATGGAGGGTTCTCTGCTCGTGTTTTATTCGATTGCTGTTCGAAAGGGCATTGGCTTCAAGCGCTTCCCTGCAAAGGAATGGCCATTGACATAAAAATGACAGTCGAACTGTTGTGTATGGGGTACCAGCAAGAACCCGGCCAAGACCGCCGCTGCCGGGTGATGCATCAGGTCAGTTGTGACCGGGTGCACGAAGTCGTTTCAGTGCTTGATATCCCGAACGCCCGCTGCGTATTTTGTACGGCTTGCCGCCTGGCGGCCTGGACGCTGACTTTCTAACCATAAAGAAGGGATTGAACCATGACACGCAATGACCCCCATTCGCTGGCGCAACTGCTGATGGGCATTGATGAAGTGGAGTGCGTGACTCCGGACTTGAACGGCGTGCCGCGTGGCAAGGTGATGACCGCTGCCGGCTTTCTGGAGGGCAGGCGATTGCAGCTTGCGCGGGGCGTGTTGTTGCAATGCATCATGGGCGGCTATCCACCTGCGCGATTTTACGGCAGCGATGACGGCGACCTTGCGCTGGTCAGCGACCCGCAGCAGGTCCACCGCCTGCCCTGGAGCGAGCAGCCTCGCGCCCTGGCCATCTGCGATGCCGAGCAATTGAATGGTGAACGCTGCCTGTTATCGACACGCGGCCAGCTCAAGTCGGTGATCGCCCGCTACGCCGCGCAGGGGCTGGCCCCGGTGGTGGCCACCGAACTCGAATTTTTTGTCTTCGCGGCCAACCCCGAGCCGCTCCAGCCGTTTGTGCCGCCTCTCGGGCTGGACGGGCGACGTGAGCTGGGGCATTCGGCGTTCAGTATCAGTTCCAACAACGGTCTGCGGCCGTTTTTCGCCGAGGTCTATGCCTGCATGGCGGCGCTCGGGTTGCCGCGTGACACGGTGATGCATGAAATGGGTGTCAGTCAGTTCGAGATCAATCTGTTGCATGGCGATCCGTTGCTGCTGGCCGACCAGACCTTTCTGTTCAAGCACCTGCTCAAGGAGGTCGCGCTCAAGCACGGCCTGATTGTGGTCTGCATGGCCAAGCCGCTCGCGCACACCGCGGGCAGCTCGATGCATATTCATCAAAGCGTGGTGGCAGCCGAGTCCGGACAAAACGTGTTCAGCGATGCGAACGGCGAGGCCACAGACACCTTCCGCCACTTCATTGGCGGCCAGCAGGCGTGCATGGCTGACTTTACCGCGCTGTTTGCCCCTAACGTGAATTCCTACCAGCGCCTCTACCATCCTTATGCGTCGCCCAATAATGCTTGCTGGTCCCACGACAATCGCGCTGCCGGGCTACGTATTCCGGCAAGTGCGGCGGCGGCCCGACGGGTGGAAAATCGTCTGCCGGGCGCCGACGCGAACCCTTATCTGGCCATTGCCGCAAGCCTGGCGGCCGGTCTGCACGGCATCGAACAGCGCCTGGAGCCGACGGCGCCGATGCAGGGCGAGATCCAGGTGCCGAAAGAATTGTCGCTGCCTTGTACCTTGCATGCGGCTGTTGAGCGTCTGAAAAGCAGTCAGTTGGCCAAGGAACTGTTTGGTCATGAGTTCATCGAAGGCTACGTCGCATCGAAGACCCTGGAACTGACCAGTTTTTTCGACGAAATAACTCCCTGGGAACGGCGCGTTCTGGCTGCCCAGGTTTAAGAATCGCAGTGTCGGGCTCGCTCATTCGGGCGACTCCCAATTTTTGGAACGTTGATGCGCCAAATCTGGAAATCCTTTCGAGCGCTTTATTTTGCCTCGTTGATGATGTTGATCGGCTCGGGCCTGCTGAGCACTTATCTGGCCCTGCGCCTGGCGGCCGATCAGGTCGACAGCCTGTGGGTCGGTGCGTTGATGGCGGCCAACTACTTCGGTCTGGTGCTGGGCGGCAAGATCGGTCACCGCCTGATCGGCCGCGTCGGTCATATTCGCGCCTATGCCACCTGCGCCGGTATCGTCGGCGCGGCGGTGCTCGGTCATGGCCTGATCAGTTGGCTGCCCGCCTGGCTGGTGCTGCGGGTCATCGTCGGCCTGGGCATGATGTGTCAGTACATGGTCATCGAGAGTTGGCTGAACGAGCAGGCTGCTGCCAAACAGCGCGGCATGGTGTTCAGCGGCTACATGATTGCCTCGTATCTGGGGCTGGTACTGGGCCAGTTGGTGCTGGTGGTTCACCCGCAACTGGGGCCGGAACTGCTGATGCTGGTGGCGTTGTGCTTTGCGCTGTGCCTGGTGCCCGTCGCCATGACCCGCGCCATTCACCCGGCGCCTTTGCACCCGGCACCGCTGGAGCCGCGATTCTTCATGAAGCGCGTTCCCCAGTCATTGACGGCGGTGCTCGGCGCGGGGCTGATCATCGGTTCGTTCTACGGCCTGGCACCGGTGTATGCCGCCGAGCAAGGGTTGTCTACCGAGCAGGTCGGTCTGTTCATGGGGTGCTGCATTCTGGCCGGGTTTCTGGTGCAGTGGCCGCTGGGCCTGCTGTCGGACCGCTATGACCGGTCGGTGCTGATGCGCATATTCGCGGCTGCGCTGGTGGTGGCGTCGTTGCCGCTGGCATTGTTTCCCAGCGTGCCGGTCGAGGTGCTGTTCGGCGTCGGCTTTCTTGCCTCGCTGATGCAGTTCTGTCTCTATCCGCTGGCCGTGGCATTCGCCAATGACCACGTCGAGGCCGAGCGCCGGGTGTCGCTGACGGCCATGCTGCTCATGACCTACGGCATCGGTGCGAGTATCGGCCCGCTGGCGGCTGGCGTGATCATGAAAGTGTTTGGCGGCCACATGCTGTACGCGTTCGTCTGTGGCGCTGCTGCCATCCTCGTGCTGCTGATCAGGCCCAAAGCGGTTACTCACCTGCACCAGGTCGAGAACGCGCCACTGCATCACGTTGCGATGCCGGACAGTATGTCCAGCTCGCCACTGGTGGTGGCACTCGACCCACGCGTGGACGAACAGGTTGTGCAGGACCAGATGCAGACCACTGTGGAGCCAGAACCCGAGCCCGAGCCCGAAACAGTGGCTGAAGCCGAAGCTGAGCCAGCTGCCAGTACGCAGGTGGCTGAGGAAGACGAGCGGGAGCGCGAAAGCGAGACCTGGAAGGCCTGATCGAGGCAGAAGGGCGTTGCTGATGGTTCGAGGCTGGTAACTGAACGGTGATTGCGGCAGGGCTGCCGCAATCACCGGCAGGCGGAGAATGGGCTGTCAGAAGTCGTCGTCTTTATCGAAGCGGCGCGCTTCACGCTGCAACTGATAGACAAAGCGCTCGACCTGGCGCTGCACCAGTCCACTCATGTTGTGGAAGCGCACCCCGGCAAACGTGGTGTGAACGCGCTCTTCAAAGTGCAGATAGCGCAGCTCGACAGGGGCTGTCATGGCACCGAACGGCAGCTTGGCAATGAACCGCTCATACACCTGGCCCAATTGCATGCGCTCGGACAGGTCGCCTTCAAAACGGAGTTTGCATCCGGTGGCGGAGATGTCCAGCAGCTTGCCTTTGAGCGGAGACTTGAGACGGTCACCGCCGATCTCGATATCGACCAGTTGCGCCAGCTTCAACGCTGCACGGAATGCGTTGCGACGCTGGTGGTAAATGACTTCCTCAGGCATCGGCCCGCGGTACATACGCTGCCCGTCGGTATCGACGATGTCCATGTGCGCCGAGCTTTCCCAGGCGATACGCACGCCATCGTGAAAACCTTCGACACGAAAAGACTCGCCGTTGCTGAGAAAACGTTCGCCGTCACGGGGGATCATTTCGTCGAGCGCCATGACATTGCTGTCACGGTCGACTTCAAGCAGGTAGCTTTGAAAGCGCTGGGCGCGCTCATGGAAGGTAATGATCAGCGGATCATGACTCTCGAGTAACAGCCGCAGGTTGGCGGCAATTTCCAAAGGTGTGTTGAGGACCTTCGGGGGCTGCGGAGCATCGTCCGCGCTTGAGCCATTCACGATCTTGAATCTCCAGGCAAAATACTACGGCAACGCAACAACAGGCATTCTGCCACTACGCACGAAACCTTGATACAGGAAGTTACGCCTGACTCAAGGGGCGTGGCTTTGCTCTAAGCGCAGTCGAGCCGCGAGCATCATAGAGCGTTGGCGTTTCACCGCCATTGAGAATGCGAAGCTGGTGAGCGGTGCTGATCTGTTGCAGCTGGATCAGACTACCATTCTGATCGTTCAGCGTCTGGCATTCATTGATCAGCGCATTCAGCTCATCGCTGCTCGTCAGCAATTGCTCGCCGACCTCGGACTGGCTGGCCAGTTGCTGCAGACCACTGCGATTGGCGGGCAGCCCCATACCGGCGAGCACCTGGCTGCGTTTGCGGCCGTGCTGATCCAGCAGGATGACCAACGCCTGTTTCTGCGCCAGCACCTGTTCCATCTCGCTCATGTCGCGGCCGTGAAGAATCAGTGATTCAGCCTGCAACAGCTCAAGAAGCTGCCGGGCAGAAACCATGTCATCAGTGATCATCTGCAGCAAAGTAGTGTCTTGCATCGCATGCTCTGGTTTTTAAGCGTCCAGAATATCCAGCGCGAGCCGTGGCTTAGCGTTGGGTTTCGAAATTCAACAGCTTGCTGGCGACACGGTTGCTGTCCACTACATAGCTACCGTCGGCAATTGCTTGCTTGAGCTCGGCAACGCGAGCACTGTTAACGGTAGGCAGGTCGGTCAGCTTGTCCGTGATTTTCTGCAACTGTTGAGCCTCACTGCTCAAGGAAAACGTTTCCCCGGTGCTTTTGACGCCTGCGGTTGCAGCAGGTGCTGGCGCATCGGTTTTGGCGGTGTCTTTGCTGGCTGCGGTACGTGCAGTACTGGCAACCGGCTGCGAATTGTTAAGGCGACTGAAATCTATGACCATGATTAAAAAACCTCTGGGTGTTTGGACGCTTGCCTTGTTTTCGGCCAACCCCAATTAAACTTTAGGCCGATTGTGATAAAGCTTCTCAATAGATGCTTTTCACCGTCGGGCATTCCCCGCAGTCTAAAAAAAACACACCCTCTGCGCCAGCCTCAATGCATTACATGGCCACTTCTACCTGTCCTGGACCGGTGACATTCGCTTTGATCACCCGTTGGGAGTTAAGGTTTTTCACCCGTATCTGTTCGTTGAAACCGCCGTCGGACATCGCTTCGCCGGGCATCCGTACCGCCAGCGAGCCGCTGCGGGCGATGATCACCACCTGATCGCCCTTGTGAATCATCTGGGGCTGTTCAAGCGCCACGGGGGTGATGACCTGATCGATGACCATTTGTCGGACAACCTTTTGACCGACTGCCTGATCAAGCGATGCCAGAAAGCCCTGGCCCAGGCTGCTGACATCCCGCTCACGCATCGCGATATCTTCTTCAGTCACGATGGCGTCGCGTTTCAGCGGCCGCATTACCGTGACCACGTTGCGGAACAACTGCACCTGGGCGGGTACGAACACCGTCCAGGGCGATGAGCCTTCGCAACGCACCCGCACGGTGACCCGGCCAACCGGGCGCGGGCTTTCCAGTGTGGCTGTCAAATCCTTGTCGCAGGCACCCATCCGTAAACGCGGGTCGAGCTGCTTGACCTGTATGTCGTGACGCCCGTCAATCTGGTTGGTTGCCAAATAGTCTTCTACTGTGAACTCAAGAAACCCTTGGGTGACGCCGATAAGCTGTTCAGGCAGTGTGAAATTCTCTGCACGAGCGAGGCTCACCGTGCCGGAAAGGCACAGCAGGGCGATTGCGCAGAGAAGCCAGCAGGTTTCTAATGCGAGGTGTCGAGAAATTGTCATCTTGGCGTTCATGACGTAACAAATAGCAAAGCCCGTGCCGCTTGTTGGTCTGGTGCCTGGGTGGCGGTCATTTTGGTAAGGGGGTTCGGCATGGCAGGTGTAATGGATTCGGTAAACCAGCGAACTCAGCTGGTGGGTCAGAATCGCCTGGAGCTGCTCTTGTTCCGTCTCGACGGCAAGCAGCTCTACGGGATCAACGTCTTCAAGGTAAAAGAAGTACTGCAATGCCCGAAACTCACCATCATGCCCAAATCGAGCAAGATCGTTCGTGGCGTGGCCAATATTCGTGGCGGTACCATTCCGATCATGGATCTGGCAATGGCGACGGGCTCCACAGGGATGATTTCGCTGGTCAATTCCTTCGTCATCATTACCGAGTACAACACCAAGGTTCAGGGGTTTCTGGTGCATTCTGTCGAACGCATCGTCAACATGAACTGGGAAGAGATTCATCCACCACCCAAGGGCACCGGGCGCGATCATTACCTGACCGCAGTAACCCGGGTCGATAACCAGTTGGTGGAAATCATCGATGTCGAGAAAATCCTCGCCGAAGTAGCGCCCGTTTCCGAAGAGATTTCGATAGGTGTTATCGACGCCGAGGTTCATCACAAGGCGGTTTCGCTGCGCGTTCTGACCGTCGATGACTCGTCGGTGGCCCGTAAGCAGGTCAGCCGTTGCCTGGAAACCGTCGGGGTGGAAGTGGTCGCACTGAATGACGGTCGTCAGGCGCTGGATTACCTGCTCAAAATGGTCGCAGAAGGTAAAAAGCCGGAAGAAGAGTTCCTGATGATGATCTCCGACATTGAAATGCCGGAGATGGATGGCTATACCCTTACAGCTGCCATACGTAATGATCCGCGCATGCAGAAGATGCATATTACCTTGCACACGTCGCTGTCCGGGGTGTTTAACCAGGCAATGGTCAAGAAGGTCGGGGCGGATGATTTTCTCGCCAAATTCCGGCCTGATGATCTGGCGGCCAGGGTTGTTGCGCGGATCAAGGCAGCAGAATAACCAGCCGGGGGCGTCGTCCCCGGTGATTCACATGATTTGAGAGGCGGCACCTTGTCTACGGGTAATTTGGATTTTGATCAGTTCCGGGTATTTCTGGAAAAAGCCTGTGGCATCTTGCTTGGGGAAAACAAGCAGTACCTGGTGTCCAGCCGCCTCAACAAATTGATGGAGCAGCAAAGCATCAAGTCGCTTGGCGAGTTGGTCCAGCGCATTCAGACCCAGCCGCGCAGTGGTTTGCGCGAGCAGGTGGTCGATGCGATGACCACCAACGAAACCCTGTGGTTTCGCGATACCTACCCGTTTGAAGTGCTGAAAAACAAGGTGTTGCCCGAGCAGATCAAGGCCAGCCCCGGTCAGCGACTGCGCATCTGGTCGGCGGCGTGTTCGTCGGGGCAGGAACCGTACTCGCTGTCGATGTCCATCGACGAGTTCGAGCGCGCCAACCCGGGCCAGCTCAAGTCCGGCGCGCAGATCGTTGCCACCGACCTGTCGGGCTTGATGCTCAATAACTGCAAGACCGGCGAGTACGACAGCCTGGCGATTGGTCGCGGCCTGTCACCGGATCGTCTGCAGCGCTTTTTCGATGTGAAAAGCCCCGGCCGCTGGGTGGTCAAGGCACCGATCAAGAGCCGTGTGGAGTTCCGCTCGTTCAACCTGCTCGACAGCTACTCGGCGCTGGGCAAGTTCGACATCGTGTTCTGCCGCAACGTGCTGATCTACTTCTCGGCCGAAGTGAAGAAAGACATCCTGCTGCGCATCCACGGTACGCTCAAGCCGGGCGGCTATCTGTTTCTGGGTGCATCCGAAGCGCTCAATGGCCTGCCTGATCACTATCAGATGGTCCAGTGCAGCCCTGGGATTATCTACAAGGCCAAGTGACAGCTGCTTGTCATGAAAGAGACCTTAGGGTCTCTTTTTTTTGAGCAAAAACACCCTCGTTTCGCCGACGCATCGGGTTCAGGTTTCCGTTCTGATGCCGCTCAACAGTTTTGCAAACGCGTTTGCGGCCGCGCTCTGATAGCCGTTCTTGCGCCGCAGCAGTGCCACCGTGCGCCCAGGCAAAGGCGCAATTGTCTGAACCTCGCATAATCCAGGCTGCTCGCGAACGATGGCATCGGGAAGAACGGTCACCATTCGGCCTTGAGCGACGACCTTGAGCAAGATGGCAATCGAGTTGGCTTCCAGCCCTATGTTCGGCTTGAAGTTATGCATCTGGCACCAGGCGTCCAGCAGAATGCGCGTGGCAAACCCTGGCGCCAGCAGTGCGAAACGAAGTGTGCTCAAGTCTTCAAGCGTCAGCGTCGGCTGCTCCCTGAATGCCGTTGCGGCCATGACCAGACACAGTTTTTCGTCAAACAGCGGTTGGCTGTCTATCTCGACGCCGTGACTGCCAGCAAACCCTATTGCCAGATCGAGCACGTCGCTGATCAAAGCGTCGGTAATCTGTTCCAGAGACAGCTCGGTAATGATGATTGCCACCCCTGGGTATAGCGCAGTAAAGCGGTCGATCAACGGTGCTATCAGGTATTCACTGAATGTTGGCGTGACGCCGAGGCGTAACTGACCGCGTGACAGGTCATTGACGTCGTTGAGCGCGCGCCTCCCGGCGTCCAGTTCGCGCAGGCAGCGGCGGGCGTGGTCCAGGTACACGCGGCCGGCGTCGGTCGGCACGACACTGCGGCCGCTACGGTCGAACAGCTGTACACCCAGGCTGCTTTCCAATTGCTTGATCTGTTGCGACAGCGCCGGTTGTGAGACATGCAGCGTCTCAGCCGCCCGGGTGAAATTGCCATGCTCGGCGACCGCCAGCAAGTAACGGATATGACGTAACAGCACGGCATCACCATAAGTTCAGATTATTGTGGTGATCATAAATCAGACTTGGATCTTATGGTGATAGTTACCGATGCTGTCCTTCATGTGAATTCACCGAGGAGGATGACCGATGCCGCACAGTAATATTTCCACCACGCCGCGCCAGGATCTGACCGAGCGCGTGCTGCGAGCCAAGACAGCTAAGAACCTGACCTGGGCGGGTCTGGCCGAAGGTACGGGGCTGAGCGTGGTGTATGTCACCGCGGCGTTGCTCGGCCAGCATCCGTTGCCGCAAGCAGTTGCCGAGGTGGTCGCCGAGCGTCTCGGGCTGGACCGGGACGCGGTTGTCGAGCTGCAAACCATCCCCTTGCGCGGTAATGTGGAAGACGTTTCCAGTGATCCGACTATCTATCGCTTCCACGAGATGGTTCAGGTTTACGGCACCACGCTGAAGGCATTGGTGCATGAACAGTTCGGCGACGGCATCATCAGTGCCATCAACTTCAAGCTGGACATCAGGAAAGTCGAAGACCCGGAAGGGGGAGAGCGTGCGGTAATAACCCTGGATGGCAAATTCCTGCCCTACAAACCATTTTAAGGACGCTGCTATGACTGACAACGGAAGACCCCCGCTGCCACCCTTTACGCTGGAGACGGCTATCCAGAAAGTCCGCGGCGCCGAAGATGGCTGGAACTCGCGCGATGCGGCGAAAGTTGCGCTGGCCTATACCGAAGACACGTACTGGCGTAACCGCAGCGAATTCGTCAACGGTCGCGATGAGGCGCAGGCTTTTCTTGAGCGTAAGTGGCGCAAGGAGCTGGACTACCGATTGATCAAGGAACTCTGGGCATTCACCGATAACCGCATTGCCGTGCGGTATGCCTATGAATGGCACGACGACTCGGGCAACTGGTTCCGTTCCTATGGTAATGAAAACTGGGAGTTCGCGGCGAACGGCTTCATGCAACGGCGCTTTGCCTGCATCAATGATTTGCCGATCGCCGAGTCCGAGCGCAAATACCACTGGCCACTGGGGCGGCGACCAGATGATCATCCTGGCTTGAGTGAGCTGGGGCTCTGATCATCGCTACTCGCCTTTTATATGAAGAGACCTCAGGGTCTCTTTTTTATTGGGTTCGACTCAAGGCGCTGCCACACGGCAAACCCATACTGGCAAAAAAACGGCACCCACCTTGCCGCTTTGCCTCTCCACAGCGGAAATGCCTTGCCGCTTTTCTGGCATTGCCGCCTCTGCGCTGTCTGTAACCCTCGCAATCATTGGCTTTTGCAACATGGCACGCCGATTGCTTTGTCAGTAACAACAGAATCAGGTCAACCGGCAAAGGTTTCCCGACATGAGCATCAGCTTCGATAAAGCACTAGGCATACATGAAAAGGCTCTGAACTTCCGGGCTCAGCGTGCAGAGGTGTTGGCCAACAACATTTCCAACGCCGACACCCCGAATTTCAAGGCTCGCGATCTGGAGTTCTCTTCGGTGCTGGCTGCCGAAAACGACAAGGCCCAGAACGGTCATTTCGCGCTGAACAAGACCAACAGCCGCCATATCGAAGCCGAGGGCATGGGGAATGACGATGGCACGCTGATGTATCGCACGCCGTCGCAGCCTTCGCTGGACCAGAACACCGTTGACTCGCAGGTCGAGACGGCCAGTTATACCGAGAACGCCATGGGCTTCCAAGCCAGCTTCACATTGCTCAACAGCAAGTTCAAAGGGCTGGTTGCAGCCCTTCGCGGAGAATAATTCATGTCACTAGCCAATGTGTTCAACATTGCCGGTAGCGCCATGAGTGCACAGACCACGCGTCTGAACACTACGGCCAGTAACATCGCCAACGCCGAGACCGTGTCGTCGAGCATGGACCAGACCTATCGCGCCCGTCACCCGGTGTTTGCCACCGTGATGCAGGGTCAGCAGTCCACAGGCGGTTCGTTGTTCCAGGATCAGGGCGAAGCGGGGCAGGGCGTTCAGGTCAACGGCATCATCGAAGACAGTTCCAACCTCGAAGCGCGCTACGAGCCCAATCATCCTTCCGC
Organism: Pseudomonas sp. CFBP2511; assembly: GCF_030209255.1. Lineage (NCBI taxonomy): Bacteria > Pseudomonadati > Pseudomonadota > Gammaproteobacteria > Pseudomonadales > Pseudomonadaceae > Pseudomonas > Pseudomonas sp. CFBP2511. The sequence continues at coordinate 249,548 of NZ_JARVSI010000028.1, read as the reverse complement.
TGACAAGGACGGGTATGTCTATTACCCCAACGTCAATGTCGTGGAAGAAATGGCCGACATGATTTCTGCCAGCCGGTCTTTCCAGACCAACGCTGAAATCATGAACACCGCTAAATCCATGATGCAGAAGGTTCTGACCCTCGGTCAGTGATAAAAGGCGAACGTTATGGCCGTTGATAGCACCTCATCAAGCACCGTTTCATCGACATTTCTGGACAAGTTGCAGAACCCCACTGCGACCGCGACGAACTCTACCGGCACGCTGGGCAAAGACGCGTTCCTGCAGTTGCTCGTGACCCAGATGAAGAACCAGAACCCGCTGGACCCGCAGGACAACACGCAGTTCGTGGCCCAATTGGCGCAGTTCAGCAGCCTTGAAAGCATGCAGAACCTGACGAAGACAGTTGACACGATTGCCTCCAGCTATCAGTCGTCGCAGGCCTTGCAGGCATCGTCGCTGGTCGGCCGCTCGGTAATCATCGATTCGAGCTCCACCACCGTGGATACCACCAAGGGCATGACCGGTTCGATTGTTTTGCCGAGCGCCACTTCGGCGACGAGTGTGAAGGTTTATGACGCGCAATCGAACCTGGTCGACACCGTCGAACTGGGTGCGCAGAAAGCCGGCACCATCAGCTTCGCCTGGGACGGTACCGACGGCGACGGTGCCCCGGTTGCGTCGGGCAACTACACCTTCAAGGCTGAAGGTTCGGTTGACGGCAAGAACACACAGCTTTCGACTTACCTGCCTGCCACGGTCAACAGCGTCACGTTGGGTGTGAATGGTGCAGAAACAATGCTCAATCTGGCCAGCGGCAGTGTTGCCTTGTCCAAAGTTCAAACCATCGGATTGTAGAGCCTACCAGGCGCAGGAGTGAAACATGTCTTTCAATATCGGCCTTAGTGGGCTCTATGCTGCAAACAAAAGTCTCGACGTTACCGGCAACAACATTGCCAACGTTGCAACGACCGGCTTCAAGTCTTCGCGTGCGGAGTTTGCCGACCAGTATGCCCAGTCTATTCGCGGCACGTCCGGGCAAACTAACGTGGGCAGCGGTGTATCGACCGCAGCGGTTTCTCAGCAGTTTTCTCAGGGCAACCTGACAACCGGTACTGCCAACAGCCTTGACCTTGCCATCAACGGCAACGGTTTCTTTATGCTCAGTAATAACGGCGAGAAGCTGTACACCCGTGCCGGTGCATTCCACACCGACAAGGAAGGCTTTGTCGTCAACAGCGGCGGCATGAAGTTGCAGGGTTACAACGTTGATGCCAACGGCAGTGTGGTCACTGGTGCGCTGAGCGACTTGAAGGTGGACTCGTCCAACCTCGAGCCCAAGGCGACCTCGGCGATCACTAACGTTGCCAACCTGAACTCCACTACTGCCTTGCCGACCCTTACCACGTTCGATGCTACCGACACCAAGTCGTACAACATGAAGTACAGCACGCCAACCTACGACACTCAGGGTAACGCGCATACGCTGGATCAGTACTTCGTCAAGACCGGCACCAACACTTGGTCCATGTACTCGCTGATGGACGGTCGCAGCATTTCCGACCCGACCACCACCGCAGCTGACAAGAACGACCTGACATTCGACTCCTCGGGTAATCTGGTGGTTGCAGCACCGGGCACCGTGCCGTCCGACAGCGCGAACATCAAGTTCAACACTGACGGCACCTTCACCGTCGCCAACTGGGTACCGGGTGTGCAGACCGGTACCGGCACGACCACCAGTTGGGTGGCGAATGGTGCCACGGGTGCTTCCATCAAGCTGAACATGGCTGGCATCACCCAGACCGCGTCGGTGTCGGGTCTGATCACTCAGGATCAGGACGGTTACGCCACTGGCCAGCTCAGCGCCATGAGCGTCGATGCGACCGGTAATCTGTTCGCGACTTACACCAACGGCAAATCTCAGGTGATCGGTCAGACTTCGCTGACCAACTTCGCCAACGTCCAGGGTCTGGCGCAGGCGGGTGGTACCAACTGGCGTGAAACCTTCGCCTCTGGCGTTCCGGTGAGCGGCGTTCCGGAGTCCGGTACCCTGGGTTACATCACCGGTCAGGCGCTGGAAGAGTCCAACGTCGACCTGACAATGGAACTGGTCAACCTGATCAAGGCGCAGAGCAACTACCAGGCTAACGCCAAGACCATCTCCACTCAAAGCACCATCATGCAGACCACTATTCAGATGACTTGATAGTGTGACGCATTGAATGAAGCCCCTTTTCGAAGGGGCTTTTTTTTATATTTTTTTCAGCCTGATGAAGTATCCGGCAAGTTTAAAACTTACGGAAAGTTCAGTCGTTGGGCTTGGAAACTTCCTACGCACGATGGTGTGAGAATAAAACTTCCTTATAAACTGCCACGTGTGGCAAGGAAGTGCTCATGTCATTCAATACAGCGATCAGTGGTATTAACGCTGCAAACAAAAGACTGGAAGTGGCGGGCAACAATATTGCCAACTCCGGGACCATCGGTTTCAAGTCATCGCGGGCGCAGTTCTCGGCACTGTATTCATCTGCCCAGTTGGGCAGTGGCCGCAATGCGATTGGCGACGGTGTGCGCCTTGCCGCGACCCAGCAGAATTTCAATCAGGGCGACAGCATGACCACGTCCGGCAACCCGCTGGACATGCGCATTCAGGGCAACGGCTTTTTTGTGGTGAGCGACAAAGGATCGCTTGCCTATACCCGGGCCGGAGCTTTCCTCAAGGATGCGGCCAATTTCGTCGTCGACAGCGACGGCGGACGCCTGCAGGGATACGCCGCCAACGATAAGGGCGAGATTATGCGCGGCCTGCGCACCGACCTGCAGATTGACACCTCGAATGTGGCCGCCAGAGCCACGACGCGGGTTGCCGAGAACATCAACCTCGACGCCTCGTTGCCGTCACTTGCCCGGTTGCCGGCGTTCGACCCTGCCGACCCCGCCACTTACACCCGTGCCATCGGCCGAACCATTCAGGACGCAGGGTCTGGCACCGGTGCTGGCGCGGTGCCCGCGGCAGATCATGAACTCAAGCAGTATTTCGTCAAGACCGGCGACAGCCAGTGGTCTATGTATGTGCTGGTCGACGGGCGTAATCCGGTGGACCCCAACAGCGTGGCCCCTTTACACGTCACCCTCGAGCAAAAGCCCAACGGGTCGCTTTCGTACAGCGGCAATAGTCAGCACCTGCGCAAGATTTCCGACACCGAGTTTGCCCTGCAGGGCTGGCGGCCGGCTCACGAGGTGAATGGGGCCTGGATGAGCAATGGCGCGGCCAGTGGCGGTGCGGTTTCGCTGCCGTTGATCGATGGGTCAGCCAGTATGCTTGATCCGGCCGACGCGGTGATGGATCGACCCGTTCCGGCGTTTGATTCGCTGGACCTGAAAACCTACAGCGATATGTTTGCCAATGCGATTTTTGACAGTCAGGGCAATCAGCACGAGCTGAAACAGTATTTCGTCAAGGATGGCAACAACAGTTGGCGCATGCATGTACTGATTGACGGGCGCAACCCGCAGATGCCCGATTCCACCGAGCCGCTGACGGCTAACATCGTTTTTGATTCCGGCGGTTCGGTGCGTTCGCTGACCGGCAGTTCGGGGCTGGTGAGCACCAACGGCGGCGGGCTGCAGCTTAACGGCTGGACGCCGGCAATGCCTGCCGAGCGGGTAACGGGGCAGGATCGCTGGGTGTCCAACGGCGCGGCCGGCAGTGCAAACGGCATTGAACTGGACTTCACCAACCTGCTACAGCACAACGCTGCCAGCTCGCGTTCCTCGACCCACGTGGACGGGCATGCAGCGGGGCAGTTGAGCAGTCTGAGTGTGGGGCGTGATGGCATCCTGCGCGCCGGTTTTACCAACGGCATGAACAAGAATATCGGCCAGGTGATACTCGCCAGCTTCGCCAACCCGCAGGGTTTGCAGGCGCGTAGCGATACTCGCTGGACAGAGTCCGCAGAGTCCGGCGTTGCCGATTACGAGGTGCCGGGCGTCGGCACGCTGGGCAGTCTGGTCGGCGGCGCGCTGGAGGGCTCCAACGTGGTATTGGCCGATGAGCTGATTGCGTTGATCCAGGCGCAGACGGCGTATCAGGCCAACTCCAAGGCGATATCGACGGAGGCGACGGTCATGCAGACGCTGATTCAGTCGACCTGATCAGATTGAGCAGTCGGATTTCACGAAGTGACCTTTCAGGCGGGTCCAGCCTGGCCCCGGGCTGGTCTGGGCGCAGACAATCCGGCTGTCGCCCTGCCATCGGTAATAGTGGGCAGGGGCAGCCTGGCAAAGCAGGGCGAAGGTCATCAGGCTCGCGGTTGCGACGCCGACAACGCACATACGAAAAGGCATGACAGTTCCCGTTCAAGGCTGGGGTGCCTGCAAGATTATCACTGTCCATTCGCCTGTAAGCGCGTGTCGATGAAGTTTTTTTGGCGGTGTGTCCTGCTCGATGATCAGCAGGCGGCAGTCCGCCGCCGCTATTGGAAGGCGCTTTGCCGGAAGGTGATCGTCGCGTGCCGGTTTTTGCTGGTTAATCAGGCATTTGTATCGAGGCTGACAAGTTGGTTCAAAAATTGCTTTAACCCTTTCAGAACAGCTACAGGCGGCAAGCGTCTGTCGGAGGAGGAAGACTGTGGACAAGTTGCTTTACGTCGCCATGAGCGGTGCATCCGAAAACGCGATTGCGCAGAAGGCTCACGCCAACAACCTGGCAAACGTTTCGACCAATGGCTTCATGCGTGACCTTGAACAGGCCCGCTCGATGCCGGTGTTTGGCGAGGTCATGCCGTCGCGTGCCTACGCCATGAGCGAGCGTCCGGGTACTGACTTCTCCGGTGGCGCGATGGTCGAGACCGGCCGCGAACTGGACATCGCCATCAAGGGCGATGGCTGGATTGCCGTGCAGACTCCCGACGGTGGCGAAGCCTACACACGTAGCTCCGGCATGAACATCGACGCCCTGGGTGTGTTGCGCGACGGCAGTGGTTTGCCGGTAATGGGCAACGGCGGTCCGATTGCCGTGCCGCCGCAGCAGCAGATCGAGATCGGCGCCGACGGCACGATCAGCATTCGCTCGCTGGGCGAGAGCCCGCAGGTGATGGCGCAGGTCGACCGTATCAAGCTGGTCAAGCCTGACCTCAAAACCATGGAAAAAGGCCCCGATGGCCTGATCCACACCAAGAGCGGCCGGCCTGCCGATGCAGACGCCACCGTTCAGGTCGAGTCCGGCTTTCTGCAGGCGAGCAACGTCAATGCGGTCGAGGAAATGACTTCGGTGCTGGCCTTGTCCCGTCAATTCGAATTGCACGTCAAGATGATGAAGACCGCCGAAGAAGACGACCAGTCGATGGCTCGCGTCTTGCAACTTGGCTAATCAATGACAGCTTGCGCCGACAAACCGGCGCTTGAGGAGAACACACATGCTTCCTGCACTATACGTCGCCAAAACCGGCCTTGCCGCTCAGGACACCAACCTGACCACCATCTCCAACAACCTGGCGAACGTTTCGACCACAGGTTTCAAGAGTGATCGTGCCGAGTTCCAGGACTTGCTGTATCAGATCAAGCGTCAGCCAGGTGCTCAGTCCACTCAGGACAGCGAGCTGCCATCGGGCCTGCAACTGGGTACCGGTGTGCGCATCGTCGGCACGCAGAAGAACTTCACTGCTGGCAGCCTGCAAACCACCAACAACCCGCTGGACCTGGCGGTCAACGGTCGCGGTTTCTTCCAGGTGACCCAGCCTGACGGCACCGTGGCCTACAGCCGCGACGGTACGTTCCACCTGGACGCCAACGGCCAGATCGTCACTGCCAATGGCTACGCTCTGGAGCCTGCGATTGTGGTTCCGCAGAATGCCCAGACCTTCACGGTCGGCCAGGACGGTACTGTTTCGGTGACGCTGGCAGGTGCAACCGCCACGCCGCAGATCATCGGCAACATCCAGACCGCCGACTTCATCAACCCGGCTGGCCTGCAGGCCATCGGTGGCAACCTGTACCTGGAAACCGGTTCGAGCGGCGCGCCGCAGATCGGCACGCCCGGCCTCAACGGCCTGGGCCCGACCCTGCAGAACACTCTGGAAAACTCCAACGTCAGCACCGTCGAGGAACTGGTCAACATGATCACGACTCAGCGCGCTTACGAGATGAACTCCAAAGTGATCTCGACGGCTGACCAGATGCTGCAAAACCTGACTCAGAACCTGTAAGGCCCTGATGTTGCTGTTGGTAAAACTGCTCAATCCGACGGGGCGCCTGATAAGCGCCTGCTACACCGCGAGGTTTCAAGTGTCATGAACCGCCCTGGTTTTCCGCGTTTTTCAGTGTTGATCGCTTCATTGTGCGGGATCACCCTGCTGTCTGGTTGTGTTGCGCCGGCGGCCAAGCCCAATGACCCTTACTACGCTCCGGTGTTGCCGCGTACGCCCATGTCGGCCGCTTCGAACAATGGCGCTATCTATCAGGCCGGCTTCGAGCAGAACCTGTACGGCGACCGCAAGGCGTTCCGCGTCGGCGACATCATAACCATCACGCTTTCCGAGCGTATGGCAGCGAGCAAGGCGGCGACCTCGGCAATGAGCAAGGACAGCACCAACAGTATTGGTCTGACCTCGCTGTTCGGTTCGGGCCTGACCACCAACAACCCGATTGGCGGCAACGACCTGAGCCTCAGCGCAGGCTACAACGGCGCCCGCACCACCAAGGGTGACGGCAAGGCCGCGCAGAGCAACAGCCTGACCGGCTCGGTTACCGTGACCGTTGCGGATGTGCTGCCCAACGGCATTCTGTCCGTGCGTGGCGAGAAGTGGATGACGCTCAATACCGGTGACGAACTGGTACGCATTGCCGGCCTGGTGCGCGCCGATGACATCGCAACCGACAACACGGTGTCTTCTACCCGTATTGCCGATGCACGTATTACCTATTCGGGGACCGGAGCCTTTGCCGATACCAGCCAGCCAGGCTGGTTCGACCGGTTCTTCCTCAGCCCGTTGTTCCCTTTCTGATAGCGGGATAGACATGATCAAGCTCAAGCAACTGATAGCCGCGACCTTGCTGTTGTCTGCAGCGTTCGGCGCACACGCCGAACGTCTGAAAGACATCGCCAGCATCTCCGGCGTGCGGGCCAACCAATTGATCGGTTACGGTCTGGTGGTGGGGCTCAACGGTACGGGCGACCAGACCACCCAGACCCCGTTCACGCTGCAGACCTTCAACAACATGCTCTCGCAGTTCGGCATCAAGGTGCCGGCAGGTTCGGGCACCGTGCAGTTGAAGAACGTCGCGGCCGTTGCGGTGTACGCGGATCTGCCAGCGTTTGCCAAGCCGGGTCAGACGGTCGATATCACCGTGTCCTCGATCGGTAACTCCAAGAGCCTGCGCGGCGGTGCGTTGTTGATGACGCCGATGAAAGGTGTCGACGGCAACGTCTACGCCATTGCGCAGGGCAACCTGGTGGTCGGCGGTTTTGACGCAGAAGGCCGCGATGGCTCGAAAATCACGGTTAACGTTCCGTCGTCGGGCCGTATTCCCGGTGGTGCGTCGGTCGAGCGTTCGGTACCGAGTGGCTTCAATCAGGGCAATACCCTGACCCTGAACCTCAACCGTTCCGACTTCACCACGGCCAAGCGGGTTGTGGACAAGATCAACGAATTGCTCGGCCCTGGCGTTGCCCAGGCGCTGGACGGCGGTTCGGTGCGTGTGACCGCGCCGCTTGATCCGGGCCAGCGTGTCGATTACCTGTCGATTCTGGAAAACCTGGAAGTCGATCCGGGCCAGACCGCTGCCAAGGTCATCATCAATTCGCGGACCGGCACTATTGTCATCGGTCAGAATGTCAAGGTGTCGCCTGCCGCTGTGACCCACGGCAGCCTGACCGTGACCATCACCGAAGACCCGATTGTCAGCCAGCCGGGTGCCTTGTCCGGTGGCCAGACCGCTGTTGTGCCACGCTCGCGGGTCAACGCCCAGCAAGAGCTGCACCCGATGTTCAAATTTGGTCCAGGCACCACGCTGGACGAGATCGTCCGTGCGGTCAATCAGGTGGGCGCTGCGCCCGGTGACCTGATGGCCATCCTCGAAGCCCTGAAACAGGCCGGCGCTTTGCAAGCCGACCTGATCGTCATCTGAGGAGTCGAGTATGGACATGCCCAAGAGCGGAATTTCGTCAGCGGTCGACTCCGGTGCCTACACCGACGTCAACCGGCTGGCGGCGTTGAAGCATGGCGACAAGGACAGCGTGGCCAACCAGAAGAAGGTTGCTCAGGAGTTCGAGTCGCTGTTCGTCAGCCAGATGCTCAAGGCCATGCGTTCGGCCAACGAAGTGCTGGCCAAGGACAATCCGATGAATACTCCGGCCACGCGCCAGTATCAGGACATGTATGACCAGCAACTGGCGGTCACATTGTCCACGCGCGGCAACGGTATCGGCCTGCAGGATGTGCTGATGCGCCAATTGTCGAAAGACAAGGGCATCAACCACGCGGCGGCGACAAACACCACCGACACCGCCAAGGCTGCAACGGCGACCGACGCAGCACCGGCCAAGACCGGCCTGGCGACCAGCGTCTACCAACGTCCGCTGTGGGCCACGCGTTCGGCAGCAGCGGATCAGGCGGCTGCCGCCGTTTCGGCCTCCGGTGAAGGGCGCAATGACATGGCGGCGCTCAATGCCCGTCGTCTGTCGTTGCCGACCAAACTCACCGATCGGCTGCTGGCAGGCATCGTTCCTTCTGCCACGGCCGCCGTCAGCAACAGCCCGGCACCGACTCGCGCGACCGCCAGCACGCCCGGTAACAACGGCGACTGGACACTTGATCCCAACCTGGCACCTGCGCCGGAATACGTTCGCTCCATGGCCCAGCCACCGCTGGCGCCAGCCAAGCGCGCTTTCAGCAACGCCGACCAGTTTGTCGAGACCATGTTGCCGCTCGCCAAGGAAGCGGCAGCGCGCATCGGCGTCGACCCGGTCATGCTGGTCGCGCAGGCGGCATTGGAAACCGGCTGGGGCAAGTCGATCATGCGTCAGCAGGACGGCAGCAGCAGTCACAACCTGTTCGGCATCAAGGCCGCTGGCAGTTGGAAGGGTGCCGAAGCGCGCGCCATCACCAGCGAGTTCCGCGACGGCAAGATGGTCAAGGAGACGGCAGACTTCCGCTCGTACGACTCCTACGCCGACAGCTTCCACGACCTGGTCAGCCTGCTGCAGAACAACAATCGTTATAAAGATGTGGTCAACTCGGCCGATAAACCGGAACAGTTTGTAAAAGAATTGCAGAAGGCCGGGTATGCAACTGACCCGGCCTATGCCAGCAAGATTTCGCAGATCGCGAAGCAGATGAAGAGTTACCAGACTTACGCCGCTGCAACGGGCTCTTCCACGACTTTATAAGGTTTTGAATCATGTCGCTGATTTCAATTGGGCTCTCAGGTATCAATGCCAGCAGTGCCGCGATCAACACCATCGGTAACAACACGGCCAACGTGGATACCGCCGGTTACTCGCGTCAGCAGGTGATGACCACGGCTTCGGCACAGATCAATATCGGTCTGGGTGTCGGTTACATCGGCACCGGTACGACGCTGTCCGACGTGCGTCGCATCTACAACGGCTACCTTGATGCCCAATTGCAAACCAGTACTGCCCTGAGCGCCGACGCGGTTGCGTATTCCGGCCAGGCCAGCAAGACCGATACGCTGCTGTCCGACAGCGCGACCGGCGTGTCCACGCAGCTGGCTGACTTTTTCACCAAGATGCAGGGCATTGCCACCAATGCCACGCAGTCGTCGGACCGTTCGTCATTCCTGACTCAGGCATCTGCCTTGAGCTCGCGTTTCAATTCGGTCGCTTCGCAGTTGTCGTCGCAGAATGACAACGTCAATGCCCAGCTCACCACCTTCACCAAACAGGTCAACGAGCTGACCACGACGCTGGCAAGCCTGAACAAACAGATCACCCAGGCCGGGGCGGGCAACACCACGCCCAACTCGCTGCTCGATTCGCGCAACGAAGCCGTCCGCCAGCTCAACGGTCTGGTCGGCGTGAAAGTGGTCGAAAACAACGGCAACTACGATATTTATACCGGTACTGGCCAGTCGCTGGTCAGTGGCGGCACGTCGTACACCATGTCGGCGACCCCGAGCCCGGCCGATCCGCTGCAGTACAACGTGCAGATCGCTTACGGCCAGACCAAGACTGACGTGACCTCGGTGATTACCGGTGGCTCGATCGGCGGCCTGCTGCGTTACCGCTCCGATGTACTGGTGCCTGCGACCAATGAACTCGGTCGTGCGGCGATGGTGCTGGCCGATCAGGTCAATAGCCAGATGAGCCAGGGCATCGACAGCAAAGGCAACTTCGGCAGCAGCCTGTACGCCAACATCAACAGTGCCGACGCCATTTCGCAGCGCAGTACCGGCAAAACCACCAACAGCGCCGGTTCCGGCAACCTGGACGTGACCATTGGTGATACCAGCAAGCTGACTGCCGACGACTATGAAGTCACTTTCAACGACGCCTCCAACTTCACGGTGCGACGCCTGCCCAACGGCGAAAGCGTCGGCACCGGTGCGCTGACAGACAACCCGCCCAAGCAATTCGACGGCTTCAGTGTCAGCCTCAAAGGCAATGCGCTGGCTGCGGGCGACATCTTCAAGGTCACCCCGACACGCAACGGTGCCTCGGGTATTTCGGTGGTATTGACCGATCCCAAGGACATTGCAGCCGCCGCGCCATTGACCGCGACTGCCGGGGCAAGCAACTCGGGCACAGGTGGCTTTACCCAGCCGGTGTTGAGCACCAAATCCAACATCTACAACAGCGTTCAGACGGCTGACCTGCGTAACGCGGTCAAAGACTCCGCGCCGATGAAGCTGGTGATGGGCGCGGTCAGCAGCACCGGTGTTCAAAGCTACACGCTGATCAATGCAAGTGGCTCACCTGTGCTCGACCAGAATGGCACCGCGGTGAGCGGCACGATCATTCAGGGTCAGAGCAACGCGCTCAAGCTGAGCGTCGGTTACACCGATAACACGACTACGCCAGCCAGCAAGGCGGCGTTCGAAGTGCAGATGACCCTGTCCGGCTCGCCACTGGCCAATGACACGTTCAGCATCGGCCTGACCGGTGCCGGCTCTTCGGACAACCGCAATGCCTTGGCAATAGTGGGGCTGCAGACCGCCAAGACCGTCGGCGTCACCAATGGCGGCGTGGGCACCAGCCTGTCCGGCGCTTACTCTGATCTGGTGTCGGTCGTCGGTACACTGGCAGGGCAGGGCAAGAGTGATGTCACCGCCAGTGCGGCAGTCGTTGCACAGGCCAAGTCTGCGCGTGATTCGGTTTCGGGCGTATCGCTCGATGAAGAAGCGGCCAACCTGATCAAGTATCAGCAGTACTACACGGCCTCGTCGCAGATCATCAAGGCGGCCCAAACCATTTTCAGCACGCTGATCAACAGCCTTTAAGGAGTCGTGAACCATGCGGATCTCAACTACCCAGTTCTTCGAATCCACCAATGCCAACTATCAGCGTAATTATGCGAATGTGATCAAGACCGGTGATGAGGTCACCAGCGGTATCAAGCTCAATACCGCCAGTGATGATCCGGTAGGTGCTGCACGCGTTCTGCAACTGGCTCAGCAGAACTCCATGCTGACCCAGTACGCGTCGAACATCGGCACGATCAACACCAACATCGTCAATTCCGAAACCGCGCTGACCAGCATCGTCGATACGATGCAGGCGGCTCGTGAAGTGGTCGTGTCGGCCGGCAACGGTGCCTACACCGACTCCGACCGCCTGGCCAAGGCCGCCGAGCTCAAACAGTATCAGAGCCAGATTCTCGGCTTGATGAACAGCCAGGACGCCAACGGACAGTACATTTTCGCCGGCTCCAAGTCTTCGGCACCGCCGTACGCGCAGAACGCAGACGGTACTTATAGCTACAGCGGCGACCAGACCAGCGTCAATCTGGCGATTGGTGATGGCCTGGTGCTTCCAAGCAACACCACAGGCCATGAGGCATTCGAGCAAGCGGTCAACACCACCCGTACCTCGTCGACGCTGCTGTCGCCTGCGACCGACGACGGCAAGGTCGGCCTGACGGGCGGTCAGGTCACGTCCACCAGCGCCTATAACTCCGGTTATCAGTCTGGCGAACCGTACACCATGACGTTCCTCAGCGGCACGCAGTTCAAGATCACCGATGCCACGGGCACCGATGTCACGACCGATGCCTCGTCTGCCGGTAAATTCAACTACGCCTCGTTCGCTGACCAGACCTTCACCTTTCGCGGTGTAGAGCTGACCATGAACGTCAACCTGTCAGCCGCCGAGTCCGCCACGGCGGCAACCGCCGCTACCGCCCTGACCAATCGCAGCTATGAACTGGCCTCAACGCCAGACACGGTCTCGGCCTCGCGCAGCCCGGGCAACACGTCGGCTGCGACTATCAGCAGTTCGGCGGTGGGCAACACAACGGCTGACCGCACGGCGTTCAACAACACCTTCCCGCCCAATGGCGCGATTCTCAAGTTCACCAGCGCCACCGCCTACGACCTGTATGCGTCGCCCGTCACCAGCAGCAGCAAGCCGGTGTCGAGTGGCACACTGACCGGTTCGACCGCCAATGCGTCGGGCGTCAACTTTACCGTTAGCGGTACGCCGGCAGCCGGTGATCAGTTCGTCGTGGAGTCCGGCACGCACCAGACCGAGAACATCCTCAACACGCTTACCGCAGCGATCAAGGCGTTATCGACACCCACTGATGGCAATCTGGTCGCTTCGCAAAAGCTCGATGCCGCGTTGGGCTCCGCGCTTGGCAACATTTCGAGCAGCATTGATCAGGCGTCCACAGCGCGCTCCGCGGGCGGTGCACGTCAATTGGCGGCGACGGCGCAAGGGACGACCAACGAGCTGCTCAAGGGCAACAACACGGTTGAGCAGGGCACCTATGTCAACGCCGATATCGTCGAGGCCACTACCCGGTTGACGTTGCAGAAGACCATGCTGGACGCTTCCCAGCAGGTATTCGTCCAGTTGTCCAAGCTGAACCTGTTCAGCCAGCTGTAATCCTGGCGTTGAGCATCCGCCGTCTTTATTTCAGCGGTGAGGGAGGCTACTTGACCGGTAGCTTCCCGCCGCTCGCGAGTCTGTAATAGTGAATTCAGCCCCCCTCGTCAGTATCGTCATTCCCGCCTTCAATCCCCGGTTCTTCCACGCCGCGCTGCAAAGTGCCTTGAATCAGGTTTACGACAATCTGGAGATCATCGTCTGCGACGATTGCCGTACTGATGAAATCAGGGATATTTTCGACGAGTTGGTGCCCGCATCCAGCAACCTCGCACGTTACGTGCGCAACCCGCAGCGGCTGGGGTTTCAAGGCAACTTGCTGAAGTGCCTGGAAGAGTCGCGCGGCGAATACATCAAGTTTCTGTGTGACGACGACCGCCTCTTTCCGTATTTCATCGCCAATCAGGCAAGTGTTCTGGATGCCTATGAAGACGTGAGCCTGGTGGTTGGCCGACGGCATCTGGTCGACATTGATGACTATGTATTGCCGCCCCGCCTTGAAAACGTCGGGCTGGTGCCCTACGACGCGGTGTTCAAGGGCGTGGACATGCTGGCGATTTTCGAGCGCACGCCACGCAATTATCTGGGTGGGTTTAGTGCTGCCCTGATGCGCCGTGTCGATGTTCTGGAGTACCTGCCTTCTATTGCTCAGTCAGGACAGGGTTTTCTCGCACTGCTGGATTTCGCGCTGTTCATTTGCTTGCTGCGTCGGGGCAACTTGGCGGCCCTGCACACTATTCAAAACGTCGAGCGGCAGCATCCAGGTCGTTTCAGCAGCCAGCCAGACACGATTCAGAAGGCGACCACCGAATGGGGCTGGCTGGATGAAATGCTCAAGGCCCGCAGCGGTGAGCAGGCTCCCGCCCAAGGTTGGGTGCGCTTTTTGCCTTTGCGCAAGGCGCTGGAACAGCCGCGTGAGTGGGACGAGGTCGGCCTTTACGGGATAATGGCCAGTCGCCAGGGCGTCATGCACAGCCGGGTGGGCAGCAAAAGCGAAACCTACGCCGAGCTTTACACCGAGTGGTTGTCGTGTCGGCAATTTACCGCACCGCAGAGAAAACTGATCGAGCAGCGCATCGGCCAGTGGGCATGGCAGCCGCGCATTGTTCCGGTGGTCATCGACCCGTTTGGCGATGCCGAGGGGCTGGACATCACCCTGCGCGGCATTGCCGAGCAGGATTACGCCGCTGATTCGGTGGTGGTGCTGACCAATGCCGAGGTTGACGATGCGCAGGTGCTGCGCTTCTCCTTACAGCCGGACTGGGCGCGCCAGTTGAACGAAGTGCTGCCGCTGCTGGAGAACGCTGACTGGGTTTATCTGCTGCGTGCCGGGGACCGGCTGACCCAGCCGTCGCTGCTGGTGCTGGCTGAGCGAATCGCGCAACACGAAGGTCTGCTGTGCGTTTACAGCGACGAAGGCGCACTGGTCGATGGAAAATCCTGCGAGCCGATTTTCAAGCCTGATTTCAATCTGGACCTGATGCGGGCCTATCCGTATGTCGGCCGTACGTTGGCGTTCCAGCGCCGCAATCTGCTGGACACGGGCGGCCTGGACCCTGTGCACGGCGAACTGGCGCCGCACGATTTCGTCTGGCGCCTGGTGGAAGGCGTCGGGCCTCAGGCCATCGAACACATCGCCGAGGTTCAGGTGGAATCGACCCTGACCTTCGCGCAATGGCTGTCGCTGCCTCAGGTGATCAAGCACAACGAGTCGGTGGTATCGGCCCATCTTTCGCGCATTGGCCGAGAGCACGTTATCCACCATGATCAGTTGCCACTGTTGAACCGGATCGAATACCGGCATGCGGCCAGCCCGCTGGTATCGGTGATCATCACTACTCGGGATCAACTGTCAGCACTGGAGCGCTGTGTAGAAAGCCTGCTCAGCAATACCACCTACCCTCATTACGAAGTGCTGATCGTCGACAATGCCAGCGAGAGCGCGGACACCCGCGCCTGGTTTGCCGCGATGAGCGAGTTGGGCAGCGACAAGCTGCGCATTTATTCGCTGACCGAGCCGGGCAGCGAAGCCAGCGCGCAGAACCTCGCCGCCCGGCACGCCAATGGCGACTATCTGCTCATGCTCAGCCCACACGCCGTGCTGCATCAGGCGGACTGGCTGCAAGGCTTGCTCAACCATGCCCAGCGCCCCGAGGTGGGTATCGTCGGGCCACGAATCCTCACCCCGCAGGGCAATATTCTCTACGCGGGGATGGTGATGGGTATGGACGGGCTGGCGGGTCGGCCCTTCATCAATTACCCGGCGGGCTCAAGCAGCTACATGCAGCGCCTGCAACTGACGCAGAACTGGAGCGCGGTCAGTGGCAATTGCCTGATGGTGCGCAAGGACGTATTCGACGGCGCAGGCGCAATGGAGGCGGCAACCTTCACTCAAGGATTGCAGGACCTGGACCTGTGCATGCGGGTCGGACGTGAAGGCTACCTGATTGTCGGCACGCCGGATTCGTCACTGGTACTGGCCGAGCCCGCTGCCGCGGCACGATCCGAGGCGTCGCGTCAGGCGCTGGACAACGAGCAGCAATTGTTTTTCGAAAAATGGCTGCCGAAAATGGCCCGGGACCCGGCCTACAACTCCAATCTGAACCTCACCGAGGTGCAGGCCTTCGATCTTGACCCTGGTTTGCAGATGGGTTGGGAGCCGTTCTGCACCCGTCATCTGCCTTCGATTCTGGGCATGCTGGTCAACTCATCGGCAGTGGGCCACTACCGAGTCAGTCAGCCGATGCTTGAATTGATCGCGGCCGGGCGAGTGGTTGGCCGGATGTCTTATGAGTCTATTACGCCTGTTGAGGTCGAGCGCCAGCGTCCGGATGTTATTGTTTTTCAAGGGCGTTATTCCGAACCCAAGATCAAAGATATTGTTCTGGCCAAGAGCTATTCGAATGCCATGCGCATTTTTGAGCTGGATGACTACATCATCGATGTGCCCGAGCGAAACGAGCACCGGCGCAGCATGCCCGACAACATTGGCGAGATGGTGCGCAAGGGCATAGGCCTGTGCGACCGCGTGGTGGTGTCGACCCAGCCGCTGGCCCAGGCGCTGTCGAGCATGCACAGTGACATTCGCGTAGTGCCTAACATGTTGGCGCCGCACTTGTGGAGCAGCCTCAAAAGCCAGCGTCGCACCTCCGGCAAGCCGCGTATCGGCTGGGGCGGAGGGACCAGTCACCGGGGTGATCTTGAGCTGATTGTCGATGTGGTGCGCGAACTGGCCGATGAAGTCGAGTGGGTGTTCTTCGGCATGTGCCCGGACTTGCTCAAACCCTACATTCACGAGTTTCATACTGCGGTCAGCCTGCAAACGTACCCGGCCAAGCTGGCCAGCCTGAACCTTGACCTGGCCCTTGCGCCGCTTGAGTTTCATATCTTCAATGACTGCAAGAGCAACTTGCGTCTGCTGGAGTACGGCGCGTGCGGCTACCCGGTCATCTGTTCGGACACCGAAGCCTATCGCGGCCATTTGCCGGCCACCCGTGTCTACACCAACAGCTCCGAAGAGTGGTTGCAGGCGATTCGCATGCACTTGTCCGACCCTAATGCCAGCTACCGCATAGGCGATGAGTTGCGCGAAACGGTGCTGCGCGATTTCATGTTGCGTGGCGAAAATCTGCAATATTGGGCCAATGGCTGGTTGCCCGACTGACTCGACCTGTTTAATGCGCTCCAGCCAACTGACGGCTGGAGCTGTGCTGTTTTGCTCTTGCGTTGACCGGGCCTTCGGGTTATCAGGATGTCTTTTGGTCAACAGGATCAAGGCGCCATCGGTACGCTATTAAGGAAAGCTCATGCAAAGCCATTCTGGAAATGAAACCACCCCGTTGAGCCAGCGTCTGACCCTGCTGTTGCTTGCCGAGAATCAGTCGGACTTCCTGCGTCGTGCCCTGAAGTACTACAGCAGCCACCCGTGCAATCTGATTGTGGTCGATGCTTCGCCTGCGCCCGACGCACAGGTTGCCGAGCGTGCCGGCCTGCAGTACATCCACAATGCCGCGCTCAGTGAAGCCGGTCTCAGCGCCAGAATTGCAGAAGGCCTCAAGCAGGTGTCCACCCCCTTTGTGGCGTACGCACAGGTCGACAGTTTCCTGCTGCCTGATGCGCTCACCGAGGCGGTGAATTTCCTTGAAGCCAACGAGCATTATGGCGCTTGCCAAGGCTATAGCCTGGGTTATCAGGCCTACGTTGATCGCGTTGATTATTTTCGCCGCGACCGCAAGGTTCATGAGGACTACGCGTCTGATCAGGCCGATGAGCGGCTTCTGAGCTTTATGGGTCAGAGCCTGTCGCTGCTCAACGCCGTGACCCGGACCGGGCTGGCGCGTCAGTGGTTCACGTCGGTGCCTGAGGGCACCGAGCTGCACTGGCAGGACATCGGCCAGATGAGCTTTCTGGTTGCGGCTGCTGCGCTACGGATCCTGCCCATTCCCTATGCGTTGCACGTCAACGCTGAAAAGGAGGCAGAGCATCGCTATGGCGCTGCCATTGCAGGGGCGGTCAAACACATCGACCCCAAGGCGAAAGCCGAGCGCGAGACGCTTGCGCGCAGGGTTGTCTCGACGCTGGGCAATGTTCCGGGTTTTGACGGCGAGCAGGGCGCGCAGCACATATTGGCCGGCCTCGCAGCCATGGCTGAATGCCTCGAAACCCAGCCTTACCAAGCGGGCGAAAAAATCATCAGTTCGGTGTGGAACGTCGCGCTGGCGCAGGCAGATGCGCTGTTCGAGCCTCGCCAGTTCGTTGAGCTGCCGTTCTACAACCAGCCACTGTTCGATGAGCTGGCGAGAATCGAGTTTTTGATCCATCTGTTGCCGGCAGGTCATGCGCAACTGGAAGGGCTTGAGGCGGTGCTGGTCAAACAGGCCGAGCTGCTGCGTGTGCAGAGCAACCCGGACGCCGAGTCACTGTTGAGCCGTTTGTGGCAAGCCTACGCAAGATATGCCTTCAGCCACAGTGTCGTGCAAAGTCTGGCCGAGGAGTTGGGCAAGTCCGAGGACGAGGAAGACATTGAATGCGCCGAGCGCATCGTCGCCTGGGGCCAGCGTTTGCAGTCCGATTCCGCATTCGATAACAGCCAGTTGCTGAAAAGTATGGCTTCCGGCAAGTTGCTCGACTGGCTCGATTCACGTGATCCGGCCCCGGCACAACTGAAAAAGCTGACTGCGCAGCTGGCGCGTCGGCCAGCAGGTTCGCAGATTGGTATTTTGCTGCTTGATCTGGAAGCCGACGTGTTCAAGCTGCAGGCAACTTTCGACAGCCTGATCAACAGCCATTATAGGGCGTTCAAGGTCGTGGTGTTTACCACCGGCGACCTGCCAGCAACCACCACCCTGAACGACACGCTGCACTTCGTTAAAGTCGCCGAAAGCAATTATGTCGACAAGATCAATCAGGTCGTCAAACAGGCGTCCAGCGACTGGCTGATGCTGGTGCAGGCGGGTGAAGAGTTCACTCGCAGCGGTCTGTTGCTGGCCAGTGCCGAGCTGCTTGACGCTGGGCAATGCCGGGCGGTCGCGGTGGATGAAATTCACCGTCAAGCCAATGGCACCCTGGCACCGTTGTTCCGTCCGGGCTTCAACCTGGATCTGTTGCAGAGTGTGCCGACGCTGGCCGCTCGGCATTGGCTGGTGCGTCGCGAACTGTTGGTCGAGGCAGGCGGTTATTCGCGAGAGTTTCCCAAGGCGCTGGAATTCGACCTGCTGCTGCGCTTGATCGAACAGGGCGGCATGAGCGGTCTGGCGCATTTGAGCGAGCCGGTACTGATCTGCGATGCGCCCGAGCTTGAAGACAATCCGGACGAGCAAAAAGCGCTTACCCGTCATCTGGGCCAGCGTGGTTATCAGGCTGAAGTCAGTTCGGCATTGCCCGGCACCTACAAGATTGATTATCGCCATGCTCATCGGCCGATGGTCTCGATTCTGCTGCACAGCCAGGACAATCTGCCGCAATTGCAGCGTTGCCTGCACAGCATTTTGCAGCGCACCCGCTATCAGCGCTATGAAGTGTTGATTGGCGATAACGCCAGTACCTCTGCCGAGCTGTCGACCTGGCTTGACCAGCAGCAACAGTTGTCCAGCCGGGTGCGCGTATTCCGCGCCGATCAGCGTGTGAGCACCGCAGCGTTGCGCAATCTGGTCAGTCAGGAAGCCAAGGGTGAGTACTTGATTCTGCTGGATGCCGAGAGCCAGATCGTCAACGTGGGCTGGATTGAGTCACTGCTCAATCAGGTACAGCGCCCGGAAGTCGGCGTGGTCGGCGCACGTCTGGTGGACCGCGAGGGCACGGTGACCCAGGCAGGCCTGATTTTAGGGCTCAATGGCGGCGTGGGCTCAGGCTTTGTCGGCGAGCCGAAGACGTCCCGAGGTTACATGCAGCGCCTGGTGGTGGAGCAGAACTACTCTGCCGTGTCATCAGCGTGCCTGATCATTGCCAAGGAGCTGTTTGACGCGCTGGGTGGCCTGGATGAAGGGGCGTTTGCCGAGTCGCTGGGTGACGTCGATCTGTGTCTCAAGGCTGCGCAGGCAGGTTATCTGACTGTCTGGACCCCGCATGTTCAGGTGGTGCATTCGGGTGTGGTGCATGCGCCCGAACAGGCCCTTGGCGTGCTGATCGGCAAATGGTCGGCGCAGTTCGCGCAGGACGAAGCCTATAACGCCAATCTCGACCGCAATGGCCGTGGGTTCACGCTGGCGGTTTAAGCGTTATGCAGCAGGGGATCCGGCTGTTTTTGCGGCCGGATCGTCTCCCTCGCATCGCCACGCCACATCCTTTTTGCCCCTGCCAATAATCGCAAAGCGTGCACACAGGCGTGACCTGCGGGTCATAACGTGCATCTTCACTGTATTGTGTTACAGGGAACGACACACGCCTGGCTTGCTTTAACGTGCCCCGCGCCCTGAAAATGTCGGTAAATCACCTCTATTCTGTAGCGCCCTGATTTTATCGGGACGAAAAATGACCTGTTTACTCATCGGGAAGCCATGATGATTGGCATTAAAAACATAGCGAGTTACGTGCCCACTGCTGGCGTTGATAACTACGCTCAAGGTGCCAGTTTCGGCAAGGATGAAGATTTCATCCTCGGGAAAATCGGTTCCACCTTCCTGCCGCGCAAAGACGCTGGCCAGGAAACCTCGGATTTGTGCGTTGAAGCGGCCAACACGTTGTTTGCCAACAACCCGCAGCTCAAGCGCGAAAGCATCGACGTACTGATTGTCGTCACCCAGAACGGCGACGAAGAAGGGCTGCCACATACCGCTGCCATCGTTCAGGACAAACTGGGGCTGTCGACCAACGTTGCCGCGTTTGACATTTCGCTGGGCTGTTCCGGGTATGTCTATGGCATTTATGCGATCAAGGGCTTCATGGAAGCCGCAGGACTGAAAAACGGCCTGCTGATCACCGCTGACCCGTATTCGAAAATCGTCGATCCGCAGGATCGCAACACCACCATGTTGTTTGGCGATGCAGCCACGGCAACGTGGATGGGCGAGGGCGCTGCCTGGCAGTTGGGCAAGGCCAAATTCGGTACCGACGGTTCCGGTGCGCCGCACCTTAAGGTGAGCAACGGCGTGTTTTTCATGAATGGTCGTCAGGTGTTCAACTTTGCCTTGCTCAAGGTTCCCGCGCATTTGCATGAACTGCTGAGCGAGTCGGACCTGACGCCGGACGATATCGATGCGTTCTGCATCCATCAGGGCAGTGCTGCGATTGTCGATGCCGTTGCGCGTCGCTTTGAAGACAAGCCCGAGAAGTTTCTCAAGGACATGGTCGAAACGGGTAACACGGTGTCTTCAAGTATTCCATTGCTGATTGAAAAGCATGTGCTTAACTCTGAATGGCGTCGGGTTGCGCTGAGCGGTTTCGGTGTAGGCCTTTCCTGGGGTTCTGCAATTATCTATAAAGCCTGAATCACCGCAGGCAAAAAAAGAGCGCCCGTGGCTAGTTCATCGGGCGCTTTTTTTTGACTAATCGATTCATTGCACATTTTTAAACTTGCACGCGTGCCATCTGTGCGTGGCAAATGAAGTCCAGGCAGCAGTTCTCCTCGTGTCACATGGGTTCGGTTTCGCCTTAACTCCTTGTTTTATAAGGGGTGGAGGAATGATGGCAAAATATTCAAAAAAAATGCTCAAGCAACCTGCCATCGCGACGATAACTATTACGAAGGTTCTCTAGGCACACCCGGCGCTTGCAGGGGCCGGAAGCCACGTAGTACCAAACCAACGAGGAATTCATCATGGCTTTAACAGTAAACACCAACGTAGCATCGTTGAACGTCCAGAAGAACCTGGGTCGCGCCTCCGACGCTCTTTCGACCTCGATGACTCGTCTGTCCTCCGGTCTGAAAATCAACAGCGCTAAAGACGACGCTGCCGGCCTGCAAATCGCTACCAAGATCACTTCGCAGATCCGTGGCCAGACAATGGCGATCAAAAACGCCAACGACGGTATGTCCCTGGCGCAAACCGCTGAAGGCGCACTGCAAGAGTCGACCAACATTCTGCAACGTATGCGTGAACTGGCTGTTCAGTCCCGTAACGATAGCAACAGCTCCACCGACCGTGACGCGCTGAACAAAGAATTCACCGCGATGAGTTCCGAGCTGACCCGTATCGCTCAAAGTACCAACCTGAACGGCAAGAACCTGCTTGACGGTTCCGCCAGCACCATGACTTTCCAGGTCGGTTCCAACTCGGGTTCTTCGAACCAGATCACTTTGACTCTGAGCGCAAGCTTCGACGCAAACACCCTGGGTGTCGGTTCGGCAGTCACCATCGCTGGTTCCGATAGCACCACCTCGGAGACTAACTTCTCCGCCGCTATCGCCGCCATCGACTCGGCTCTGCAGACCATCAACTCCACCCGTGCTGACCTCGGTGCTGCACAAAACCGTCTGACCAGCACCATCTCCAACCTGCAGAACATCAACGAAAACGCCAGTGCTGCACTGGGTCGCGTACAAGATACCGACTTCGCTGCTGAAACTGCACAGCTGACCAAGCAACAGACTCTGCAACAGGCTTCCACCTCTGTTCTGGCTCAGGCTAACCAGCTGCCATCCGCTGTACTGAAACTGCTTCAGTAATATCGGCATGAGTTTTAGCGGGGGAGTGCGTAATAGCGCTCTCTCGCTTTTTTACTTTCGGAGGTGATGGTCATGGATATGAGTGTAAAGCTGAACCTGTCTTATCCGGCCGTTCAACCGGCAAGTCAGGCCCCCGTGTCGGACAAGTCTGTTGACAAGCCAGCCGACGTCAAATCGGTGGAGCGTGTCGCTGCTCCTGAAGAAAGTAAAGGCTCGGATTTGCACAAGGGTGATTCTCAGGACGAGGCGAAAGTCAAAGCCGCTGCAGAAGACATCCAGAAATTTTTTCACTCGGTGAAGCGCAATCTCGAGTTTTCGATTGATGAAGCTTCTGGCAAAGTAATCGTCAAGGTCATTGCCAGTGACTCGGGTGAAGTGGTAAGACAAATTCCCAATGCAGAAATCCTGAAACTGGCCGATAGCCTGAGTGATGCGAACAGCTTGTTGTTCCGCGCTAGGGCCTGACCGCCGGTACGGTACTTGTTGCAGGTTGCCTGATGCGTTGACGCGACAGAAAAACCGGCGACATTCTTGAAGGGAGAAGCAAAATGGCAAGTCCAATTACATCGACAACAGGCCTGGGTTCGGGTCTGGCAATTACTGCCATCGTTCAGGGGCTGGTCGGTGCCGAGAAAGCGCCCAAGCAGAACCAGATCGACAAGCAGACTGCCACCACCTCGGCATCGCTGTCGGGCGTCAGTCAGTTGACGTCTGCGCTGGCTGCGTTTCAGAAAACCCTCGATACCCTGGGCAGCTCAACGACGCCTGCGTTTCAGGGCTTTGCTGCGACATCTGCCAATGAAGCAGTGGTAAAGGCAACTGCCGGCAATACAGCCGTCAACGGTACTTACGCGATCGGTATCACCCAGTTGGCAACGCCATCAAAGGTGGCCACCGCCGCGATGAATTCCGCGAGTGCTATTCCGAGTGGTACCCTGAAAATCACTCAGAATGGCACTGACTTTGACGTCAAGATCGACAAGAGCTCGACGTTGCAGGAAGTGCGCGACAAGATCAACTCGTCGTTGCAGGGTAAAGGCATCACCGCCAACATCATCAACGACAACAACGGCTCTCGGCTGGTCTTTAGCTCAACGACCACCGGCAAGGGCAGTGACATTTCGGTGGTGGGTGCTTCCGGTCAGGAAGCGCTGAATATCGATGGCACCAAGCTGATGAGCGACACCAGCACGGGGACCGATGCCAGCGGCAAGGCGATTCCCGGCGCTGGTGCGATTACTGCGACAGCCAAGGACGCGGCATTCACTGTCGATGGTCTGAGTCTGACGAGCAAGACGAACACGGTCAGTACCGCGATTTCCGGCCTGACCTTTGATCTGGTCGCGCCAAGTGCTGCTGGAGCAACGACCACTGTCACAGTGGCTACCAACACCGATGGGCTGAAAGCGTCGCTGCAGTCCTTCGTGGACTCCTACAACACGCTGGCCACCCTGGTGACTTCCCTGACCAAGGGTTCGATCAGCGACAAGGGCGTTTTCACGGCGGCCGCCCTTACCGGTGACGCCACGCCGCGTGCGCTGTTGGCAACTATCCGTGATCAGTTGGCGGGTGCCTCTTCAAGTGCCGGCCTCAGTGCGCTATCGCAGTTGGGTATCAAGACCCAGCAGTCCAACGGCACGCTGTCGCTTGACACCGTTACATTCACTGCAGCGCTTAATGACAAGAAGCTGGGCAGCCAGATCCAGACCATGTTTACCGGTACGGGTGTAAAAAATGCCGACGGCACGGTGGACGGCGGCCTGGTTGCGCGGATGAGCAAGGCACTTTTGCCCTATACGGAGTCTGGTGGCGTTCTGGCCAGCAAGACGACCAGCCTGACCAAAATTCAGACCCGAATCGCCAGTGATCAGGATGCCCTTGATCGTCGTATCGAAAGTCTGACGGCCAGCCTGACCAAGAAATACAACGCGATGGACCTGGTGGTCGGGCAGCTCAAGGCGACCGCTACCAGTATCACTTCGATATTCGAGGCGATGAACGCGCAGAAAAACGCTTCTTAAATTCAATTGACAGCAGTATCAAGAACCCGACTTCGTGTCGGGTTCTTGCTTTTGGGCTAAAGTTTCTGCGCGATGCGTCGATAGCTTGAATATCAGTATTCTGGATTTGTGACGAGGCCCCCCATATGAATCCGATGTTAGCGTTGCGGCAGTATCAGAAGATCGGCTCCCAGGCTCAGACCTCGGAAGCCAGCCCTCATCGTCTGGTTCAGATGTTGATGGAGGGTGGCCTGGACCGTATCGCTCAAGCCAAGGGTGCCATGGCGCGCCGTGACGTCGCCAGCAAAGGCGTGTTCATCAGCAAGGCGATCGGCATTGTCGGTGGTCTGCGTGAAGGCTTGGACCTGGACAACGCCCCCAGCGAAGCGCTGGTCAGGCAGGACAGCCTTTATCACTACATGATGACGCGTCTGGCCGAAGCCAATGCCCGCAACGATCAGAAGATGCTCGACGAAGTCGCCGGTCTGCTGATCACGGTCAAGGAAGGCTGGGACGCGATTGCCACTGTGCAATAACCTGCTGCTCTAGGAGAACAATAAAATGAGTGCTGCGCTCAAGCGTATCGAAGAAACCCGGGAAGCCTTGGTCGGGGCGTTGGCCGAGCGCGACTGGGAGGCTATCGTCAAGCTTGACCTGGCGTGTCGCGAGTGTGTGGATGCGGTGGTCAGCGAAGCGCCTGCCGACGAACCTGCGCTGCGTAGCAACCTTGAAGAGCTGCTGGGGGTCTATCGGCAACTGATTGATGTTGCAACCGGCGAGCGTCAAGCCGTCGTCGATGAAATGACGCAAATCCAGAATGCCAAAAATGCGACGAAGGTATACCATCTGTTCGGTTGACTGATAATTGTCATTTAATCCGTCGACAAGAGTTTCGCCATAAATTTGACTGTGTTCGTTTTTTTGACTTAACTAGTGATGTTTACTATTTTCTGGCGTCTCATGGTTATACCGGCTGAGATGCCAAGCTGCCCCCCAATCATGGGCATTGAGTTGACTAGGGAAGTTGCTATTGCATGTGGCGTGAAATCAAGATTCTGCTAATCGATGACGATAGCCAGCGCCGCCGGGATCTGGCGGTTATCCTGAACTTTCTTGGCGAAGAAAATCTCTCCTGTTCCAGCCAGGACTGGCAGCAGGTGGTCGGCTCTTTGGCGTCCACGCGAGAGGTTCTGTGCGTGCTGGTCGGGAACGTCAGCGCGCCGGGCAGCCTGCAAGGGCTTCTTAAGACCATCGCGGCATGGGATGAGTTCCTTCCCGTGCTGCTGTTGAGCGAAAACTCTTCCGTCGAGCTGCCGGAGGATCTGCGCAGACGCGTGCTCTCCGCGCTCGAAATGCCCCCCAGCTACAGCAAGCTGCTCGACTCCCTGCACCGTGCCCAGGTCTATCGTGAAATGTACGATCAGGCCCGCGAGCGCGGTCGTCATCGCGAGCCGAACCTGTTCCGCAGCCTGGTAGGCACCAGCCGCGCGATCCAGCACGTACGGCAAATGATGCAGCAAGTCGCCGACACCGACGCCAGCGTCCTGATTCTCGGTGAGTCGGGGACCGGCAAGGAAGTTGTTGCCCGTAACCTGCATTACCATTCCAAGCGTCGTGATGCGCCGTTTGTGCCGGTCAACTGCGGCGCCATTCCGGCCGAGCTGCTCGAAAGCGAGTTGTTCGGGCACGAGAAGGGCGCGTTTACCGGGGCAATCACCAGCCGTGCCGGCCGCTTCGAACTGGCCAACGGCGGCACGCTGTTCCTCGATGAAATCGGCGACATGCCACTGCCGATGCAGGTCAAGCTGCTGCGCGTGTTGCAGGAGCGGACCTTCGAGCGCGTTGGCAGTAACAAGACGCAGAGCATTGACGTGCGCATTATTGCCGCCACGCACAAGAACCTCGAAAACATGATTGAGCTTGGCAGCTTTCGCGAAGACCTTTATTACCGTCTCAATGTGTTCCCTATCGAGATGGCACCGCTGCGTGAGCGCGTTGAAGACATCCCGCTGCTGATGAACGAATTGATTTCACGTATGGAACACGAAAAGCGCGGTTCCATTCGCTTCAACTCGGCCGCCATCATGTCGCTGTGTCGTCACGCCTGGCCGGGCAACGTTCGGGAACTGGCCAACCTGGTCGAGCGCATGGCGATCATGCACCCGTACGGTGTGATCGGCGTGGCCGAGCTGCCGAAAAAATTCCGCTATGTCGATGATGAAGACGAGCAGATGGTCGACAGCATGCGCAGCGATATCGAAGAGCGCGTGGCCATCAACAGCAACACACCGAACTTCGCATCCGGTGCCATGCTGCCGCCTGAAGGGCTTGACCTGAAAGACTACCTGGGTGGTCTGGAACAAGGTCTGATTCAGCAGGCGCTGGACGATGCCAACGGCATTGTGGCTCGCGCAGCGGAGCGCTTGCGGATTCGCCGGACCACCCTGGTCGAGAAGATGCGCAAGTACGGTATGAGCCGTCGTGAGGGTGATGAACAGGCGGAGGATTGACGCCTGTTTCAAACGCCAAAAATCAAGCCCTTGAATTTTCAAGGGTTTTTTTTCGGCACGAGGATTGCTAAGTCTCTCTTAACACACCGTTTACTGACGGTTCGCCACGAGAGAGATGAACTATGTCCCAGGCCGCCCAACTGACGTCCGCCCAATCTGCTCAGGCCCGGTACTCCCCGGAGCTGGAAAGTCGTCAGGGGCTTGAGCAGGCGTTCTCGCTGTTCAATCAGATGTCCGCACAGTTGACCGATTCCTACGGGTTGCTGGAAGCGCGTGTCACCGAACTCAAGGGTGAGCTGGCAGATGCCGGTGTTCAGCGTCTGCAGGAACTGGCAGAGAAAGAGCGCTTGGCCAACCGCCTGCAGAACCTGCTTGATCTGCTGCCCGGTGGCGTCATCGTCATCGATGGCATGGGGGTGGTGCGTGAGGCTAACCCGGCTGCCATCGATCTGCTCGGCCAGCCCTTGCTGGGCATGCTCTGGCGTCACGTCATCAGCCGCTGCTTTGCCCCGCGTGAAGACGATGGCCACGAAGTCTCCCTCAAGGACGGCCGCAGGCTTTCCATTGCAACCCGTTCTCTGGACGCCGAGCCCGGGCAACTGGTGCTGCTTAACGACCTGACCGAAACCCGTCGCCTTCAGGAGCAACTGGCTCGCCACGAGCGTTTGTCGTCGCTGGGCCGGATGGTTGCTTCTCTGGCGCATCAGATTCGCACGCCCTTGTCGGCGGCAATGATCTACGCCAGTCATCTGACCGAGCAGGAATTGCCGGTGGAAACCCAGCAACGCTTTGCCGCGCGGCTCAAGGATCGCCTGCATGAGCTTGAACACCAGGTTCGCGACATGCTGGTGTTCGCCCGTGGCGAGTTGCCGCTGACGGACCGCCTAACGCCCGGTGCGCTGTTCCATGCGCTGCAAAACGCTGCCGCGACCCATGTGCAAGGCGTGTCGGTGCGCTGGCAGTGCGACAGCATCGATGGCGAGCTGCTGTGCAATCGCGACACATTGGTCGGTGCGTTGCTCAACCTGATTGAAAACGCCGTCCAGGCCAGTGCCGGGCGGACATTGCTGAAAGTGCATGCCTACAGTCGCGGCAACGTGTTGCGCGTGTGCTTCAGCGATAACGGCAGCGGCATGGACAAGGCCGCCCTGGCGCGTATCGGTGAGCCGTTCTTTACCACCAAGACCACTGGCACCGGGCTCGGTCTGGCCGTGGTGACGGCGGTGTCGCGTGCGCATCAGGGCGGCGTGCATTATCTGTCGCGGGTCGGGCGTGGCACCTGTGCAATCGTCAGCCTGCCACTGATTCCGGCGTCCAGCCCGATGGGTAACAACTGATGCCGATCAACGTGCTGTTGGTCGAGGACGACCGTTCGCTGCGCGAGGCGCTTGGGGAAACCCTGGAGCTGGCCGGTTATGGATACCAGGCAGTCGGCTCTGCCGAAGAGGCGCTGGTCGCGGCCGAGGCGCAGCCGTTCAGTCTGGTGATCAGTGACGTCAACATGCCAGGCATGGACGGTCATCAATTATTGGGCCTGTTGCGCAGTCGGCACCCGCAACTGCCGGTGCTGCTGATGACCGCCCACGGCGCAGTCGATCGCGCGGTCGATGCCATGCGTCAGGGTGCGGCAGATTATCTGGTCAAGCCTTTCGAGCCCAAAGCCCTGATCGCGCTGGTTGCGCGTCATGCACTGGGGCGCTTGGGGCCTGCCGAGAGTGACGGGCCGATCGCGGTCGAACCCGCCAGCATCCAGTTGCTGAATCTGGCCAGTCGCGTGGCGAAAAGCGACTCCACTGTGCTTATTTCCGGCGAGTCCGGCACAGGCAAAGAGGTTCTGGCGCGTTTCATTCATCAAAATTCGCCGCGGGCCGATAAGCCTTTTATTGCGATCAACTGCGCCGCCATCCCTGACAACATGCTGGAAGCGACGCTGTTCGGTCATGAAAAGGGCTCGTTCACTGGCGCAATTGCGGCGCAGGCAGGCAAATTCGAACAGGCAGACGGCGGCACAATCCTGCTCGACGAGATTTCTGAAATGCCCATGGGGCTGCAAGCCAAGCTGCTGCGCGTATTGCAGGAGCGAGAGGTCGAGCGTGTCGGTGCGCGCAAGCCGATCACCCTGGACATTCGTGTAGTGGCAACCACTAACCGCGATCTGGCCGGTGAAGTGGCGGCGGGGCGTTTTCGCGAAGATTTGTTTTATCGGCTTTCGGTATTCCCGCTGGCGTGGCAGGCATTGCGTCAAAGGACTGCCGATATTCTGCCGTTGGCCGAGCGACTGCTGGCCAAGCACGTCAATAAAATGAAGCACGCGCCGGTTCGTCTTTCTGCCCAGGCGCAGCAGTGTCTGGTGAGTTACCCGTGGCCCGGCAACGTGCGTGAACTGGATAACGCCGTGCAGCGGGCTTTGATTCTGCAGCAGGGCGGGGTGATAGAGGCGCAGGATTTCTGTCTTGCCGGGCCGGTCACCAGCCTGCCTGTCGCGGTGCCCAGTGAGGCTGTGCCCCCTCAGCCTGTCATTTCTTCGGCAGAGAATGCCGGTGTTGGCGTGGGTGCTGAATCAGCCGGGGCGCTGGGGGATGACCTCAGGCGTCGCGAGTTTCAAATGATCATCGACACGCTGCGTGCCGAGCGCGGCCGTCGCAAGGAAGCCGCCGAACGGTTGGGTATCAGCCCGCGTACATTGCGTTACAAGCTGGCGCAGATGCGCGACGCCGGGATGGATGTCGAGGGTTATCTGTTTGCCACATGAACAGGTGGCGTGCGATGAGCGTGTGTTCGATTTTCGTGTGGGTTTTGTATAACCGACGGAAGCCATAATCGCCGACGCCCCTTGATATACAGGCGGTCCAGGGCGATTTGATGTCGGGCAACACGGCATTCCTGCAGGGTGTGCCAAATTGCCACTATCCAGCTGGCACCGTTGTTGCTAAGTCTTCTGTACCCGCTGAATCAGTGTCAAAAATTTGCGGGCCTTACGAGAGAAAACGTCCATGAGCCAAGGTGTTGAATTTAATCGCTTGATGTTGGATATGCGGGCCATGCAGATGGATGCGATGTCTGCACCCAAGCCCGTGTCCGGCGCGCAGGAAGCCGGAGCCAGCAGCTTCGCCGACATGCTTGGCCAGGCCGTCAACAAGGTTGCGCAGACCCAGCAGGCTTCCAGCCAGCTGGCCAATGCATTTGAAGTGGGCAAGAGCGGCATTGATCTGACCGACGTCATGATCTCGTCGCAGAAAGCCAGTGTGTCTTTTCAGGCGTTGACCCAGGTGCGTAACAAGCTGGTTCAAGCTTACCAAGACATCATGCAGATGCCGGTTTAAGGGACGTACTGAGTCATGGCCGAAGCAACTGCCGATACCGTTCCTGCAAGAGCGGGCGCTTCCGATAAGAAACCGTTGTTCGGTTTGTCTTTTCTGGAAAATCTCTCTGAAATGACCATGCTGCGTCAGATCGGCCTTATGGTCGGTCTTGCCGCGAGCGTGGCCATCGGCTTTGCCGTGGTGCTCTGGTCCCAGCAACCTGACTACCGTCCGCTTTATGGCAGCCTGGCGGGCATGGACAGCAAGCAGATCATGGACACCCTGACGGCGGCGAACATCAACTACACCGTCGAGCCCAATTCCGGTGCGCTGCTGGTGAAGTCCGATGACGTACAGCGTGCGCGTATCCAGCTGGCGCAGGCGGGCGTGGTTCAGAACGACGCCAATATAGGTTTTGAGATCCTCGACAAGGATCAGGGGCTGGGGACCAGTCAGTTCATGGAAGCCACGCGTTATCGCCGTGGTCTGGAAGGCGAACTGGCTCGTACCATCTCCGCCCTGAACAATGTCAAGGGTGCCCGTGTGCACCTGGCCATTCCGAAAAGCTCGGTGTTTGTCCGCGACGACCGCAAGCCCAGCGCTTCGGTATTGGTCGAACTGTATGCCGGCCGTTCGCTGGAACCCAGCCAGGTGCTGGCCATCATCAATCTGGTGGCCACCAGCGTACCTGAGCTGAGCAAGTCGCAGATTACTGTAGTCGACCAGAAGGGCACGCTGCTGTCTGATCAGGCGGAAAACTCCGAACTGACCATGGCCGGCAAGCAATTCGATTACAGCCGTCGTATGGAAGGCATGCTGACCCAGCGCGTGCAGAACATTCTGCAGCCGATTCTGGGCAATGATCGCTATAAGGCTGAAGTCTCGGCAGTGGTCGATTTCAGCGCCGTCGAATCGACCGCAGAAAGCTTCAACCCTGACCAGCCTGCCTTGCGCAGCGAGCAATCGGTCAACGAACAACGTTCCAGCAGTTCAAGCACAGGCGGTGTACCGGGGGCATTGAGCAACCAGCCACCGGGCCCTGCCACCGCACCGCAAAATGCGGCGGCGGGTGCTGCCGGTGCCGCAGGCCCTATCGCTCCAGGCCAGCCGCTGCTGGATGCCAACGGTCAGCAGATCATGGACCCGGCAACCGGTCAGCCAGCGTTGGCGCCATACCCGGCCGACAAGCGCGTGCAATCGACCAAGAACTTCGAGCTGGACCGCTCCATCAGCCACACCAAGCAACAGCAGGGTCGTCTGACCCGCCTGTCGGTCGCGGTAGTGGTCGATGACATGGTCAAGACCAACGCAGCCAACGGCGAGGTTTCCCGTGCGCCGTGGAGCGCCGCGGACCTGGCTCGTTTCACGCGTCTGGTACAGGATGCCGTCGGTTTCGACGCCAGCCGTGGTGACAGTGTCAGCGTAATCAACGTGCCGTTCTCCAGTGAGCGCGCCGAGGTTCTGCCTGAAGCGTCGTTCTATTCGCAACCGTGGTTCTGGGACATCGTCAAGCAGGCGGTGGGGGTGATCTTCATCCTGATCCTGGTGTTCGGTGTGCTGCGTCCGGTGTTGAACAACATCACCAGCGGCAAGAGCAAGGAACTGGCCGGTTTCGGTGGCGACGCCGAACTGGGTGGCATGGGCGGTCTGGATGGCGAGTTGTCCAATGACCGTGTCAGCCTGGGCGGCCCGCAAAGCATCCTGCTGCCTAGCCCTACCGAGGGTTATGACGCACAGCTGAACGCAATCAAGAGCTTGGTGGCCGAAGACCCGGGTCGTGTGGCCCAGGTCGTGAAAGAGTGGATTAACACTGATGAATGATCGAGCCATGGTAGCCAAACTCTCCAAAGTCGAGAAAGCTGCAGTATTGCTGCTTTCTCTGGGTGAAACCGACGCGGCCCAGGTGCTCCGGCACATGGGCCCCAAGGAAGTCCAGAAAGTGGGCGTCGCGATGGCTCAGATGCGCAACGTGCATCGCGAGCAGGTCGAAGAGGTGATGAGCGAATTTGTCGACATCGTCGGCGATCAGACCAGCCTCGGGGTTGGTTCGGACGGCTACATCCGCAAAATGCTCACCCAGGCACTGGGCGAAGACAAGGCCAACGGCCTGATCGACCGCATCCTGCTGGGTGGTAACACCAGCGGTCTGGACAGCCTCAAATGGATGGAGCCACGCGCCGTCGCCGACGTGATCCGTTTCGAGCACCCACAGATTCAAGCCATCGTGGTGGCCTATCTGGACGCCGACCAGGCCGGTGAAGTGCTCGGCCATTTCGACCATAAAGTGCGACTGGATATCATCCTGCGTGTGTCCTCGCTCAATACCGTACAGCCAGCCGCGCTCAAAGAGCTGAACCAGATTCTCGAGAAGCAGTTCTCCGGCAACGCCAACACGTCGCGTACTACCCTGGGTGGTATCAAGCGTGCGGCCGACATCATGAACTTCCTCGACAGCTCCATCGAAGGCGCGCTCATGGATTCGATTCGCGAGGTCGACGAAGACCTTTCGGTGCAGATCGAAGACCTCATGTTCGTCTTCAACAACCTCTCCGACGTGGACGACCGCGGTATACAGGCGCTGTTGCGCGAAGTGTCTTCGGACGTACTGGTACTGGCGCTCAAAGGCTCGGACGAGGCAATCAAGGAAAAAATCTTCAAGAACATGTCCAAGCGTGCCGCCGAACTGTTGCGCGACGACCTGGAAGCAAAAGGTCCGGTGCGTGTCAGCGATGTGGAAACCGCCCAGAAAGAAATCCTCACCATTGCGCGTCGTATGGCCGAGGCCGGCGAGATCGTACTCGGTGGCAAGGGTGGCGAGGAAATGATCTAAGGATTCAGCCGACTCATGTCCAGTTCCAATAAAGAATCGGCCAGCGACCTCATTCGCGCCAAGGACGCCGGGTTACTCGATATCTGGGCATTGCCCAGCTTCGATCCGCACGTGGAACCCGAGCCTGAACCCGAGCCGGAACCGGTCGACGAGCCGGCGGAAATGGAAGAGGTGCCGCTTGACGAGGTTCAGCCGCTGACCCTGGAAGAGCTGGAAAGCATCCGCCAGGAAGCCTGGAACGAAGGCTTTGCCACGGGTGAAAAAGAGGGCTTTCACAGTACTCAGCTAAAAGTGCGCCAGGAGGCGGAAGTCGTTCTTGCGGCCAAGGTTGCCAGCCTTGAACAACTGATGGGCCATCTGTTGGCACCTATCGCCGAGCAGGACACACAGATCGAAAAGGCCGTCATTCATCTGGTCGAGCACATCGCGCGGCAGGTTATTCAGCGCGAACTGGTCACTGATTCCGGGCAGATCGCCAGCGTGTTGCGCGATGCGCTCAAGTTATTGCCGATGGGCGCGCAGAACCTGCGAATCTTCATCAACCCCCAGGACTTCCTGCTGGTCAAGGCCATGCGCGAGCGTCATGAGGAGGCGTGGAAAATCGTCGAGGACGAGGACTTGCTGCCGGGTGGTTGCCGAATCGAAACCGAACACAGCCGTATCGACGCCAGCGTCGAAACACGCATCGCCCTGGCGATCTCGAAAATGCACGATCAGTTGCATGAACAGGTGACTCATCCTGCCGCCGCTGACCTGAGCGTCGATCTGGATGCCTCGCCCGTCAGCACGGCGAAAACTGAAGATTCTGACGTGGACGCTCTCGATGCGCCTTGATCGCGTGAGCTTCGGCAAGCGTCTGGCTGGCTACGCCGAGTCGATCAGCCTGCCGGCCCAGCCGGTGGTGGAAGGCCGCCTGCTGCGTATGGTCGGCCTGACGCTTGAAGCAGAAGGCATGCGTGCGGCAATGGGCAGTCGCTGCATGGTCATCAATGACGACAGCCATCACCCGGTGGAAGTCGAAGCCGAAGTCATGGGTTTTTCCGGCGGCAAGGTGTTTCTGATGCCGGTGGGCAGCGTTGCCGGCATTGCGCCCGGGGCGCGGGTCGTGCCGCTGGCCGATACCGGTCGTCTGCCGATGGGCATGAGCATGCTCGGTCGGGTGCTGGACGGCGCCGGTCGCCCGCTGGATGGGCGTTCACCGATCAAGGCTGAAGATTGGGTGCCGATGGACGGCCCGACCATCAACCCGCTCAAGCGCGATCCGATCAGCCAGCCGCTGGATGTCGGCATTCGCTGCATCAACGGTTTATTGACAGTCGGCCGTGGCCAGCGTCTCGGGCTGTTTGCCGGTACGGGCGTGGGCAAGAGTGTGCTGCTGGGCATGATGACGCGCTTCACCGAGGCGGACATCATCGTGGTCGGGCTGATCGGTGAGCGGGGCCGTGAGGTCAAGGAATTCATCGAGCACATCCTCGGCGAAGAGGGTCTCAAGCGCTCGGTGGTGGTTGCTTCGCCAGCCGATGACGCGCCGCTGATGCGCCTGCGCGCCGCCATGTACTGCACGCGAATCGCCGAATACTTTCGTGACAAGGGCAAGAACGTCCTGCTGCTGATGGATTCCCTGACCCGTTTCGCTCAGGCCCAGCGTGAAATCGCCCTGGCCATCGGCGAGCCGCCAGCCACCAAAGGCTATCCGCCATCAGTGTTTGCCCGTTTGCCCAAACTGGTCGAGCGCGCCGGCAACGCGGAAAAGGGCGGTGGTTCGATTACCGCGTTTTACACCGTGCTCTCCGAAGGCGATGACCAGCAGGACCCGATTGCCGACTCGGCACGGGGTGTGCTTGACGGCCACATCGTGCTGTCGCGACGCCTCGCTGAAGAGGGGCATTACCCGGCAATCGACATCGAAGCGTCGATCAGCCGGGTCATGCCCGCCGTGGTCAGCCCTGAACACATGGCCCGGGCACAACATTTCAAACAGCTGTGGTCGCGTTATCAGCAGACTCGCGACCTGATCAGCGTCGGCGCCTACGTGGCCGGTGGTGATCGCGAAACCGACATGGCGATTGCCCTGCACCCTGTACTGGTGCGCTACCAGCGTCAGGCGTTGCGCGAGAACGAAAGCATGCAGGGCAGTGGCGACGCGCTGGCGTCTATATTCGCTCCGGCCCCTGGCGGCTGATAGCCCATGGCCCAGAGTCGAGCGGCGCGTCTGGCGCCTGTGGTCGAGATGGCAGAAGCGGCCGAGCGTACGGCGGCTCAGCGGCTCGGGCATTTTCAGGGGCAGGTCAATCTGGCCAACAACAAGCTGCAGGAGCTGGACC
Organism: Pseudomonas sp. CFBP2511; assembly: GCF_030209255.1. NCBI lineage: Bacteria > Pseudomonadati > Pseudomonadota > Gammaproteobacteria > Pseudomonadales > Pseudomonadaceae > Pseudomonas > Pseudomonas sp. CFBP2511. The sequence continues at coordinate 214,412 of NZ_JARVSI010000028.1, read as the reverse complement.
AGTTTCGTCAGGACTATCAGCAGCAATGGCTGCAGCGCGGCAGTGCCGGGGTGTCCGGACAGTGGTTGCTGGGCTACCAGCGCTTCCTCAGCCAGCTTGATGTCGCGGTTGCCCAGCAATACAAAAGTCTCGAATGGCACAAGGCCAACCTCGATAGAGCGCGCAGTGCCTGGCAGGATTGCTATGCGCGGGTCGAGGGCTTGCGCAAGCTGGTCCAGCGCTACATGGATGAAGCCCGCAGGCTTGAAGACAAGCGCGAGCAGAAGTTGCTCGACGAGTTGTCGCAACGTTTGCCTCGTCACGAACAATTCTGACGTTTCATTTAATCAGTCCCGGAGATCTTCCGGTCTGGTCTACGCTATTAATGTCTCGGTGATGAAACACCTCGAGGTTCCCATGACAGTGACTTCCGTACGTTCCGAAGAGGGTCGACAATTGACCCTTTTTATCGAGGGCCGCTTTGATTTTTCGTCCCATCAGGACTTTCGTGCGGCCTATGAGGAGTGTCCGCATGATCTCGACTATGTCGTCGACTTGCGCGGCACGCATTACCTGGACAGCTCCGCGCTGGGCATGCTGTTGCTGTTGCGCGACCACGCCGGCGGCGACAAGGCGACAGTGCGCCTGATCAACTGCACGCCCGATGTTCACAAGATTCTCGCCATCTCCAATTTCTCGAAGCTGTTCCAACTGAGCTGATCCTTTGCAGTCGCCTCTGAAGAAGCTGTGCATTCTGATTGCCGACGACAGCGCCAGTGACCGGTTGCTGCTTTCGACTATTGTTGCGCGTCAGGGCCACAGAGTGCTGTGTGCTGCCAATGGTGTCGAGGCGGTAGCGATCTTCATGGCCGAAAGCCCGCAGTTGATTCTGATGGACGCGATGATGCCGGTCATGGATGGCTTCGAAGCGGCGCGGCGGATCAAGGCGCTGACGGGCGAATCGCTGGTGCCAATCATCTTTCTCACCTCGCTGACCGAAGGTGAAGCGCTGGCACGCTGTCTGGACGCCGGCGGCGATGATTTCATGTCCAAGCCTTATAACCCGCTGGTACTGGCTGCCAAGATCAATGCGATGAACCGCCTGCGGGTATTGCACGAAACCGTTCGTCTGCAGCGCGACCAGATTAGTAAGCACCACGAATACCTGCTCAATGAGCAGCGGGTTGCGAAGGCCGTATTCGATCAGGTGGCGCACGCCGGATGTCTGGGGGCGGGCAATATCCGTTATCTGCAATCGCCTTATGCGCTGTTCAACGGTGATCTGATGCTGGCTGCCTACACCCCGGCCGGGCACATGCAGGTGCTGCTCGGCGATTTCACCGGTCATGGCTTGCCGGCTGCCGTGGGTGCCATGCCGCTGGCCGATGTGTTCTACGGCATGACCGCCAAGGGCTATGGCCTGATCGAGATCCTTCGTGAAATGAATGCCAAGCTCAAGCGCATTCTGCCGGTCGACATGTTCTGCTGCGCGACGCTGCTGTGCATCAATCTCCCGCAACGGCAGGTCGAGGTGTGGAACGGCGGCTTGCCGGATGGCTATCTGTTGCGCGGTACGGACGGCGAGCATGTGCCGCTGGCGTCCAGTCATCTGCCTCTGGGCGTGCTCAGTGTCGACGCTTTCGATGCGCGCACCGAGGTTTACCCGCTGGCACCTGGTGACCGGATATTTCTGTTGTCCGATGGCGTGCTCGACACCAGCGACAGCAACGACCAGTTGTTCGGCGTGCAGCGGCTGCGGGAGGTTCTGTATGCCAATCGCGAGCCGCCATTATTGATTCAGGAAATCCTCCAGGCGCTCAACGATTTCGGCGGTAAGGCGCGTGACGATGTCAGCTTGCTGGAAATCAGCGCGGTCGATGAGCCGCTCACCCGTCGGCCGGCACCCACTTATTCGGACAGCGGCGCGTCGAGCCCGCTGGACTGGTCGGCCAGCTTCGAGTTTCGGGCTTCGACTCTCAAACGCTTCAATCCGCTGCCTTATGTGCTGCAATTGCTTCTGGAAGTTCATGGGTTGCGCAATCAGGGCGCGGCGTTGCACATGGTGCTCGGTGAGCTGTACAGCAATGCGCTGGAGCACGGTGTGCTAGGGCTGGACTCGGCGCTCAAGCATGATGCCGCAGGTTTCGCACTGTATTACCGGCAGCGTGCGGAGCGTCTGGGCGCACTTGAGTCCGGATTCATTCGCGTAACCGTGCAGGTCGAGCCGGTAGGAGAAGGCGGGCGATTAACCCTCAGTGTCGAAGACAGCGGCGACGGATTTGATGCAAACAAGGCGCAAATGTTGATACCTGACAGCGATGAGCTGTATGGTCGCGGACTTCGGCTGGTGTGCGAGCTCAGTCACGAGGCCCGTTGGTCCACTGATGGCAGGACCGCCTGCGTGGAATTTTCCTGGGAGGGAGTGGCATAATCCGTTCCGGGTTCTTGATCAAGGAGTGAACAAGTGTCGATTCATCTGGATTACAGCGTACTGAGTGCCCTGCAGGAAGTCATGGAGGACGAATATCCGACTTTGCTGGATGTATTCCTCAAGGATTCCGAGCAGCGTCTCGCACAACTGCGCCTTGCGGTTGAAACCGGCAACCTTGATCTTCAGGAACTGAGCCTCACGGCGCACAGCTTCAAGGGCAGCAGCAGTAACATGGGTGCCCTGCAGCTTTCGCAATTGTGTCACCAGCTTGAGGAACGTGCTCGTCAGAACGATTCCTCGGATCTGCCAGACCTGATCGGCAGGATAGGCAGCGAATACCTGACCGTCCGTGGTTTGTTCAATGCTGAGCGCCAGCTCTTCATCAGTTGATCGATAATGCCCTGTCGAAGGGCTGTATTTTAAAGTTGGCCCACATATTGCTATGTCTTGTTGTATGGCAACAACCAGCAGCTTATGCGGAGACCGAAATGCCCCTTGCGACCAATGCGCTTCTTCAGACCAGCACCGCTGCGACTTCCAGGTCCAGTGCGGCCACCAATGCCGTCAAGTCTGCTGACAGCAGCAAGGACGGGGCTTCCAGCTTTTCCAACGTCTACGCCAAACAGGCCAGAGACACGGTTGCGCCGCGCGATGACGTGCCGGTCAAGCCGAGCCGGGACAAGACTGCGCCTGACAAGGACAAGGTCGCCGCAGGCAAGGACAAGCCGGTAAACGATCAGGCCAATGCCGCTGACAAGTCGACCGTTGCCGATAGCGGCAACGATTTGCCTGCAGCGTCATCTGTCGCCGGCAATGACTCTGACACTGCCAGCGCTGACTCGACGCCTGACGATGCACAGGCAGATGCCGCTGCATTGGCGGACGGGCAGGCCGTTACCGATGCTGCTCTGGACCCTGCGCTTGATCCCGCATTGCAAGCGCTGGCGGCACAAACGCCTGGCTTGCCGGCAGCCAGAGTGCAAGCGCCGGAAGTCACGACTGCACCGGTTATTGCGACCCTCGCTACGACTCAGGCTGCGCCTGCAACGCCGGTCGTCGCTGAACAAGCTTTCAATCCGGACGCCGATCCTCTGGACGGGCTGGAAGCGGTGCAGTTGGCGCTCGAAAATGCCAGCGCCAGAACGCAGTTGGCTGCACAGAATGCTCACGCCGCCAACAAGGCGACGCCGTCAAACGCAGAAGCTGATCCAAACCAGAATTTAGTCAATAACCTGTCGGCCCTGACCGAGCAGCCCACTGCAGATGACAGCAGCACAGAAAGCAGTGACAAATCGTTCAGCGGGCTGATCGGCGAAGGGCTCAAGGACGTCAAAAGCGCTGCGGGTGATACACGCGTAGACAACTTTGCTGATCGTCTGGCTGCGTTGAGCCAAGCGGCACAACCCGCCCGCGCGGTCGCCGCACCGGCATCTGCGCCCTTGATGAATCAGCCGTTGGCCATGCACCAGAGCGGCTGGACCGAAGGCATCGTCGACCGCGTCATGTATTTGTCCAGTCAGAACCTCAAAACCGCCGATATCAAGCTGGAACCCGCCGAGCTTGGGCGCCTGGACATCCGCATCAACATGGCCCCGGAACAGCAGACCCAAGTGACCTTCATGAGCGCCCACATGGGCGTGCGCGACGCACTGGAAAGCCAGATGTCAAAGTTGCGTGAGTCGTTCGTTCAGCAGGGTCTGGGCAATGTCGACGTCAACGTGTCCGACCAGTCGCAACAGCAAGCCCAGCAACAGGCTCAGGAACAAGCCAGCCGCGCCCAGCGCAGTGGTCGCGGCAACGGCGTGGGGTCGAGCGATACCTCTGACGACATTGCTGGCGTCGACGCCGCCATTCCCGTCAGCCAGCCGGCTGCGCGCGTTATCGGCACCAGCGAGATCGATTACTACGCGTGATGTTCAGTGGCGGTTGGTTGCTATGCGCAAGTCCGACTGGACAATCGTGCCCAAACTCCGCGTTGGCAAGCAGTTCGTGATGCTCCGCGTCGCATCTGTGTTGCAACTCAACGTTATGTCTTACTCATAGTCACTGCACATAAACGAAAGCGCTTTTTACCGCGCTGGCACTGACGACGCAGGGTGCGACGTAAGTGACAGGGCGAAGGAACCCGACGAAGTCGAGCCGAAATCTCATTGATTCGCAGATCTGTTTGACGCAGAGCGTCACGAAATGCATTTCCACGCAGAGCGTGGGAACGATAATCCAGAATCAAAAGCTGACTTGTGTATGACGCTGAGCGCGGAGAGTGGGAGAGATAATCATCATGGTCCAAGCCCGGTTTTCAGGGTTCATCAGGACTTATGTCATGTCCAGCGCCTGTCTCCGCGCGTAACCGTTTGTGTCAGATACATGCCCCTCTCGTACAACTCTGGCATAACACTTGCTCTTCCTCTGTCACGTATTGAAGAACCTCTTGAATAGTGACGGATTATTGGCATGGCGAAGAGCGAAGAAGTTGTTAAAGACCCGGCAGCCAAAGGCAAGCTCAAGCTCATCATCATCGCGGTTGTAGCGTTGCTGCTTGCAGTAGGCCTGTCGGTCGGGGCAACGTGGTTCCTGATGCACAAGAGCGAAAGCGCGCCAGACCCGGCAGCCGCCGCAGCGGCAGCGAACGTCAAGCCAGTGGCGGTGTTCGAACCCATGACACCAGCCTTCGTGGTCAACTTCAACGCCAACGGTCGCCAGCGCTACATGCAGGTCAGCATCACCATGCTGGGCCGCAATGCAGCTGACATGGAAGCGCTGAAAGTGCACATGCCCCTGATCCGCAATAACCTTGTCATGCTATTCGCGGCCATCCCCTTCGAGTCGCTGGCCTCGCCGATCGGCCAGGAAATGCTGCGTCAGAAAGCGACGGCGAGCATTCAGGAAGTGGCACAGAAAGAACTCGGCAAGACTGTGATCGAACAGCTGCTCTTCACTAACTTCGTATTGCAGTAGGATCCTCACATGGCCGTGCAAGACCTGCTCTCCCAGGATGAGATCGACGCGCTGCTGCATGGCGTTGACGACGGGATGGTCCAGACTGACATCGCCAGTGAGCCTGGCAGCGTCAAAAGTTACGACCTGACCAGTCAGGACCGTATCGTCCGTGGGCGTATGCCTACGCTGGAAATGATCAACGAGCGATTCGCCCGCTATACCCGCATCAGCATGTTCAACCTGCTGCGCCGCTCGGCGGATGTGGCAGTGGGCGGTGTTCAGGTCATGAAGTTCGGCGAATACGTGCATTCGCTGTACGTGCCGACCAGCCTTAATCTGGCCAAGATAAAACCGTTGCGCGGCACGGCGCTGTTCATTCTGGACGCCAAGCTGGTGTTCAAGCTGGTGGACAACTTCTTTGGTGGTGACGGTCGTCACGCCAAGATCGAAGGCCGTGAATTCACGCCGACCGAACTGCGTGTCGTGCGCATGGTGCTGGATCAGGCGTTCATCGATCTCAAGGAAGCCTGGCAGGCGATCATGGAAGTCAACTTCGAGTACATCAACTCGGAAGTGAACCCGGCCATGGCCAACATCGTCGGGCCGAGCGAGGCCGTGGTGATTTCCACTTTCCACATCGAACTCGATGGCGGTGGCGGCGATCTGCACGTGACCATGCCGTACTCGATGATCGAGCCGATCCGTGAAATGCTCGACGCCGGTTTCCAGTCGGACCTGGACGATCAGGACGAGCGCTGGGTCAACGCGCTCAAAGAAGATGTTCTGGACGTCAACGTGCCGCTCACCACCACCATTGCCCAGCGCCAACTGCCGTTGCGGGACATCCTGCACATGCGCCCTGGCGATGTGATCCCGGTGGAACTGAGCGATACGCTGGTCCTGCGTGCCAATGGCGTACCTTCGTTCAAGGTCAAGCTAGGCTCGCACAAGGGCAAGATGGCCCTGCAAGTAATCGAACCCATAGCGCGACGTTGACCTGTCTGGTTAACGTCGGAAATTGTTGCGTAACTGAAATACTGCGTGCAGAGGACTACCGATGGCTGATGAAAATGATATGACGTCTGCTGAAGATCAGGCGTTGGCCGATGAGTGGGCTGCTGCGTTGGGCGAAGCGGGCGACAGCCAGGCTGACATTGACGCGTTGCTGGCGGCGGACGCCGGGAATTCGGGCAGCCGGATGACCATGGAAGAGTTCGGCAGTGTGCCGAAAAGCGCTGGCCCGGTGACTCTGGATGGTCCGAACCTGGACGTGATCCTCGACATTCCGGTGTCGATCTCCATGGAAGTGGGCAGCACCGACATCAACATTCGCAACCTGTTGCAGCTTAACCAGGGCTCGGTGATCGAGCTGGACCGTCTGGCAGGCGAGCCGCTGGATGTGCTGGTCAACGGCACGCTCATCGCCCACGGCGAGGTGGTGGTGGTCAACGAAAAGTTCGGCATCCGTCTGACTGACGTGATCAGCCCGAGCGAACGCATCAAGAAGCTGCGCTGAATGAGGCGGTGGCTGAGTGTTCTGCTGACCGTGCCGTCGCTGGCCTGGGCTGTCGAGCCTGTTGCGCAGGCAGCACCGGCGCAGGTGGCCAACACGGTTTCCGGTGGCATGGGCGGGCAGGTGATGCAACTGCTGTTTGGCCTGATCGTGGTGGTCGGGCTGATTTTCGTGCTGGCGTGGGTCATGCGCCGGGTACAGCGCGTGGGGCCGAACAACGGGCAGGTCATCGAGCTGGTGAGCACGCGAGCGTTAGGCCCGCGTGATCGTCTGGTGCTGGTGCAGATTGGCAACGAGCAGGTGCTGCTGGGTATCACGCCGGGACGTATCACGCCCCTGCACGTACTCAAGGAACCTGTGCACGTGCCGGTTCGTGAGCAGACGACACCTGAATTCGCTCAGCGCCTGATGGAGCTGATGGGTAAGGATAAGGACAAGAAGTAATGGGCGCCTTGCGTTTCCTGATACTGCTGATGCTGGTCGTGGTGGCACCTGCTGCGCTGGCGGCCGATCCGCTGTCGATACCGGCGATCACGCTGTCCAACGGTGCCGACGGGCAGCAGGAATATTCGGTCAGTCTGCAGATTCTGCTGATCATGACTGCGCTGAGCTTTATTCCGGCGTTTGTCATGCTGATGACCAGTTTCACCCGGATCATCATCGTCTTTTCTATTCTGCGTCAGGCCCTTGGCTTGCAGCAGACACCGTCGAACCAGATCCTGACCGGCATGGCGCTGTTTTTGACCATGTTCATCATGGCGCCGGTTTTCGACCGGGTGAATCAGGACGCATTACAGCCCTACCTGGCTGAAAAGCTCACGGCGCAAGACGCCGTTGCCAAGGCGCAGGTGCCGATCAAGGATTTCATGCTGGCGCAGACCCGTACCAGCGACCTTGAGCTGTTCATGCGTTTGTCCAAACGTACCGATATTCCGACACCGGACGCTGCGCCGCTGACCATTCTGGTCCCGGCGTTCGTGATTTCGGAGCTCAAGACGGCGTTTCAGATCGGCTTCATGATCTTTATTCCGTTTCTGATCATCGACCTAGTGGTAGCCAGTGTGCTGATGGCGATGGGCATGATGATGCTCTCGCCGCTGATCATTTCCCTGCCGTTCAAGATCATGCTGTTCGTGCTGGTGGATGGCTGGGCGCTGATTGTCGGCACCCTGGCTGGCAGTTTTGGTGGCGTATGAGCCGTTTTACTGAGGAGTCTGCCCGATGACGCCGGAAGTTGCCGTCGATCTGTTTCGCGAAGCGCTGTGGCTGACCACGGTGCTGGTGGCGATCCTCGTAGTTCCGAGCCTGTTGTGCGGCCTGCTGGTGGCGATGTTTCAGGCGGCCACGCAGATCAACGAACAGACTCTGAGCTTCCTGCCGCGTCTGCTGGTGATGCTGGTGACGCTCATCGTCATCGGCCCCTGGCTGCTGAAAATATTCATGGAATACATGCTGTCGCTGTACACCAGTATTCCGACGCTGATCGGCTAGCGCCTCGTGCAGCCGATGCTTGCGCTGACCGATATCCAGATCAGTACCTGGGTAGCCAGCTTCATGCTGCCGATGTTTCGTATCGTCGCGCTGTTGATGACCATGCCGGTGATCGGCACCACGCTGGTTCCCCGGCGTGTCCGTCTTTACCTCGCCTTTGCCATCACGGTAGTGGTCGCGCCAGCGCTGCCGGCCATGCCGCCGGTTCAAGCGCTTGACCTCAGTGGGCTGTTGCTGATCGGCGAGCAGATCATCATCGGTGCCGGCATGGGGCTGTCCCTGCAGATGTTCTTCCATATCTTTGTGATTGCCGGGCAGATCATCTCGACGCAGATGGGGATGGGCTTCGCTTCGATGGTCGACCCCACCAACGGGGTGTCTTCGGCAGTGATCGGGCAGTTCTTCACCATGCTGGTGACCCTGTTGTTTCTGTCCATGAACGGTCATCTGGTGGCGCTGGAAATCCTTGTCGAAAGCTTCACCACGATGCCGGTGGGGGGTGGTCTGCTGGTCAACAACTTCTGGGAGCTGGCGAACGGGCTGGGCTGGGCGCTGAGCGCCGGGCTCAGGCTGGTTTTGCCCGCTGTCACGGCGCTGCTGATCATCAACATCGCCTTTGGCGTCATGACTCGCGCTGCGCCACAGCTCAACATCTTTTCGATCGGCTTCCCGCTGACTCTGGTGCTGGGCATGGTCATCCTGTGGATGACGATGGGTGACATTCTCAATCAGTATCAGCCCATTGCCACTCAGGCACTGCAGATGCTACGCGACATGGTGAGGGCTCGTTGAGATGGCAGAAAACGAGAATGGCCAGGACAAGACAGAAGACCCCACGGAAAAAAAGGTCAAGGACTCCAGAGCCGAGGGCCAGATTGCACGCTCCAAGGAGCTGACCACTTTGGTGGTCATGCTGATGGGGGCGGGCGGGTTGCTGATGTTCGGCGCAGGCATCGCGCAGATGATGTCCGACCTGATGCGCGACAACTTCACGATCAGCCGTGAAACGATCATGGATCAGTCGTACATGGGCAAGGCCTTGCTCAGCTCCGGCCTGCACGCGCTGGTGGTCATGCTGCCGTTTCTGATTGCCATGCTGGCGGCGGCGCTGGTCGGTCCGATCCTGCTCGGTGGCTGGCTGTTCTCGACCAAGTCGCTGATGCCCAAGTTCAGCCGAATGAACCCGGCAGCGGGGCTCAAGCGGATGTTTTCGCCCCATGCGCTGGTCGAATTGCTGAAGTCCTTTGGCAAGTTCCTGATCATCCTGGCCGTTGCACTGGTGGTCTTGAGCAAGGAACGTAACGACCTGGTGGCCATCGCCCACGAGCCGCTCGAGCAGGCGATGATCCACAGCCTGCTGGTGGTGGGCTGGAGCAGCTTCTGGATGGCCTGTGGCCTGATGTTCATTGCTGCTGCCGACGTACCCTTTGTGCTGTATGAGGCGCACAAGAAACTGCTGATGACCAAGCAGGAAGTGCGCGACGAGCACAAGAACAGCGAGGGCAGCCCCGAGGTCAAACAGCGTATTCGCCAGTTGCAACGCGAAATGTCCCAGCGACGCATGATGGCGTCGATTCCCGAAGCGGATGTCATCATCACCAACCCGACACACTTCGCCGTTGCCCTGAAATACGATCCCGAGCAGGGCGGAGCGCCAATGCTGCTGGCCAAGGGTACGGACCTTGTTGCCCTGAAAATTCGAGAAATCGGCGCGCACAACCAGATTCTGATCCTTGAATCGGCCGCGCTGGCACGCTCCATCTATTACAGCACCGAGCTGGACCAGGAAATTCCCGCAGGCCTGTATCTGGCCGTTGCCCAGGTATTGGCTTACGTCTACCAGATCCGCCAATTCCACTCAGGCCAGGGCAAACGCCCCGACCCCCTCGGCGACGTCAAAATCCCCCCTGATTTGCAGCGCGATGCTTAGCCTTCAGTGGCTGTCATAAAGTTGCCTTAGCTCTCTTCCAACGCTCTGCGTCCGCCTTTAAATGTACGGCGCGGCGCAGATCTGTGACGCGCAGCGTCACGACAGGCATTCCCATGCTGGAGTGGTAGGAACGATAGGTGTCCGGAAGAACACTATCGTGCCCGTGCTCCGCGTGGGCATGCCGTTCTGGACGCTTTGCGTCCGCTCTTTAGTGTGCGCAGCGCGAGGTTCTCTGGCTTCACTGATCACCTCGTCTTGCGCAATTTCTACCTCTAAAGCCTTGCCGGCACTGGCTTTGTAAAAGTTGGACAGCTTTTTGCAATAAGGTCGATACAGGTCGCCATCGGCGTCAATGTTTTGATCTAGTGCGCAGGTAACGAATCAGTGGATCGCTCTCAATTACTCAGTAGCGCACGCAGCAACATCACAGGCCTTGGCCGTGGTCAGTTGGGCGTTCCGTTGTTGTTGCTGATCATGCTGGCAATGATGATGTTGCCCATGCCACCGTTCCTGCTGGACGTACTGTTCACGTTCAACATTGCACTGTCCATCGTCGTGCTGCTGGTTTGCGTCTATGCCCTGCGGCCGCTGGATTTCTCTGTGTTTCCGACCATTCTGCTGGTCGCCACGTTGTTGCGTCTGGCGCTGAACGTCGCGTCGACGCGGGTGGTCATGCTTCACGGTCAGGACGGTCATGCTGCTGCGGGCAAGGTGATTCAGGCCTTCGGTGAAGTGGTGATCGGCGGTAACTACGTCGTCGGTATCGTGGTGTTCGCCATCCTGATGATCATCAACTTCGTGGTCATCACCAAGGGTGCCGGGCGTATTTCCGAGGTGAGCGCGCGCTTCACCCTCGACGCGATGCCCGGCAAGCAGATGGCAATCGACGCCGACCTCAACGCCGGCCTCATCGACCAGCCGGAAGCCAAGCGCCGTCGTGCCGAAGTGGCCCAGGAGGCCGAGTTCTACGGTTCCATGGACGGTGCCAGCAAGTTTGTACGCGGCGACGCAATTGCTGGCCTGCTGATTCTGTTCATCAACCTCATCGGCGGCATGCTGGTCGGTATCTTTCAGCACAATATGACCTTCGCCGATGCGGGTCGCGTTTACACCCTGCTGACCATCGGTGACGGTTTGGTGGCGCAATTGCCATCACTGCTCCTGTCCACCGCTGCCGCGATCATGGTGACCCGTGCTTCCGGTTCGGAAGAAATGGGCAAGCTGATCAATCGCCAGATGTTTGCCTCACCCAAGGCGCTGGCGGTATCCGCCGCGATCATGATCGTGATGGGGCTGGTGCCAGGCATGCCGCACTTCTCCTTTATCAGCCTTGGTCTGGTGGCCGCAGGTGGCGCATACCTGCTGTGGAAGAAAGACAATCAGGTGAAGGTCGAGGCGCTGGCCGAAGTGCAGCGTCAGCAGGACCTGCTGCCGTCGCCGACTCGCGTTCAGGACTCCAAGGAGCTGGGCTGGGATGACGTAACCCCGATCGATATCATCGGCCTGGAAGTGGGTTACCGTCTGATTCCGCTGGTGGACCGCAATCAGGGTGGTCAACTGCTGGCGCGGATCAAGGGTGTGCGCAAGAAACTGTCACAGGAACTTGGCTTTCTGATGCCCACCGTACACATCCGCGACAACCTCGATCTGGCACCCAGCGCTTACCGTCTGACGCTGATGGGGGTGATCCTCGCCGAAGCCGAGATCTATCCGGATCGCGAACTGGCGATCAACCCCGGTCAGGTGTTCGGCACGCTGAATGGCATCACCGCCAGAGACCCGGCGTTTGGCCTGGAAGCCGTCTGGATCGAAATCAGCCAGCGCAGTCAGGCGCAGTCACTCGGTTACACAGTGGTAGACGCCAGTACGGTAGTGGCAACCCACTTGAACCAGATTCTCTACAAGCACTCTCACGAGCTGATCGGTCACGAAGAAGTCCAGCAATTGATGCAATTGCTGTCCAAAAGCTCGCCCAAGCTCGCTGAAGAGCTGGTGCCTGGCGTGCTGTCCCTGTCGTCGCTGCTCAACGTGCTGCAGGCGTTGCTGGCCGAGCACGTACCTGTGCGGGATATCCGCAGCATTGCAGAGGCTATCGCCAACAACGCCGGGAAGAGTCAAGATACCGCCGCTCTGGTGGCCGCCGTGCGTGTCGGTCTGAGTCGCGCAATCGTCCAAAGCATTGTAGGCGTTGAGCCGGAGCTGCCTGTTATCACTCTGGAACCAAGGTTGGAACAGATATTGCTCAATAGTTTGCAGAAGGCTGGTCAGGGTCAGGAAGAAGGCGTTCTGCTTGAACCGAGCATGGCTGAAAAGCTCCAGCGTTCGTTGATTGAAGCGGCCCAGCGTCAGGAGATGCAAGGGTTGCCGGTCATTCTTCTGGTAGCAGGTCCTGTCCGGGCGATGCTGTCACGATTTGGACGATTGGCTGTACCGAACATGCATGTTCTGGCGTACCAGGAAATACCGGACAACAAGCAAGTAACCATCGTAGCGACTGTCGGGCCGAACGGCTGAGGTAGTGAGTCATGCAAGTTAAGCGATTTTTCGCCGCCGATATGCGTCAAGCCATGAAACTGGTTCGCGATGAGCTGGGCGCCGAGGCGGCCATCATCGGTAACCGGCGCATTGCCGGTGGCGTAGAGCTGACTGCCGCTCTGGATTACAAGCTGTCTGCCCTGGCGCCGCGTGTGCCGAATATGGAACTCGAAGACGAGCTGCGCAAGACTCAGTCGCGCATCGTCTCCGCTCAGGCCGAACTGAACAACCGTAGCGACAGCGATGCGTCGATCAACCTTCAGCTGTTTTCCGGCAAGCCGGTCAGTGCTGCCGACACGCATATCGAACCGACGCTCGAAGAGCCGCCACGCCCGTTTGCCTACGCTCCCGCACCGGCTGCAGAGCCTGCTGGCGGTCAGCGTGCCTTTGACTCGATGCGCTCTGAATTGAACGGCCTGCGCGAGCTGCTGGAAGTCCAGCTCGGCTCCCTTGCCTGGAACCAGCTACAAGGCAGCCGTCCGCAGCAGGCCAACCTGTGGCGCCGTCTGCAACGCGTCGGCCTGTCCGGCCCGCTGTCTCGCGATCTGCTGTCGATGATCCCGGACATCGACGAGCCTCGTCAGGCCTGGCGCATGCTGCTGGCCCATCTGGCCCGCATGATTGCTGTACCGGACATCGAGCCGCTGGAAGAGGGCGGAGTGATTGCCATGGTCGGTCCTGCCGGTATGGGCAAGACCACCACGCTGGCCAAACTGGCGGCACGTTATGTGTTGAAGTACGGCCCGCAGAATATCGCCCTGGTCAGTATGGACAGTTTCCGCATCGGCGCGCAGGAACAGCTCAAGACCCTTGGGCGCATCCTCAACGTGCCGGTCACCCATGTCGATCCGGGCCAGTCGCTGGTTCAGGCGCTGGAGCCTTTGCTGCGCAAGCGCGTGGTGCTGATCGATACCGCCGGGCTGCAGGCCAGTGATCCTGCGCTGCGCATGCAGCTGGAAAGCCTGGCAGGGCGCGGCATTAAATCACGTAACTACCTGGTGCTGGCGACGACCAGCCAGAAGCAGGTGCTGACCGCTGCGTATCACAGTTACAAAAGGTGTGGCCTGGCCGGATGCATTCTGACCAAGCTTGATGAAACAGCCAGCCTGGGCGAAGTCCTGAGCCTGGCGATCAGTCACGAATTACCGGTGGCCTACCTCACGGACGGTCCACGTATTCCTGATGACCTGCACACTCCACGACGTCATCAATTGGTGAGTCGTGCGGTGAGTGTGCAGATGCAGGATGAGCCTAGCGAGGAAGCGATGGCGGATATGTTTGCTGACCTCTATCACACCCCTGGCAAGAGAGTGGGTTAAGTGATGGATATTTTTGGAATGTCCCTGCGTCAACGGTCTGCCATGCGGTGTTCATTTGCGAACGTGCAGCCCTTGATGTGGTTTCGGTCTACGCAAGACAAGGTAAAGAAATAACATGGGCAGCATGCATCCCGTACAGGTTATCGCGGTGACCGGTGGCAAAGGTGGCGTCGGTAAGACTAACGTGTCAGTGAACCTATCACTGGCCCTCGCCGAGCTTGGCCGGCGCGTCATGCTGCTGGATGCCGACCTTGGCCTGGCCAATGTCGACGTTCTGCTTGGGCTGACGCCTAAACGCACGCTTGCCGATGTGATAGAGGGTCGCTGTGAATTGCGCGACGTTCTATTGCAGGGGCCGGGCGGCGTTCGTATCGTGCCTGCGGCCTCTGGCACCCAGAGCATGGTGCACCTGTCACCGGCCCAGCATGCCGGCCTTATTCAGGCGTTCAGCGAGATTGGCGACAACCTCGATGTGCTGGTGATCGATACCGCTGCCGGTATCGGCGAATCGGTGGTCAGCTTCGTGCGCGCCGCTCAGGAAGTGCTGCTGGTGGTGTGCGACGAGCCCACGTCGATCACCGATGCGTACGCCCTGATCAAACTGCTCAATCGCGACTACGGCATGAACCGTTTCCGGGTGCTGGCCAACATGGCCCAGAGCCCGCAGGAAGGACGCAACCTGTTCGCCAAACTCACCAAAGTGACTGATCGTTTTCTTGATGTTGCCCTGCAGTATGTAGGTGCCGTGCCGTACGACGAGTGCGTGCGCAAGGCGGTACAAAAGCAGCGTGCCGTCTACGAAGCATTCCCGCGTTCCAAATGTGCGCTGGCTTTCAAGGCCATTGCCCAGAAGGTTGATACCTGGCCGTTGCCAGCCAACCCGCGGGGTCATCTCGAGTTCTTCGTTGAGCGACTCGTTCACCAGACCAGTGCGGGGCCTGTGCAATGACTGCGAGCGGCTACCAGATGTACAGCAAGACTTCCCGTAATTCGCAGTACGAGTTGATCGAGCGTTATGCGCCGCTGGTCAAGCGTATCGCTTATCATCTGCTGGCGCGCTTGCCGGCCAGTGTGCAGGTCGAGGATCTGATTCAGGCTGGTATGATCGGCCTGCTCGAGGTTTCCACCAAGTATGATTCCACCAAGGGTGCGAGTTTCGAGACCTATGCCGGTATTCGCATTCGTGGTGCAATGCTCGATGAGGTTCGCAAGGGGGACTGGGCACCTCGCTCGGTTCACCGCAATACCCGTATGGTCAGTGACGCAATTCGCGCAATTGAAGCTAAAACCGGTCGTGACGCTAAAGATCACGAGGTTGCGGCCGAACTCCAGTTGAGTCTTGATGATTATTACGGGATTTTGAATGACACCTTGGGCAGCCGCCTCTTCAGTTTCGACGACCTGCTGCAGGACGGCGATCATGAAGGGCTGCACGAGGACGGCGCAAGCGGTTCGCTTGAGCCATCACGCGACCTGGAAGACGAGCGCTTCCAGGCAGCGTTGGCCGATGCAATTGCCAATTTGCCAGAGCGCGAGCGTCTGGTGTTGGCGCTGTACTACGACGAAGAGCTGAACCTCAAGGAAATCGGAGAGGTTCTTGGTGTCAGCGAATCTCGAGTCAGTCAGTTACACAGCCAGTGCGCAGCTCGTTTGCGAGGGCGTTTGGGGGAGTGGCGAGCGCGTTGACGGCAGTGCGCGACGTTTGTCGTGCGTTGTCTGCATGCCGGCTGTGCAAAGCGTTACGTGGTAGCAGGATAGACGAGGCAAGGGCCTGTCGGGCAATGTCTCGATGGGCTTTAGTCGCAGTCTTGACTGTCGTTGTGCCAAGCCCGTCGTCGTTTCGTATAGCTGGGGGTGTGCTGTGCCAGTATTGAGTGAACAGCGTGTTCAGGTGCTGAACGCGTTAAAGACTGCTTGGAGGTCGAATTGGACAAGAACATGAAAATCCTCATCGTTGATGACTTCTCAACGATGCGGCGGATCATCAAGAATCTGTTGCGTGATCTGGGGTTTACCAACACATCTGAAGCGGATGACGGTCTGACCGCATTGCCGATGCTGCAGAGCGGTGCCTTTGACTTTCTGGTGACGGACTGGAACATGCCTGGCATGACCGGTATCGACTTGTTGCGTCAGGTCCGTGCGGACGATCGTCTCAAAAGCCTTCCTGTACTGATGGTTACTGCCGAAGCCAAGCGTGAGCAGATCATTGAAGCTGCCCAGGCCGGGGTGAACGGTTATGTAGTCAAGCCATTCACGGCTCAAGCGCTGAAAGAGAAGATCGAAAAGATCTTTGAACGCGTCAATAGCTGATGCATGCCGTGAGGGCGCTATGGATAACAATGATTCGATGGCCGACTTTGAGTCGACCTTAAAAAGACACGCACAGGAACTCGTCACCAGCCTTGAAAAAGGCCGTTTCGGTGAAGCTGTGCAGCTGATCCATGAGCTCAATCAGACCCGTGACCGCGGCCTTTATCAGGAAGTGGGCAAGCTGACGCGTGAGTTGCACAGTGCAATCGTCAATTTCCACATTGATCCGCATATGCCTCAGGCCGAAGAGGTGTCGCAGATCACGGACGCGACGGAGCGTCTGTCCTACGTCGTCAGGCTGACCGAGAACGCGGCCAACCGTACGATGGATCTGGTCGAGGAAAGCACGCCGATCATGAATGGTCTGAGTTCCGACGCCAAGGCGTTGAGCGAAGACTGGGGACGCTTCATGCGTCGAGAAATCGGTGCCGAAGAGTTTCGTGAACTGGCCAAGCGCGTCGATGGTTTTCTGACGCGTACCGAGAAGGAAAGCCATACGGTTTCCGCGCACCTCAACGATATTCTGCTTGCTCAGGATTACCAGGACCTCACCGGTCAGGTGATCAAGCGCGTCACGCAACTGGTGACCGAAGTAGAGGGCAATTTGCTCAAGCTGGTGCTCATGGCCAGCCATGTCGATCGCTTCGCTGGCATCGAACATGACGAAGAATCCATCCTTGCTGAAAAAGATCCTAAAAAACATCTCGACAAGGGTGAAGGTCCGCAGATTCATGCCGATAAACGTGAAGACGTCGTATCCGGACAGGATGATGTAGACGATCTGCTATCGAGCCTCGGCTTCTAAGGTCTGTTGACGGTTAATTTTAGGGAGCACCCCATGAGCTTCGGCGCCGATGAAGAGATCCTTCAGGATTTTCTGGTAGAGGCCGGCGAAATTCTGGAGCAGTTGTCAGAACAATTGGTCGAGCTGGAAAGCCGACCGGATGATGCTGATCTGCTCAATGCAATTTTTCGCGGTTTTCACACTGTAAAAGGCGGCGCCGGCTTCCTCCAGCTCCATGAGCTGGTGGAGTGCTGCCACATCGCCGAGAACGTGTTCGACATCCTTCGCAAGGGTGAGCGGCGCGTTGATTCCGAACTGATGGATGTGGTCCTGGAAGCTCTGGACACGGTCAACAGCATGTTCGGCCAGGTACGTGAACGGACTGACGTGACTGCGGCGACGCCGGAACTGCTGGCGGCGCTGGCGCGTCTGGCCGAGCCTCAATCTGCCGACGAGGTTGCCGCTCCCGAGCCTGAACCGGTGGTCGAAGCTGTCGCGCCGGTAGCTGCATCAGCCGCCGCTGGCGATGACATCACCGACGATGAGTTCGAGCAACTGCTCGACTCGTTGCATGGCTCAAATCCGG
This sequence comes from Pseudomonas sp. CFBP2511, assembly GCF_030209255.1. NCBI lineage: Bacteria > Pseudomonadati > Pseudomonadota > Gammaproteobacteria > Pseudomonadales > Pseudomonadaceae > Pseudomonas > Pseudomonas sp. CFBP2511. Next base: position 196,591 of record NZ_JARVSI010000028.1, on the reverse strand, counting down.
TGTCTGTACCTGCAGCTCCGGTTGCAGCAGCCGTTGCAGCGCCTGCCAGCGACGAGATCACCGATCAGGAGTTCGAATCCCTGCTCGACCAGTTGCACGGCAAGGGCAAGTTTGCGGCCGATGTTGCTGCTGCTCCAGCGCCTGCACCTGCTGCCCAGAGCAGCAAGGCTGCGCCCGGCGACGAAATAACCGACGACGAGTTCGAAGCGTTGCTCGATCAGTTGCACGGCAAGGGCTCGTTTGACAGTGCTGTGGCCGCGCCGGTTGCCGCCGCTGTTGCCGCCAAGGCCCCGAGTGCTGCGAAGGCATCTGACGAGATCACCGATCACGAATTCGAAAACCTGCTGGACGAATTGCACGGCAAGGGCAAGTTCGAACCTCAGGCCATCGCTGCCAAGGCGTCTGCACCGGCCCCGGCTGCTGCGCCAGCAGCGGTTGCCAAGCCTGCTCCGGCACCTGTTGCCAAGGCGGCTGCACCTGCACCTGCACCTGCCCGGGCGCCTGCGCCTTCCGGCGAAAAACCGGTGGCCACGGAAGCTGAAACCACGGTTCGTGTCGATACCGCCCGACTGGACGAGATCATGAACATGGTCGGCGAACTGGTACTGGTGCGTAACCGTCTGGTGCGTCTGGGTCTGAACAGTGGCGATGAAGCCATGTCCAAGGCGGTTTCCAACCTGGATGTGGTCACTGCGGACCTGCAGACCGCGGTCATGAAGACCCGCATGCAGCCGATCAAGAAAGTCTTTGGTCGCTTCCCGCGTCTGGTACGTGACCTGGCTCGCCAGCTCAAGAAAGAGATCAACCTGGAACTGGTCGGTGAAGAAACCGACCTCGACAAGAACCTCGTAGAGGCGCTTGCCGACCCGCTGGTCCACTTGGTGCGCAACGCGGTCGACCACGGTATCGAAACGCCGGAAGAACGCGAAGCCTCGGGCAAGTCCCGCGGCGGCAAGGTGATTCTTTCGGCAGAGCAGGAAGGCGACCATATCCTGCTGTCGATTTCCGATGACGGCAAGGGCATGGACCCCAACGTGCTGCGCTCGATTGCGGTCAAACGCGGCGTTATGGACAAGGATGCAGCCGATCGGTTGAGCGACACCGATTGCTATAACCTGATCTTTGCACCGGGCTTCTCGACCAAGACCGAGATTTCCGATGTGTCGGGCCGTGGTGTGGGCATGGACGTGGTGAAAACCAAGATTTCCCAGCTCAACGGTTCGATCAACATCTATTCGACCAAGGGCCAAGGCTCGAAGATCGTCATCAAGGTGCCGTTGACCCTGGCGATCATGCCGACCCTGATGGTGATGCTGGGCAACCAGGCTTTCGCCTTCCCGCTGGTCAACGTCAACGAAATCTTCCACCTGAACCTGTCGACTACCAACGTTGTTGACGGCCAGGAAGTGGTGATCGTGCGTGATAAAGCCTTGCCGCTGTTCTATCTCAAGCGCTGGCTGGTCAGTTCGGCGGCTCACGAAGAGCAGCGAGAAGGGCACGTCGTGATTCTTACCGTCGGCACCCAGCGCATCGGCTTTGTCGTCGATCAACTGGTCGGTCAGGAAGAAGTGGTCATCAAACCGCTGGGCAAGATGCTGCAAGGTACGCCGGGCATGTCGGGCGCCACCATCACCGGTGACGGTCGCATCGCCTTGATTCTCGATGTACCCAGCATGCTCAAGCGTTACGCCGCTCGGCGTATTTGAATCCGGGGTTGCGGGCAGCCTGGCTGCCTGCAACACCTATTGGAGTGTTTATGGCAGTCAAGGTCCTGGTGGTGGATGATTCCGGTTTTTTCCGCCGCCGTGTCACGGAAATTCTTTCTTCGGACCCCAACATTGTAGTTGTCGGCACCGCCACCAACGGCAAGGAAGCGATCGAGCAGGCGCTGGCCCTCAAGCCTGACGTCATCACCATGGACTACGAAATGCCGATGATGGATGGCATTACCGCAGTTCGTCACATCATGCAGCGTATTCCCACCCCGGTATTGATGTTCTCGTCGCTGACGCATGAAGGTGCGCGCGTGACGCTGGATGCTCTGGACGCCGGTGCAGTGGATTTCCTGCCCAAGAATTTCGAAGATATCTCGCGCAACCCGCAGAAGGTCAAGCAACTGCTGTGCGAGAAAATCAACAGCATTTCGCGCAGTAACCGTCGTTCGAGCGGCATTGGTTCGGCCAGCGCTGCATCGCCAGCCCCGGCTGCTCCCGCGCCATCGACCCTGTCCAGTCGTGCGCCTGCGCCCTCGGCAGCAGCGCCCGCCCGAGCCGTGCCTTCACGCACTGTCGCGCCCGCCGCGGCGCCGGCCGCTCATGCTCACCACACGCCTGCGCACCCGACCACCACCGGCACTGCCAAGCGCAAGGCTTACAAGCTGGTGGCCATTGGCACCTCGACGGGCGGCCCGGTTGCATTGCAACGGGTATTGACCCAGTTGCCAGCCAATTTTCCGGCACCGCTGGTGCTGATTCAGCACATGCCTGCAGCGTTCACCAAGGCCTTTGCCGAGCGCCTCGACAAGCTGTGCAAGATCAGCGTCAAGGAAGCGGAGGACGGTGACGTGCTGCGTCCGGGTCTGGCGTTGCTGGCGCCAGGTGGCAAGCAGATGATGGTCGACAGCCGCGGTACGGTGAAAATCCTGCCGGGTGACGAGCGCCTGAATTACAAGCCTTGTGTGGACATCACCTTTGGTTCTGCCGCCAAGTCGTATGGCGACAAGGTGCTCTCGGTCGTGTTGACCGGCATGGGTGCCGATGGCCGTGAAGGAGCGCGCCTGCTCAAGCAGGTCGGCAGTACCGTTTGGGCGCAGGATGAAGCGAGCTGCGTGATCTATGGCATGCCGATGGCGATCGTCAAGGCTGAGCTCGCGGACGCGATCTACAGTCTGGATGACATCGGTCGGCACCTGGTCGAGGCCTGTCTCTGATGGATGTACTGAGTCTTATCGGTCTGATCCTGGCGTTTGTCGCGATCATTGGCGGTAACTTTCTCGAAGGCGGGCACCTCGGCGCGCTGCTCAACGGCCCCGCAGCTCTGATCGTGCTGGGCGGTACGCTTGGCGCATCGCTGTTGCAGTCACCGATGAGCGCGTTCATGCGCGCCATGAAAATTATCCGCTGGATCATCTTCCCGCCGCGCATCGATTTGCCCGGTGGCGTGGACCGGGTCATCGGCTGGAGCATGACGGCCCGCAAGGAAGGCTTGCTCGGTCTGGAAACTGTCGCAGACTCCGAGCCCGACAATTACGCCCGCAAAGGCCTGCAGTTGTTGGTCGATGGCGCCGAGCCGGCAGCGATTCGCAGCATTCTGGAAGTGGATTTCATCACTCAGGAAACCCGCGATATCCAGGCTGCCAAGGTTTTTGAAAGCATGGGCGGTTATGCGCCGACCGTGGGCATCATCGGCGCCGTGATGGGCCTGATTCACGTAATGGGCAATCTGGCTGACCCCAGCCAGCTGGGCAGCGGCATTGCGGTGGCTTTCGTCGCCACTATCTATGGCGTCGCTATGGCCAACCTGATTCTGCTGCCGGTGGCCAACAAGCTCAAAGGCATCGCCCATCGCCAGTCGCGTTACCGCGAAATGTTGCTCGAAGGCCTGCTGTCCATCGCCGAGGGCGAAAACCCGCGCTCCATCGAACTCAAGCTGCAAGGCTTCATGGAGTAACAGCGCATGGCTCGCCGACGTCAGCCCGAAGAACACGAAAATCATGAACGCTGGCTGGTGTCTTACGCCGACTTCATCACCTTGCTGTTCGCCTTTTTCGTGGTGATGTACTCGATCTCCTCGGTCAACGAAGGCAAGTACAAAATTCTCTCCCAAGCGTTGGTCGGCGTGTTCAACGACACCGAACGGACCATGAAGCCGATCCCCATCGGCGAACAGCGCCCGGTGTCGGTCAAGCCCGCCGAGCCCTTGGTCAAAGACAGCGAGCAGACCGATGCCGGTATCGGTCAGGCTTCCGATGACCCGTTGCAGACCATTGCTCAGGATGTGCGCGATGCGTTTGGTGATCTGATCAAGTCCGACCAGATGACCGTGCGTGGCAACGAGTTGTGGATCGAGATCGAGCTCAATTCCAGCCTGTTGTTCGTCAGCGGCGATGCCATGCCCAGCGACAAGGCCTTCACCATCATCGAAAAGGTCTCGGGCATCGTCAAACGTTTCGATAACCCGATTCATGTTGAAGGCTTTACCGACGACCAGCCGATCAGCACTGCACAGTTTCCGACCAACTGGGAGCTGTCGTCGGCGCGCTCTGCCAGCATTGTGCGCATGTTGGCCATGGACGGTATCAATCCGGCGCGGCTTGCGTCGGTAGGCTACGGTGAGTTTCAGCCCATCGCCCCCAATACCACGGCAGCCGGACGCGCCAAGAACCGTCGTGTGGTGCTGGTGATCTCGCGAAATCTGGACGTTCGCCGCAGCCTGACCGGTTCCGGCACGGCCAATGCGCAGCCCGACGCTGCATTACGCCGTGCTGGCACACAAACTGCACCGGTGCCAGCAAAGCCGCCGGTACGCGCGAACGCCGTCAATTCTCCGTCACCCGCCCCCTAATCATCGTATCGGTATGGTCGTCGCTGTACGGAAGGAAAAACATCAATGAGAGTCTGGGCAGTAGCCAACCAGAAAGGTGGAGTCGGAAAGACCACCACGACCATTGCCCTGGCCGGTTTGCTGGCCGATGCAGGCAAGCGCGTGGTCGTTGTCGATCTGGACCCCCACGGCTCCATGACCAGTTATTTCGGGCACAATCCGGACGAGCTGGAACACAGTGCCTTCGATCTTTTCCTGCACAAGGGGGCGGTGCCGGATGGTCTGCCCGGCCAGTTATTGTTGCCCACCAGCGACAAACGTATTTCTCTGATCCCGTCGAGCACCGCGCTGGCCACCCTTGAGCGTCAATCGCCTGGCCAGAGCGGTCTTGGTCTGGTGATCGCGAAAAGCCTTGCTCAGTTGTGGCAGGATTTTGACTATGCGCTGATCGACAGCCCGCCGCTGCTGGGTGTGCTCATGGTCAATGCGCTGGCCGCCAGTCAGCAGTTGGCGATTCCGGTGCAGACCGAGTTTCTCGCGGTGAAGGGCCTGGAGCGCATGGTCAATACCCTGACCATGATCAATCGCTCGCGCAAAGTGCCGTTGCCTTACACCATCGTGCCGACCCTGTTCGATCGTCGTACCCAGGCATCGATGGGTACATTGAAGCTGTTGCGTGACAGCTTCCCCGAGCACGTCTGGCAAGCTTACGTACCGGTCGACACGCGCTTGCGTGATGCGAGCCGTCTAGGCCTGACGCCGTCGCAGAATGACAGCAAGAGCCGTGGCGTGATTGCGTATCGGGCATTGCTCAAGCACATGCTCGCCGAGCAGCTCAATGCTCAGGTGGCCTGACGTGAACGTCTATTCTTTCTCCATAGTTTGCTCAAGTGATGCCTCAATGCGGCCGATAACTGTATCAGGCTGCACATGCTCCATTTTTGGTTGGGCCCTGGTATGAACCGCCCGTTAGAAGTTGCAACACGACCCAAGCTGGCTTTGCAGTCTTATCTGGATGCATTGCTGTATGACGCCACTGAAGTGCTCGAAGAGCCCTCCAGCAGTCTTGATGATTTTCAGGCCGCTGTGCTCGAAGAGCAGGCCTTTGATGCGCGCATGCAGGCGCAGATCAAGCCGTTGGCGGTCGCAGTGGCTGCACCGGCTCCGGTGGCTGTGGCGGTGAAGGTTGCAGCGCCGGTTGCAGTTGTTGAAGTCGCTCCGGTGATTGTTGCCGAGGCGGTGCCGGTTGTAGCCGCTAAACCGACCGTTGAACGGGTCGAGCCTGTTGCCGAGTTGAGTACGCTGGTCACACAGCGCACGCCGACCCCACCGCCAACCAGCGATGGACGTCCGGCCTGGGCCGCCGAGCCGTTTGAATGCCTGTTGTTCGATGTGGCCGGTTTGACGCTGGCGGTGCCGCTGGTGTGTCTGGGGTCGATTTATCCGCTGGCGGGGCAGGAGCTGACGCCACTGTTCGGTCAGCCGGACTGGTTTCTCGGAATCCTGCCAAGTCAGGCGGGCAACCTGAAAGTGTTGGATACCGCGCGCTGGATCATGCCGGATCGCTACCGCGACGATTTTCGCCAGGGATTGCAGTATGTGATCTCGGTGCAGGGATACGAATGGGGGCTGGCGGTGCATCAGGTCAGCCGTTCGTTGCGTCTTGATCCGAACGAGATCAAATGGCGCTCGCAGCGAGGTCAGCGTCCCTGGTTGGCGGGCACGGTGATTGAACACATGTGCGCGTTGCTGGATGTTGCAGAGTTGGCCGAGTTGATAGCCAGTGGCGCGGTCAAGCAGTTGAACAGATCGAAATAATCATGGGTCGATGCCACAGGCATCACCTGCAAAGAACACACGTGAGGGGTTGGGGTTATGAATAAGTCGTCTGCACAAGGTTCCGAAGATCCTATCCTGCAATGGGTTACGTTCCGCCTGGACAATGAGTCCTATGGCATCAACGTGATGCAGGTGCAGGAAGTGCTGCGCTACACCGAGATCGCTCCGGTGCCGGGTGCGCCAAGCTACGTGCTGGGCATCATCAACCTGCGCGGTAACGTTGTGACCGTGATCGACACCCGTCAGCGTTTTGGCCTGGCACCTGTTGAAGTCAGCGACAACACGCGTATTGTGATCATCGAAGCCGACAAGCAAGTAGTCGGTATTCTGGTCGACAGCGTGGCGGAAGTGGTTTACTTGCGTCAGTCCGAAGTCGAAACTGCGCCAAACGTGGGTAATGACGAATCGGCCAAGTTCATTCAGGGCGTTTGCAACAAGAACGGCGAACTGTTGATTCTGGTCGAACTGGACAAAATGATGTCCGAAGAAGAGTGGTCCGAACTGGAGAGCATCTGATTGATCTTTGAGGTAGCTGTCGTCTTCCTGGGCATTCTCTGGGTGGTCACCCTGTTTATGTTCCTGGCCCATACCAGGCGTCAGCGCAAGCTCGACACCGAGCGTGATGATGCGGCTGCCTTGCGTGATCAGCGGATCAAGGAGTTGGCCAGGCGTCTGGACAACTACCAGAACGGCACGGTGCGCATGGGCGAAGCGTTGCACGAGCTGCGCGCCACTGTTGCGCCGTTGCCGGACAAGCTCACGGCACTGGAGCAGCGCGATCCCTCGACGCTGTCCTTCGCCCAGGCCGCACGCCTGGTCGGCATGGGTGCCAGCATCGACGAACTGACCCAGTCCTGCGGCCTGACCCAGGCCGAAGCGCAGTTGATGACCAAACTGCACGGCAATACAGCGGGCTAGTTTTTCTTCGCTGCACAGTCAAGATCGGACGCAGAGCGTTCAGAACTGCATTCCCACGCTGGAGCGTGAGGAACGAGAATCTCAACTATCGTGCGACGCTGCGCGTCTTCATGACGCTCCGCGCCCCGTCTTACTGCTCGTCCAACGCAAATTCCGTCAGGCAAAACGTCGGGATGTTCAGGTCGTTAAGACGCTTGGAGCCACCCAGTTCCGGCAAGTCGATGATTGCAGCGGCTTCGTGCACCTGGGCGCCCATACGGCGGATCAGGTTGGCGGCGGCGATCAGCGTGCCGCCGGTAGCAATCAGGTCATCGAACATGATGACTGAATTACCCTCGCACAGACTGTCTGCGTGCACTTCCAGATACGCTTCGCCGTATTCGGTCTGATAGGCCTCGGACAGCACGTCAGCTGGCAGTTTGCCCTGCTTGCGAAACAGCACCAGCGGCTTGTTCAACTGATACGCGACCACTGAACCAATCAGAAAACCCCGTGCATCCATGACGCCGATGTGGCTGAAATCGGCGTCGATATAGCGCTGCACGAAACTGTCGATTACCTGACGGGTGGCTTTGGGCGACTGGAACAGGGGCGTGATGTCGCGAAAAACCACACCCGGCTTGGGGAAGTCTACGACCGGGCGTATCAGGGATTTGAAGTTCGATTGATCGAAGGTCATCGTGAGGATCCATAGCAGGTTTGGCCGACAGTTTAAGCTGACCTGCCACAGATCGCACGTTTCAGCTTTGCATCGCACCGCCTGCCAGCGCGCACAGTTCGATGGGGGCGAGGATATGAATCTCTTTGCCTTCTGCACTAACCAGCTGATTTTGCTGAAACCGGGTAAACACCCGCGACACGGTTTCGACCGCCAGGCCCAGATGATTACCGATTTCGCTACGCGACATGCTCAGGCGGAACTGATTGGCCGAGAAACCCCGAGCCCGGAAGCGCGCCGACAGATTGATCAGAAACGTGGCAATACGCTCGTCTGCGGTCTTTTTCGAGAGCAGCAGCATCATTTGCTGATCGTCGCGAATCTCGCGGCTCATCACGCGCATCAACTGCCGACGCAGTTGTGGCAGTTGCACCGAAAGCTCGTCCAGGCGCTCGAACGGAATTTCGCACACCGAGGTGGTTTCCAGCGCCTGCGCCGAAACCGGGTAAGCCTCGGCGTCCATGCCTGACAAGCCCACCAGCTCGCTGGGCAGGTGAAAACCGGTGAGCTGCTCTTCACCGTTGTCACTGATATTGAAGGTTTTCAAAGCCCCGGAACGCACCGCATAGACCGACTCGAAGGTGTCCCCCTGACGAAACAGGAACTCACCTTTCTTCAGCGGACGGCCACGTTTGACGATCTGATCGAGGGAGTCCATGTCGTCTGTGTTCAGCGAGAGGGGCAGGCAGAGCGGGGCGAGACTGCAATCCTTGCAATGAGCCTGGGTGTGAGCACGCAACTTGACTGGCTCGGACATCACTAAATTCCTTGTGGGAAAACACACATAAGCCGTAAGGGTAACTCACCATCGCTTGTCGGGGCCAGCCTTGGAAGGCTCGCTGCCCGATCAAGTTTCCAGACGGTCGGCCGATAGGCCGGTATCTCTCAATGACTCAGGATGCATCTTGTCATGTCCATGACGCTCCCGCTGATCAACAGCATCACGATCCGTACGGCGACATCGCAAGTCACCTACAGCCAGACAGCAGACAGCAACGTCGAAGCGTCTGCCAGCAGCGCCAAAAGTGTGGAGGTCAATCTGTCTTCGGAAGGCAAGGCGGCCGCATCGTCATCCTCAAGAGATGCGGATATCGAGCAGAGTGGCCTGCCTGCCTCTGTGCAGAAGATTCTCAAGGGGATTCGCGAGCTGCAACGCAAGATCGAGGAAACCATGGATCAGTTGCAAAAAGTTCTCAACGACCAGAGTCTGGACCCTGAAGAGCGCCGGACCAAGGCTGCTGCGCTGCAGACCGTGCTCAGCACGTTGCAGGCGCAGGTGAGCAACGCTACAGCGGATCTCTCGTCGCTCATGAACAGCCTGAAATCCAGCGACTCCGACAAGATCAACGCCGGCATGCTGGTTCTGGCGAAGATGTAAGGCGTTACCGCCTGTTCGTTTATATGGCCCGGGAGAACTGCTGCCTGTTCTGCCGGGTCAGGTACGCGTCAAATACCATGCACACCGAGCGCACCAGCAACCGGCCCGCTGGCCTGACTTCAATTGCACTATCGCTCAGCGCAATCAGCCCGTCGTCTGCCATGCACAGCAACTGCGGCCATGCATCGGCGAAGTAGTCCCTGAAACTTATGGCGAACGCTTTTTCCAGTTCACTGAAATTCAGGGTGAAGTGGCAGATCAACTGCTGGATGACGGCGCGTCTGATCCGGTCGTCCTCGCTGCAGATCAGCCCGCGCCGTGTTGCGGGTTGATCACTGTCCAGCAGCCGCTGATAGTCGTTCAGGTCGCTGCTGTTCTGGCTGTACAGGTCGCCGACCTGGCTGATGGCCGAAACCCCCAGCCCGATCAGGTCGCAGTGGCCATGCGTGGTGTAGCCCTGAAAGTTGCGGTGCAGGGTCAGTTCTTCCTGAGCGATGGCCAACTCGTCATCGGGCAGGGCGAAGTGGTCCATTCCGATGTACCGGTAACCTGCGTCGGTCAGTTGCTCGACGGTACGCTCCAGCATGAGTAGCTTGGTGTGCGCATCCGGCAGGTCCGACGCGTCGATGCGCCGCTGCGGCATGAAGCGTTCCGGCAGATGGGCGTAGTTGAACACTGACAGCCGATCAGGCTGCAACTCGATGATTTCGTCCACCGTGCGGCTGAACCCTTGCGGGGTTTGTCTGGGCAGGCCGTAGATCAGGTCGATGTTCACCGAGCGAAATTGCAACGTGCGTGCGGCCTCGACGATGGCGCGGGTCTCTTCCAGGCTCTGCATGCGGTTGATCGCCCGTTGCACTGTCGGGTCAAGGTCCTGCACGCCAAGGCTGACCCGGTTGAAACCCAGTTCGCGCAGCAGACCCATGCTTGCCCAATCTGCTTCGCGCGGGTCGATCTCGATGCCATAGTCGCCGGAATCATCCTCCAGCAGCGTGAAATGCGCGCGCAACCGGGCCATCAGGCGACGCAGTTCATCATGGCTGAGGAAGGTCGGTGTGCCGCCGCCCAGGTGCAGTTGCTCGACCACCTGGCTGGGCGCCAGATGGCAGGCAAGCATCCGGATTTCGTGTTCAAGCCGTTGCAGGTAAGCCTGTGCCCGGCCGCGATCCTTGGTGATCACTTTGTTGCACGCACAGTAGTAGCAAATATTTGCGCAGAATGGGATGTGCACGTAAAGCGACAACGGACGCAGCGCCTTGCGACTTTCCCGCAGGGCGTGCAGCAGCTCGAATGGGCCTGCCCGGGTATCAAATTGCACGGCGGTCGGATAAGACGTGTAGCGCGGTCCTGCCACATCGTAGCGATGGATCAGGTCTGAATCCCAACGAATGGCGTCAAGCATGCGCGCGTTTCCTGGTCAGGCTGGCGATGCGCCGAGCATACGCAGGCGATCAGTGGCGGGCCTTGATGTGGATCAAAAGGCGGGAACGGCCCGGTTCAATGCCCCATCAGCCAGTGCTGATGAGGCCCCGGCAGGGTCCACACACCAAACACGATCACCAGCAGCCCGCCCGCCACACGAACGCCACGCTTGCGCAGCAGCGCAGTGGTGCGTTCAGCGGCAAGCCCGGTGGCCAACAGAACCGGCCAGGTACCCAGCCCGAAGGCCAGCATCAGCAGTGCGCTGTCGACCGGGTTGCCCTGGCTGGCGGCCCAGAGCAGGGCGCTGTAGACCAGCCCGCAGGGCAGCCAGCCCCACAGGGCGCCGAGCAACAAGGCGCGCGGCAGGCTGGACACTGGCAGCAAGCGACTGGCCAGCGGCTGCACGTAGCGCCACAGCCCTCGGCCCAAGCGCTCGATGTGTGTGAGCCCGCTCCACCAACCGGCCAGATACAGGCCCATGACAATCAGCAGTACCGCCGCCATGACCCGCAAGCCCGTTGCCAGCGGGCTTTGCGCGACCGCCCAGCCAACCAGCCCGGAACAAAAGCCTGCCACGGCGTAGCTGAGAATGCGCCCAAGGTTATAGGCCAGCAGCAGGCGAAAGCGACGGTTGCGCTGCTCTTTGGGGATAGCCAGCGTCAGTGCACCCATCAGGCCGCCACACATTCCCAGGCAATGACCGCCGCCCAGCAGGCCGAGAACAAGCGCGGACAGCAACACCGGCGCCAGCTCAAACATCGTGCTTCTCGTCAGTGCCCGGCGTGTGATGTGCTGGCGGGCGCTGATCCGCAGGCGGCGGGTCATCGAACAGGATGCTGTGTGCCGGGCCTTCCATGTCGTCGTACTGGCCGCTGTCCACCGCCCAGAAAAAAACGTAAATCGCGATACCCACCAGCAGCAGGGCAGCGGGGATCATGATGTAAAGCGCGGGCATGAAACCTCCGGGGCGGTTTGCGACAGGTGTGCAGCGCGCGGCACGCGGGTCAGGCGCAGTGCGTTGAGCACCACAATCAAGGAACTGACCGACATGCCAATCGCTGCCCAGATCGGGGTGATCCAGCCCAGCGCTGCGAACGGCAACATGAGGCCATTGTACAGACCGGCCCAGACCAGGTTTTCGATAATGATGCGCCGGGTACGTCGGGCCAGGGTCAATGCGTCGATCAGCACCGGCAAGCGGTTGCAGAGCAAGACGGCGTCGGCGCTGGTTTTTGCAAGGTCAGTGGCCGAGCCCATCGCCACGCTGATGTCGGCAGCGGCCATGACCGGTACGTCGTTCACGCCGTCACCGACCATCAGCACTTTATGCCCCTGAGCCTGCAGCTCCCGCAGCACGGCCAGTTTATCGTCGGGACGCAAGCCGCCACGGGCGTCTTCGATACCCAGTGTCTGCGCGACGCTGGCAACCATGGGCGAACTGTCGCCGGACAGCAGCAGGGTTTTCCAGCCACGGGCCTTGCAGGCGTGTAACAAGCCATGCGCATCGTCGCGAAGTCGGTCGTCCAGCACCAGCCATGCCAGAGGGCCCTGGGTGTCGCCGAGCAGCAGCCACTGCCCGGATGGGTCTGTTATCGACAGCGTTTCAGTGCCGCTCAGGGCGCAGGCAAAAGCCGGCTGACCGATGCGCAAGCGGCGGGTACCGACAATGCCTTCAAGGCCCAGCCCCGGTGTGCTGTGCACGTCTTCAGCGGCCACAGGTGCGTGGCCAAAGGCGCGCGCGATGGGGTGCTCGGAGCGGTTTTCCAGCGCCGCTGCCAGTTCCATGCAGGTGTCAGCGTCGAGCGTGCCCAGCGGCTGAACGCTGCGCAGCACCAGGCGCCCTTCGGTCAGGGTGCCGGTCTTGTCGAAGATGACCGTGTCGATCTGATTCAGGCCTTCCAGCACATGACCACGGGTCAACAGCAGGCCGAGTGTGTGCAGTGTGCCGGTGGCTGCGGTCAGGGCGGTCGGGGTTGCCAGCGACAGCGCGCAGGGGCAGGTGGCGACCAGCATTGCCAGCACAATCCAGAACGCCCGTGATGCGTCGATCTGCCACCAGATTACCCCGATCAGCGCAGCAGCCATCAGCGAAAACAGCAAAAAAAGCTGCGCCGCCCGGTCGGCCAGTTGTGCGAGGCGGGGCTTTTCTGCCTGGGCGCGTTCGAGCAGGCGAACAATGGCCGAAAGACGGGTTTCCTGACCCAGCGCCGTCACCTTGACGGTCAGCGGACTGTCGACATTCAGCGTCCCGGCAGTGACCGCATCGCCCACACTGCGTGCCTGTGGCAGGTATTCGCCGGTCAGCAGCGACTCATCGACACTGGATTGACCCTCGACAATGGTGCCGTCAGCTGGAATCACCGCACCGGGCCGCACCAGTACCCGGTCAGCCAAACGCAGCTCACTGAGCATGATGCGCGGGCTTTGGCCGTCCTCATCAAGGCGCAGGCATGAGGCAGGCAGCAGATTGACCAGTTGCGCGGTGGCCGCGGCGGTGCGCTCCCGGGCCCGGCGTTCCAGATAGCGCCCGGCCAGCAGAAACAGGGCGAACATGCCGACGGCATCGAAATACAGCTCGCCTGTGCCGCTGATTGCGGTCCAGATGCCTGCCACATAGGCTGCGCCTATGGCCAGCGACACCGAAACGTCCATCGTCAGTTGGCGGTTGCGCAGGTCACGCAAGGCACCGCGAAAGAACGGCGCGCAACTGTAGAACACGATAGGCGTGGTCAGAAACAGCGCCACCCAGCGCAGGATGGTGTGCATCTGCGGGCTGAGGTCGATGTTGAACTCAGGCCAGGTGGCCATGGTTGCCATCATTGCCTGAAACCACAGTAGGCCGGCGACGCCCAGTTGCCGCAAGGCCAGGCGATTTTCACTCGCCAACCGTTCGGCAGCGCGGTCGGCCTGCCACGGATGGGCGACGTAACCGATGGCGTGCAGTTCGCTCAGCAGTTGGCTGAGGGCCAGTTGATCGCTGCGCCAGCGCACCTGCAGACGATGCGTCGAGAGGTTCATGCGCGCCTCGGCAACAGCCGGCAACCGGCCCAGACGCTTTTCGATCAACCAGCCGCAGGCTGCGCAACTGATGCCCTCGATCAGCAGAATGGCTTCGGACAATTCGCCTTCGTGGCGCACGAACGGTGCCTGAACGTCAGGGCGGTCGTAGAGCGCCAGCTCATCGATCAATTGCGCGGGCAGGCTTTGCGGGTTGGCTGATGTTTCACTGCGATGGCGGTAATAGCTTTCCAGACCGCTCGCAACGATGGCTTGGGTGACCGCCTGACAGCCTGGGCAGCACAGCTCACGGGTTTCACCGAGCACCACGGCGTTGAAGCGCTTGCCGGCCGGCACGGGCAGGGCGCAGTGGTAGCAGGGCGTCGTGGGGCGGTTGAGCGCGGTCACGTTCAGTCGTTCCGGTGTTGCGCAGCTTGCAGCGGTTCATCGCCGAGGGTCAGGTCAGCCGCGCCGACCTGCTCTTCCTCAAACAGGCGCCAGGTCTGATTGCCTTCAACGCCCAGCAGCTCGACAAAGCGCCGGCCTGCGACGCTGTCCTGCAACTGGCCGATGTAGCGGTCTGGCTCGGTTGGGCTGCGGTTCAGAAACACCCGGCGATCACGGGCGGGCTGTGTGGGCGAAATCAGGTTCAGTTCCAGACGCTGCGGGCGGCTGTCGCCGCTCAGGCGCAGCCCGACCTCGCCGGTCACGTCGTCCAGATGGATGCTGGCGCGCAGCTTGAGATTCTGGGCCAGCACTTCGCGGTTCAGCGAGCGATTGATGCCTTTGCCTGCCTCGTAGTAATTGTCGGTGACCAATGGGTCCGGGTTGGTCACGGCAATGAACACCATCGACAGGCTCAACGTCACCGAGCAGGCCAGGATGCCAATGATGATCCAGGGCCATAACTGCCTGTACCAAGGGCTTGAAACGGTCGCGAAAGGCATGGCGATGCTCTTACCGAATAAGTGGGCCGGTGAAACGGCTTGGGGTCTGGACTCGGGTGTTGCTGTCGATGTCCTTGAGGGTGAAGATGACCTCGTTGCTGCTCGACGACAGGGCCTGCGGCGCGCTGGACAACGCCACCGGCAGGCTGATGATCTCGCCCGCCGGAACGTTGATTTCACGCAGGCCTTGCAGCTTCAGGTCAGGCAGGCCGCTGGCAGTCAGCAGGTAGGTGTGATCAACCTGGTCCTTGTTCATGATCTTCACGCTGTAGACGTTTTCGATCCGGCCTTCGGCGTTTTCCCGGAATAGCATGCGGTCCTTGCTGACCTCCAGACCCACCAGTGTGCGCATGCAGAAGGCGGTGGTCAGCAGCCCGATCATCAGCAGCAGGACCAGCGCATAACCGATCAGGCGTGGGCGCAAGATGCGGGTACGCTGCCCGGACAAATTGTGTTCGGTTGTGTAGCGAATCAGGCCGCGGGGGTAGTCCATCTTGTCCATGACAGTGTCGCAAGCGTCTACACACGCCGCGCAACCGATGCACTCGACCTGCAGGCCGTCGCGAATGTCGATGCCGGTCGGGCAGACCTGAACGCACAGTGTGCAGTCGATACAGTCACCGAGCCCCTGAGCCTGATGGTCGGTTTCCTTCTTGCGCGGCCCGCGTGGTTCGCCACGGCGCGGGTCGTAGGAAATGACCAGCGTGTCCTTGTCGAACATCACGCTCTGGAACCGCGCGTAGGGGCACATATAGATGCACACCTGCTCACGCAGCCAGCCTGCGTTGAGGTAAGTGGCGAGGGTGAAAAAACCGACCCAGAAATACGCCCAGCCATCTGCCTCGCCGGTGAACAGTTCTATACACAAGTCGCGGATCGGCGAGAAATAGCCCACGAAAGTCATGCCCGTGGCAAAGCCGATCATCAGCCACAGGCTGTGCTTGGCCAACTTGCGCAGCAGTTTGCCAGCGCTCATCGGGGCATGGTCGAGCCTGATACGCTGGTTGCGGTCGCCCTCGGTGACTTTCTCGCACCACATGAACATCCAGGTCCAGACGCTCTGTGGGCAGGTATAGCCGCACCAGACACGTCCGGCATAGACCGTGATGAAGAACAGCCCGAAGGCTGCAACGATGAGAATCCCCGAGAGCAGGATGAAATCCTGCGGCCAGAACGTCGCGCCGAAGATGTAGAACTTGCGCTCCGGCAGGTCCCACCACACAGCCTGATGGCCGTTTCGATTGAGCCAGACCGTACCGAAAAAGATGAGCAGCAACACCGCGCCACCCGCCATGCGCAGCGTGCGAAACAGACCTTTGAACGCGCGGGTTTGGATTTTCGTGCGCGACGCATAGAGATCAACGTATTCGCTGTTCTCGTTGGACGACGGTGTGATGTCGTGTACTGGAATCTGGTTGCTCATCGATGGGTCCAGCGGCGCTGGCGCAGCCCGCGCCGATACAGGTCAGGCCGGTTCAAAGCCGCGTTCAACGTGACGCACTTGAGTAATAGGCCGTTTCTTCGTTCAACTGGCTGATCCAGGGATTAAGCAAGGCGGCTCCGCTCGATTTGAAATCTGCTGTGTTGCGGGTGACCACGGTCATGCCGTGCACCAGCGCTGTGGCGGCGATCAGGGCATCACATTCGCTGCGCGGGTCGGGCACGTGCAGTTGGGCACAGCGTTTTGCGACCTGGGTGTCGATTGGCAGAATGCGCCCGGCGAAGGCTTTCAATACATGGTGGTCGAGCCACATTCGCAGGGCTGCGCCTTGTGTCGGATCACGGCGTTCGACCCGCAGGATACCTGTTTCGAGCTCAAGAATCGTGATGGACGAGATGAACAGGCTGGATGCCATCTGGGTTCGCGACCAGCGGAGCACGTTCGAGTCGGCATTGCGTTTTCTGAGTTCGGACACCACGTTGGTGTCGAGCAGGAACATCAGGACAGGTCAACCGGTCGAGGCGTGATGACAGCCCGTTGCGGCTCGAATTCGATATCGAGGTGCGTCGGCATGATTAACAGGTCAGCGATACTCGCTGCACTGCCGGTCAGTTGCAGGTACGCCTCGATCGACAGCAGCACATGGGCAGGGCGGCCTCGGTCAGTAATGAAAACCGGGCCTTCATTCGCAGCCTTTTTAGCCCCGCTGGTGTCTTGGTTGAATTCGCGGCTTGAGAGGGTAGTTGTCATGAGGGCGAGCTCCAGAATGGGCAGACACGTCGTTGTGATAATGCGTAAGTCTAGCCATGTAGAGATGTAACTACAATGTTGCAAGTCTTTCGAATTGCAACGGGCCTGCAGGTCCAGTCACGTCCGATCGAGCCAGATCACTTGGGCTCTGCCGGTTTCTCCTGACGAGACAGGCTGTAAACGTAGGCGGCGAGGATGTGAACCCGGTCATTGCCTTGCAATGCTTGCTGAGCGGGCATCTGGCCTTGGCGACCGTCGCGAATGGTCTGTTGAAGCTGGGCGAAACTGGCGCCGTAAATAAACGCATTCGGGTGCGTCAGGTCCGGTGCGCCCAAGATCGGCATGCCTTTGCCTTCCGGCCCATGGCAGGCAGCGCAGAGCGTGGCGAAAGTCTTCTGGCCCGCGACTGGGTCAGCCTTGGCGTCTTGGGGCAGTTGCCGGGCGTCCAGTCGGGTCAGCACGTAGGCCGATACATCGCGCACGCCTTGTTCGCCAAGCACTTCGCCCAAGGCCGGCATCACGCCCATGCGCCCCGCCATGATCGACGTCTTGATTGCCTGAGCATCGCCGCCCCAGCGCCAGTCCGCGTCGGTGAGGTTGGGAAAACCGTAGGCACCTTTGGCGTCGGAGCCATGGCAGACCGAGCAGTTGGACGCGAACAGGCGCGCGCCGATTTTCAGTGCCTGCGGGTCTTTGGCCACTTCCTCGACGGGCATCGCTGCATACCGGGCGAACAGCGGGCCGTAGCGTGCCTCGGCACTGGCGACTTCGCGCTCCCACTCGTGAACACTGCTCCAGCCCTGCTGGCCATCCGAGAACTGCGAGGTGCTGCCCTTGTCCCTGTACTCGTAACCGGGCAATAGCCCCTGCCAATTGCCCAGGCCCGGATACAGCAGCAGATAAGCCAGCGCGAATATAAGGGTGGCGATGAACAGCAGGAACCACCACCTGGGCAGCGGATTGTCGTACTCCTCAATGCCGTCGAACGAGTGGCCGACTTTTTCGTCGGTCGGCTCCTCGCGCTGGCCCTTGCGGGTGGACAGCAGCAGCCAGAGCATGGCGATGATTGTGCCCAGCGTCAGTAGGGTGACGTACAGGCTCCAGAACGTACTCATGATCGATTTTCTCGCTCGGCCTTGGCCCGCTCGACGGTGTCGATGGTTTCGGGGTCATCTGCGAACGGCAGCAGGGTCGCGTCGTCAAAGTGGGCCTTGCGTGCAGGGCTGAACACCCACAGCATCAGGCCGATGAAAGCGATCATGACGACCAGTGTGCCGAGACCCCGAATCATTCCGATGTCCATGCTGATCACCGCTTGCTCTTGATAAGGGTGCCGAGGCCTTGCAGGTAGGCCACCAGCGCGTCCATTTCGGTTTTGCCCTGCACGGCCGCCGCCGCACCGGTAATATCGGCGTCGCTGTACGGCGTGCCAAGGGTGCGCAGCACTTGCAGCTTTTTCGCGGTCTGCGTGCTGTCGATGTGTTTGCCGGCCAGAAACGGATAGGCCGGCATGATCGAGGCAGGGACCAGGTCGCGCGGGTTGTTCAGGTGCACACGGTGCCACTCATCCGAGTAGCGACCGCCGATCCGCGCAAGGTCCGGCCCGGTGCGTTTCGAGCCCCACAGAAACGGGTGATCCCAGACACTTTCGCCTGCGACCGAGTAATGCCCGTAGCGCTCGGTTTCGGCGCGTAACGGGCGGATCATCTGCGAGTGGCAACCCACGCAACCGTTGGCAATGAACACATCGCGGCCTTCGACTTCCAGCGCGCTGCGCGGCTTCATGCCCTCGATTGGTTGATTGGTCACATCCTGAAAGAACAGCGGGACGATCTGAGTCAGCCCGCCGATGCTCACGGCAATCACCATGAAAAAGGCCAGCAGACCGATATTCTTTTCCAGCACATCGTGTTTCATCAATGCGCTCCCGCGACGGCGATGCGCGCAGCGGCCTGCGCTGCTTGCGGGTCCGAGGCGCGCACGGTGCGCCACACGTTGTAGGCCATCAGCAGCATGCCGCTGGTGAAAATGACGCCGCCGATCACCCGCACGATGTAGCCCATATGGCTGGCCTGCATGGTCTCGATGAAAGAATAAGTGAGCGTGCCGTCGTCATTTACCGCGCGCCACATCAGGCCCTGAGTGATGCCGTTGACCCACATCGAGGTGATGTACAGCACGGTGCCGACGGTCGCGAGCCAGAAGTGCGCGTTGATCAGGCCGACGCTGTGCATCTGTGGGCGAGCGTAGAGTTTGGGGATCATGTGGTAGACCGAGCCAATGGTGATCATTGCCACCCAGCCCAGTGCCCCGGCGTGCACATGGCCGATGGTCCAGTCGGTGTAGTGCGACAGCGAGTTGACGGTCTTGATGGCCATCATCGGGCCTTCAAAAGTCGACATGCCATAGAACGCCAGCGCCACCACAAGAAAGCGCAGAATCGAATCGGTGCGCAATTTATGCCACGCGCCCGACAGCGTCATCATGCCGTTGATCATGCCGCCCCAGCTAGGCACCAGCAAAATGATCGACATTACCATGCCCAGCGACTGCGCCCAGTCCGGCAGTGCGGTGTAATGCAGGTGGTGCGGGCCGGCCCAGATGTACAGGGTGATCAACGCCCAGAAATGCACGATGGACAGGCGATAGGAATACACCGGACGTTCAGCCTGCTTGGGCACGAAGTAATACATCATTCCGAGAAAGCCGGTGGTCAGGAAAAACCCCACCGCGTTGTGCCCGTACCACCACTGGATCATGGCGTCGGTTGCACCGGCGTAGGCTGAATAGGATTTGAACAGGCTGACCGGCAAGGAGACGTGGTTGACGACGTGCAGCATGCCGGTCACCACAATGAACGCGCCGTAGAACCAGTTGGCGACATAAATGTGCCGGGTCCGGCGTTTGACAATAGTGCCGAAGAACACCGCCGCGTAGGCCGCCCATACGATGGCCAGCAAGATAGCCACCGGCCACTCGAGCTCGGCATATTCCTTGGTGGTGGTGTAACCCATCGGCAACGTCACGATGGCGCCGACAATCACGGCCTGCCAGCCCCAGAAGGTGAACGCTGCCAGCCCGTCGGAAATCAGCCGTGTCTGGCAGGTTCGCTGCACCACGTAATAAGAGGTGGCGAACAGCGCGCAGCCACCGAAAGCAAAAATCACCAGGTTGGTGTGCAGCGGTCGCAAGCGACCGAAGGTCGTCCATTCGAGTTCGAGGTTCAGCCCAGGCCATACCAGTTGCGACGCAATGAAGACGCCCAGGCTCATGCCGATTACGCCCCAGACCACAGTCATGATGGCGAACTGGCGCACCACTCGGTAGTTGTAGGCGGTCGGGCTGATTGTTGTGCTCATTGCGGACTTCCACGATTCAGGTGTTTACCGCAGACGTTATCGGGCTCGGGCGATGCATCGCTGGAAATGGCACCGAAGCACACCGAAAAGGCGGGGGCAGGAACAGACAGGCAAGCTAACGAGCGTCAATGGTTGCAGCAGACGCCTGCTGGCGAGTTTAGCTTTGAAAGAGGAGTGTGGGAAGTCGCAGCATCTGCCCGCGCGATTCGTGCCTGATGTGCGGTGGGTTATGCAGTTGCTTGCGCAGTTGCTTATAGTGGTCGGCCAATGTCGTACTCATCAAAACGAGGCAAGCATGAGCACAGGCTTACAGCCCGGTATCGGCGCGGAGCAATGGCTGCAACTGACCCGCGAAAGAGGCTGGCTATGGACGCCCGGGCACTCGCTGGCGACGCTGCCGCCGGCGACCTTGCTGCTGGCGCATGGTGCAGGTGCACCGATGGACAGCGAGTTCATGAACAGCATGGCCATGCACTTGGCGGCCCAAGGCATCGGCGTGCTGCGCTTCGAGTTTCCCTACATGGCGCAGCGACGCGAGGGCGGCAGCAAACGCCCGCCCAATCCGCAGGCGCAATTGCTGGCATGCTGGCGAGAAGTCTATGCCCAGGTTCGGCCACTAGTTGCGGGGCGGCTGGCGGTTGGTGGCAAATCGATGGGCGGGCGAATGGCCAGCTTGATCGCTGATGAACTGCAGGTTGATGCGCTGGTATGCCTGGGTTATCCGTTTTACGCCGTGGGTAAACCGGAAAAACCGCGTGTGGCGCATCTGGCCGAGCTGAAAACGCCGGCCCTTATCGTTCAGGGTGAGCGCGATGCGTTGGGAAACCGCGAAAGCGTGGCGGGGTATACGTTGTCCAGTGCCATTGAATTGCACTGGTTGCCGACGGCCAATCACGACCTCAAACCACTGAAAGTGGCAAGTATCAGCCATGACCAGTGCCTGGTCGAGTCGGCGCAGGTGATCGCCCGCTTTCTGCGTGCCTGAATTATTGGCAACGTACGTCAAAAAACCCGTGGGTGACGTCGAAATTGATCGATGACATGCTGAACCGGAAGCGCCCGCGCAAGCGCAGGGTATAGGGATTGGCTTCGAACAGGCTCAGCGTGCCGCTTTGAAAGTCGGCCGAATGATAAATCGTGTTTTGCCTGCGTCGCGTTTCGTTGAAAATCACTTTGATCTGCGCATGGTTCACCAGGTCGTGATCGCCGGGTTTCAGGTCGCTGTCCAGAAACAGTCCGATCGTGGTTCGTGCTGTGCCCACCTTGCCATCGACAATCAGCTTCCAGATCCATCGATCGGGTTCGTGCTCCAGTTCTGCCCGCAGGGCCAACTGGCCCGACAGGTACATCGCCTGGAACGGCTTACTGTTGACACGGGCGTGAAAACTGCCTTCACAAGGCGAAGGACGAACGACGCGTTTGGCTGGCGATGGTATGCGGTGCATGGTCTGACTCTGCAAAGCGTATGAATAGAAGCAGGGCGTTGCCCGTCAAGGTAACGCCCTGTGTGATGATTACAGGTTCGTCAGGTGTCGATTATTTGATACAAACGCCAAGGCTGGAGTTGTGACTCTTCAACTTGAAGTTCCCGCCAGAGACCATGTTTTTTACGTAGTACCAGTTCCAGCCCCCGATACCCGCGCTTGAAACGGTAGACGACCAGTAATTGCCGTTGCCCATCGGCCAGCGATTGCCGTACAGGGTGTAGATTTCCACCAACTCGTGAATGGTCGGAATCCGCGCGCCATTATTGGCCGATGCCTTGCTGATCTGAGAGAAGCTGCCACTGCCCACACCGATGCAATGGATGACGCCGGTAACAGTGACCGGATAACTCTTGGTCGCGCCCAGCGCATCGGTTGCGGTAATGGTGGCCGTACCTTTACCTCGAACAGAAGCCAGGCCATTGCCGTCCACGCTCACCACCAGCGGATTACTCGATGCGTATCGATAAGGCGCATGCCCACCGCTGGCCTGGCGCTGAACGGTGGTATCGGCCGGGAAGTTCGGCAACAGGTCCGGTGAGCCCGGAAGCAGATAGATTTTGCCGGCCAGTGTTACCGGTGAAGTGTCCAGTACCAGCTCCTGTCTGACACTGAGCTGTAGCGCGGTCGATACAGTGGGCTCCCCTGCGCGGGTGACGGTGTAAGTCACTGTGGCAGAGCGGCCTGCAGTGGCGCTGATCAACGCCTTGGGCACGTTGAACTGCAATTCGCCACCCCCTGCAACCTGCGCCGCCGTGTCATGGCTGGACGCGCCGCGCCAGTTGACCACCACACTGTCCTGCGCGCTCACGCCCGGGTAACTCACCCGCACCGTCGCGCCGTAGCCAGGAATCAGCGAAGGCGTGACCACGCCGTCTGCCCCGACCGTATCCATGCGCGGTGCAGGCAACTCGGCCAGCCCGCTCACAACCTGCAGCGCCAAAGTATCGGATACCTGCACCAGACCGTTGGTGCGGTTCACGACGTAGGAGACCGAAACCGTCTGCCCGGCGTTGGCAGTCACCAGAACAGCGGCAAACAGCACCTCCAGCGCCTGACCGGCTTCAGCGCTTGTCAGTGTCTTCTCCTTGGTATCACTGCCTTTCGGCCCCTGCCATTGCACAATCACCTGGTCGCCGGTTTTCAGGTTGGCGGTGGCCTCGATGACCACTGTTGCCCCGGCGGAGGCGTTGATAGGGTCCAGGGTGCTGCCGGTGGCTTCTTTTATGGTTGGGGTGGGCAGGGGCGTTGTCACCGTGAGCTGGAGCTTTACGTCCAGGGTTTCTGAGGCCATGGACTGATTGCCAGCCAGGTCGGTCACTGTGTAGTAAACCGGCGCTTCGATATCACCAATCAGCTCCAGAAACGGCCTGACAAAGTAGACCATTACACACTTAAGGCCCATATCGTCTTTGGTGACCACTGCCATCGGGCCCGGTACGTCGTTCCAGTAGGTACGGACGACATCGCCTTCCTGCATGCCGTTGTAACCGGCAATCGTGCCCGTCAGGACATCACCCATGTTTTCCAGTTCTTCGGAGGTGAGGCCGTTCAGGGTTTGTCTGGGGAGGATGATGGGGGCGAGAGTCGGAGCGCCGGGTTGAGTAATGTCCACGGATACGATTGTATTTTCTGAAAACTCAACAACCATGTTCCCAGGGTTTTCGATGGCGTAAGCGACTGTGTGATTGCCTTCTTTTAGCAATTCTTTTGGGATCTCCAGGCTAAGGGGGGCCCCAGGCTTATGGCTCGCCAGTATTTCTTTTTTTGGTTCAATAAGCGTGTCATCGAAATAAAGTTGATAAGTGTAGCCAGTCTGTGCGCCTGGCCACACTGACAGCGATACCTGAACAGGTTTGTTAAGTGAATTCACGGGTAACAGTCCACTGCTCAATGCGGCCGGTACAACGGGGGCGTCCAGCGGTTTTCTGTTTGTGATTGTGCTCGGGTTAGACATTTCGTTTTCCTTTATAGGTCTTGGGGAACGCGGGCCATAGCGGCCCGCGTCGGGTCAGCGGACTAAGCAGGTAACATCAGAAGGTTTGAGCATTAAAACCGGTACCCGAGTGACTGTGGAGTTTGCCGGGCTCTGGTTGCTGCCCTCAATCGGGCTGACGGTATAGCTGGCTTCTGCAAAGCCCGTACAGATAACCCTGGTGTTATAGAACGGTACCGTAAAAACATGCCCCTCCAGCACATCAACTTCGTCGACTTTTCTTGTTGACGTATAGGTGGCTGCTTCAATGGGATTGTTTGATTGATCAAAACCTTTGAAGGTGAACGTTATTCTCTGACCATCAATCATATTGAGATAGGGCAAGATTTTTACGTCTGAACCATCAGGGTTTTCATTCGGGCCTAACACGCCATTTGGCGTCAATTTGAATGTAGGGCCTGCCAGCCCGTCCTGACCGCCGGGTTGTTCCTCTCGAGATCTCACTGTGACAGGCTGAATCGGGCTTTTGACAGCGTTTGGGTTACCCGCACGCGAGACAGTAAAATAAACGGGAATTGCCGCGCCTGTTCCTTGGCTTTGTATGATGTTGTTGTCAATCGGAACGATCAAGTCCTGTTGAGATGCCACGTCACCCGAATTTATCTGGCGCCATTGCAACCTTACTTGGTCGCCCCAATGAAGATTCAAGTCATCATTTACCTGAAAGCCAGCGTTCCAGCTCACCAGCGCTCGGCCATTCAGTTCATAATCATCTTCGTCGATAAAGTTGTTCTCAATATTCGGGTTTTGTACGCTGGTACCTTGCACTATCAGGCTGTTGAGCGTCCCATCGACAGGAAGCGTCGTAAATACGTCGATATCGGTATTGAGTGATGTGCCGACGAGTTCCCCGGTGCGGGATACTTCATAGTGAATGGGGACGCGACCCTGAGGGATCTTGTCAATCGCTGCAAAGGGTACTCTCAACGTCAGGACGACTGTCTCATCCTCGTCGCCGGGCGGCAGAGCAACAGGTGCCAGAGGGTTATTGTCGCCCCAGAAAAGCTGGATGTTATCAAGTGCAGCTGCGCCCGGGTAATGCGGAATATCCACTACTACGCCTGACTGCGCTTCAAGATAATCCACTGTGTTGCCCACCGCAGCGTCAACGATAGGCGCTGGATAGTCAGATGGAACTTCCTGAAGCCTCAACCTTACAGAAACAGTGTTCGAGAGAATCGACGTGTTGCCAGCACGGTCAACCACTTTGTAGCAAACCAGTTTCTCGTCTTGCCCTAAAGACTCCAGAAACTCACGGGTGAAGGTGACCACAACCTTGTCCAGTCCCATGTCATTTTCGTTGACGACAGCGCTAGGACCTACGACATCGCCCCATCTTGTCTGAATAAGGTCATGTTTTGCCATGCCGGTGTAGCCGGCAATCTGTACAACCAGCTGTCCACCCAACTGCTCGAGCTCGGCCGCAGTCAGGCCGTTCTGGATCTCGGCCGGAAATTGTATTGCGGCAAGCTCAGGCGCGCCTGGTGGTGTTTTGTCGATCTGGATTTGGAAAGAGTTTGATATTTCTTCCACTTGGTTTCCCGGGTTTTTAATCACATAGGCAATGTCGTGAATTCCTTCTGATAAAAGATCAGTCGGGACTTCAAGGCTCAAGGGATCTCCCGGTGTGTGTGACGCCAGGATCAGCTTTTCCGGGCCCACTTTTTCCGCGTCAAAAAGCAGTCGGTAGGTATAGTCAGGGAGCGCGGCTGGCCACACCTTCAGACTGACAAGTAAAGGCTGGGTCAATGCGTTTATGGGAATCAGACCTGGGGTATCTTCATCGTGAAATGCGACAGCGACATCAGGCGCGTCCAGAGGAGCTTTTGAGACCTCGTATCGGATTTTTGGAATGCTTACAGGTTTTAGTAGCGTAGTTTCTTGAGAGTTACTCATCGGTCAATCCTTTCATTAGTTGATGTGAGTTGTAGGGTATTTCCTACTTGATGATTTTGAGCGAGAGCAGCTGGAGATTTAAAAAACAATCTATTGATGTCGCTTTCTCGATCACGTTTTGACGTAATAGGTTTTCTTGATGTGTGTCAATGGGTGCGTTAATTATTTTTTGCTTGAGAGTAGGTTTTTTGTAGTTGGGGCTAAGTAGAGGTCGTCTGTAGGATTTTATTTATAGTTATTTGGGAATGGTCCTACAGTTTTGGTGTTGAGGGTGTGAGCGTTTTATGATTTGGATGAGCTACTTTCTCGGGCTCAATAGTCGAGGAGATGGATGGTGTCTTATAGAAAAAGTAACGTTAGAAATTTCAGTTCCTGTATTTTGCAGTTTTCCGTACTGGCAGCCGGAGCTTTGGTAGCTGCTCAGGTGTCTGCAGATATTCAACGTAAAGTGAATGCCGGGTATCAGGGTGACGAAAAAATTGCGGTCATTCTGCCCAATGGAGAAGTGCTAAAGGCTATACCGATAAATGGTGATTCAGTAACGGTGGGGCCTCAGACGCCTTTTGATTCATACGTCGTGAGCAATAGAGGTGTTCTCAATGTTAATGGCGGAAGAGTCGGTACGGTCTACGCAACGCAGTCCACAGTTAATATAGAGTCCGGGAGCGTGGAGAATGGTCTGCACCTCACCGACAGTGTGTCTAACATTCACGGCGCCGTGGTAAGCAATGATTCAGGTTTCGGTATCTCTCTGGGCGGAATCATAGATTCTGATAAACCTGGCTCCGAAGCCTCTATTTTTTCGAGCAATGTATCTGGACTGGAAGTGGGTATTGCAGTAGGTCTGTGGGGTGAACTGAATTTGGTTAACACGGAGCTGCAAGGGGCAGCGTCGCAACGTGGGAGAGGTCAAGGTATTCTTTCTTCTGGAGGAAATGTTTTTATTACCCAGCGTAGTCACGTCATGGGTGATCTGAACGGCATCAATATTACTGACGGCTCGGCTCGGGGGAGTTCGGACGGAAGTCTGATTGGAAATAAACCCTACACGGTTATCAATGACTCTATTGTTGAGGGCTTGACTGGCGCTGCTATCAGAGTCGACCAACGTGTATTGTTTGATATCGATGCCGATATCGCTGTGCAGAACCATTCCGAGTTGCTGTCCGGGAACGGGAACCTGCTGGAGGTTGCAGATAGCAGTACCGTCAACTTCAACGTCGACAACAGCACCCTCAACGGCAACCTCGTCGCTGATGACACCAGCACCTTGAACGTCACACTGCAAAATGGCGCGCAATTGAACGGTGACATCATCAATGGCAATACGCTGGCGATCGCTTCCGGTGGGCAATGGCAGATGCAGGGTGACAATGCCGTCAAGTCGCTCTCCATGCAGGGTGGCAGCGTCGGGTTCGCCGAGAACGGGTTCCATACCTTGTCGCTGAATGAGTTGTCCGGGTCGGGCACATTCGGCATGCGCGTGGACCTGGATAACGGGGTGGGTGATCTCATCAACGTCAATGGTCAGGCCAGCGGGCAATTCGGGTTGCGGGTACGTAACACCGGGGTGGAGGTGATATCGGCTGATATGCAGCCGCTCAAGGTGGTGCACACCGAAGGTGGCGATGCGCAGTTCAGCCTGCTGGGCGGGCGGGTCGATCTGGGGGCTTATTCCTATCTGCTGGAGCAGCAAGGCAATGACTGGTTCGTTGTCGGCAGGGACAAGGTCATCAGCCCTTCGACCCAGAGTGCTCTGGCGCTGTACAGCGCAGCGCCTGCCATCTGGATGAGTGAGCTTTCTACCCTGCGTTCGCGCATGGGCGAGGTTCGTGCCAGCGGCCAGGCGGGTGGCTGGATGCGTGCCTACGGCAGTCGTCTCAATGCCACGACCAGCGACGGGGTTGACTACCGGCAGAAGCAGAGCGGCCTGTCGCTGGGTGCCGATGCGCCTGTCGAGGTCAGCAACGGACGGCTGCTGGTGGGTGTACTGGGCGGTTACAGCACGTCCGATCTGGATGTGAGCCGCGGTACGACAGGTAAAGTTGCCAGTTATTACGCGGGCGCTTACGGCACCTGGTTGTCCGACGACGGTTACTACGTGGATGGCATGCTCAAGCTCAACCGCTTTCGCAACAAGGCAGATATTGCCATGAGCGATGCGAGCAAGGCCAAGGGCGACTACAGCAACACCGGTGTGGGTGGCTGGGTGGAAGCCGGTCGGCACATCAAGCTGGCGGACGACTACTTTCTCGAGCCGTTTGCCCAGTTGTCCAGCGTCGTCGTGCAGGGGCAGGAGCTGCGTCTGGACAACGGCATGAAGGCGAAGAACGCGCGAACCCGTTCGGTGCTGGGCAAGGTCGGTACTTCGCTGGGGCGCACTGTGGCGCTCAAGGACGGCGGGGTGTTGCAGCCTTACGTGCGTGTCGCCGTTGCTCAGGAATTTTCCCGCCGTAACGAGGTAAAGGCCAACGACGTGAAATTTGATAACAGCCTGTTCGGCTCGCGCGGCGAGCTGGGGGCCGGGGTATCGGTTTCGCTGTCCGAGCGCCTGAAACTGCACGCGGACGTTGATTACATGAAAGGTCAGCATATCGAGCAACCCTGGGGGGCTAATGTGGGACTACGTCTGACATTCTGATCTGTCAGGTAAAGGACTGAGCAATGCCCGGGCCCCCGGTGAGTGATCACCGGGGGTTTTTCAGTTATTTGTCTGGAAACCTGCGATTGATCAGGCGTTTGCGGCTGCGCTGCCTGGAGGTCACAGGTACCGAGTAATTGACGTTCACACGCAGCACCGGCGATGTGCCGATCAGTCGACAATCGCGGTAGAGCTCGTAATACAGGTCGATCAGGCCGTACTGAATGTGGGGCGTGAACAGGTAGGAAACACACAGCTCGCGCACCACGCTATTCTCGCCTACTCGATGGAAAAGCGTTGTGGTCGATACGTTTTTACCCCAGTAGAAATGAATGCCATCTCCCCAGCACATCTTGACGGAACCGGGAATGTGGACGGTGATACCTGCATGTGCCTGTTCATGACTGATGGCCGCAGGGTCGTTGTTGGGCAGCACAGGCGCTTTCAATGTGTCTGAAATATCGGATGGAATGTGCACAGCAATCGCCTGTCGATAGAGACTCTCGTGTAGTGGAGCTTCTTGAACAATGCTTGCGTTTTCGGGGCCGTTTTTTTCTAGTTGGGTGCGCGCAGCGACATCCGTGGACTTGTTTTTATCCATCGTGAACTCGGTTATTTACATTAAGTTGGATTGTTATATGTGTGCCGACACGGGTCGGCAGCGGAAATATTACAAAACACATAAGTGTTCAGGTCAAGTCCCTGACGAATTCAAGGTTCTCCAAAGGTTCTGAAAAGGTTGTGTCGGACTTTGCAGTTACATTTGGTTTCATGTTGGTACTAAATTATCGGTCATTAGTGTCGAAGATGCTGTAAACAAAGGGTGTTGCCTCGGGTTGGTGTGGGTTTGAGGTTTTTTCTGCCGCCTATCTTTGTAGGACCGTTACTACAGACAATTCTTACAAAGCTGGAAATTTTAAATTTTGTCTAAAGTCCTACTTGTTCGTAGGAAGATTCACTCAAACTTATCATTAGGGTCTCGCACACTTCAGTGTGCGAAACCTTCAAGGTATTGAGCGAAAAATGTAGGCGGTCGTGATTAAACCTGCATCGAGAGTGTGACAGAGCGCGCCGGCAGCGAAATATTGCCCGCACGATCGATGACCCGGTAGCTGATCGTGACACTATCGCTGTGCAGATTCAGCAGAAACTCCTTGTCGAAAATGATCGGTACCGGACGATCAGTCAGATTGTCGGAGGTGACCACGTAAGCGGGACCTTGCCGGTCGTTGCAGAAGGTCTGGATACGGTCTCCGGGCTGCATGTCTGCGTAGCCTGGGACAAGGCCTGTGAGGGTGTTGCCGAGGTTGATCTGATGGAAAATGACAGGAGCCAGCAGCGCCGCGCCTGGGGCGGTGCGGTCGATCCGAATCTCAGTAGTTGCAGAGTCTGTTCGAATATCGCCCGGAAAAGTTAACCATTGGTACCCGATTGCATAAGTGCCATCTTTAGCGAAGTGTTCAGGCTGCAGATTCATAACGAACTTCACCTCTTCAGGTGCGTCAGGATCAGAAATGATCTGAGTAACCCCGGAGCCAGCACCGTTAACCATAAGCTCAAAGCTGTCTTTTTCTTTGATTAAGCCCCGTGCGGTGAAATGGACCGAAATGCCTGATTCAAGATCGCGAACTCTGATCAGGCCATCGCTTTCTGCCACAGGTACTGAGGGTGCCTCCAATGCTGGGCTTGTGAAATTATTCATCTTGTCTCTCCAATTAATAAGTCAAGCGCCAAATAGCGCCGATCTAAAGTTTTTTTCAGGACGACACGCAATAACTAAAAAAGGTAATAAATAACTACCGCGCATCACCTGAATTTCAACTAATCGGATTGAGCGCTCTGTGTCAATGCCGACACCGGCCGTTTTACTGTCGTTTGTGGCATTAAGGAAATATCCTACATTCTCTTCGGAGCTACTTCAGGGATCTGTCAGTCCATAAAGAAAAAACACATAGAAAGCACCCAATAAAAAGCCCCGACAGATCAACTCTGTCGGGGCTCTTTAAATTGCTTGAAGTTTCAGCGATTAAATCGTTCCACAAGCGAATACTGGGAGTTGGCCGTATCGGTCAGTTCGCCACTCAGTATTGCCGAGCGACGGGCCTCGTCTGAGGTCGTGTCGGCCAGGCTGGCGATGGTCGAGATGTTGCGGTTGATCTCTTCGGCCACCGCGCTTTGTTCTTCAGTGGCGGTGGCGATCTGCGTGGTCATGTCGGTGATGTTGGCGACGGCCTCGCTGATGCCCACCAACGCCTGATCGGCTTCCAGTACCCGCGCGACACCTTCTTCAGCCTGAAGACGACCGGTGTTCATGGTCTGCACCGCGTCGTTGGCGGTCTGCTGCAGTTTGGCGATCAAACCGTGAATCTGTCCGGTGGACTCGGCGGTGCGTTGCGCCAGTTGGCGCACTTCATCTGCCACGACGGCAAACCCGCGACCCATCTCGCCAGCACGTGCGGCTTCGATGGCGGCGTTGAGGGCCAGCAGGTTGGTCTGGTCGGCGATGCCTTTGATCACATCGACCACGCCGCCGATTTCGTCGCTGTCTTTGGCCAGCCTTGTCACGGTCAGGCCGGTTTCGCCCACCGAAGTGGACAGGCGCTGAATGGCTTCGCGGGTTTCACCGGCAATGTCGCGGCCGCGACGGGTCAGTTCGTTGGCTTGTTGGGTGGCGTCAGCGGCGCGATTGACGTGGCTGGCGACTTCCTGGGTGGTGGCGGCCATCTGATTGATCGCGGCGGCGACCTGCTCGGTTTCCACGCGCTGGCGCTCCAGCCCGGTCGAGCTGGCGTTGGCCAGCGAGTTGGCCTGGCGGGCCTGATTGTTCAAATGCTCGGCGGTGTCCTGCAAGCGGGTCAGGCAGGTTTTCAGACGCGCTTGCTGGCTGAGGATCGACATCTCCAGACGCGCTTGTGGGCCACGGCTGTCGGTGTACATCTGAGCGATCAACGGGTCGGAGGTGGTCTGTTCGGCCAGTCGCAACAGGCGTTTGGTGCCGCGTTGCTGCCAGGACAGCCCCAGCAAGCCCAGCGGCACCGACAACGCTGCAGCCAGTGCGAAGCCCCACTGCGAATTGAGCCACACGCCGATCAGAAAGCTCAACTGGCTGACCATAATGAACGGCAGCCAGTCCTGAAGTATCGGCAGCCATTTATCACGGCCCGGTACGGCGCTCTTGCCGTTATTGATGCGCGTGTAAAGTGTTTCGGCCCGACGAATCTGTTCGGCGGTCGGCTTGATGCGCACCGACTCGAAACCCACGACCTGGCGGTTTTCCAGCACCGGCGTCACATAGGCGTTGACCCAGTAATGGTCGCCATTCTTGCAACGGTTCTTGACGATACCCATCCATGGCTGACCGGTCTTGAGCGTGGTCCACATATGCTCGAACACCGCTGGCGGAACGTCCGGGTGGCGCACTGTGTTGTGCGCGGCACCGAGCAGTTCTGCCTCGCTGTAACCGCTGATATCGACGAAAGCATCGTTGCAGTACGTGATGGTGCCGCGAGTGTCGGTGGTGGAGATCAGTCGCTGTTCGGCAGGAAATGTCCGCTCGCGTTGAGTGACGGGCTGGTTGTTGCGCATGGGATTTCGATCCTTCGATCCGGAAGACGATGGCGTTTTATCGGCGGGGGAGTCGATAAATTGAGCCGCGCGTCACAAATGACCGAAGAGTCATCATTACCGGGAAAGCATGGGATAGGTGAACAGCCCGAAGTGCACAAGATTCAGGCCAAAATGACTGATGACCGCAGCTGGCAAGCCACCTGAACGAAACGCGATGCCATAACCCACACCTGCCATGCTCGCCAACACCATCCACTCCCAGCCTGCGCCTGCGTGAGCGAGCCCGAACAGGCCCGCAGCGAGAGTGACCGACAGTGCGGTCGCAAACCTCGAATCCTTGAACAGGCGCTGCATACCGCCTTGCAGATACGCGCGGAAAAACAGCTCCTCGGCGAGGGTCACCAGCAACAGGTTGTTGAACAGCCATATCAGGCCTTGAGCGGGCCATTTGGGTGTCCAGCCAACAACGTTGAGAACGACGGCTGCTGTCATGCAGAACGCTGACGTGACGATCAGCGCGAGAACGCCGACTTTCAGCGAATGGGCGATGTCGACCTTCGGCATGATCCACGGGCAGGCCAGTATCAGCCAGAAGCCGATGAGCGGCTTGTCCAGATTCAGGTACATGGAAAAAATCTGGGCATCGGCACTGAATCGGGTGGCTTCGATGACTTGCGCATTATTGAAACCGGGTGCCAGATGAAAAGCCAAGGCCAGGCCCGTCACAACAAACAGCACATGGCCAAAAAAACGGATGTATTTATCAGAAGGCAACGCCACGCATAACCACGCGACGAGCAACAGGCCGATGCTTAAGGCCGCAGCGGGGGCGATACTGCCATAAGACAATGCAAGTGCATAACCAGTGCTCAGGAGAAAGAGAACCATCCAGTGTCTTGTAGTCATGAGGGACATCTTGCTTTTAGAAACGGAAGATTCTATCCAACGTTCAGCGATGCAGGTGTCAGCTTATACAAATCTTCATGCACGAGCCTGCCCCTGAGCAGGGGCAGGCATCGTGTCAGGCATTGCGTATCACGAAGCGATCAGTTGCCGCAGCACATAATGCAGAATGCCGCCGGACTTGAAGTATTCCACTTCGTTAAGCGTGTCGATGCGGCACAGCAAGTCGACCGTTTCCTTGCTGCCGTCCTCGCGGTTGATGTGCAGGGTCAGGCTCATGCCTGGTTGCACGTCGGCGTTGGTCAGGCCGGTGATTTTCAGGGTTTCCTTGCCGGTAAGGGCCAATGTCTTGCGGGTCTGACCGTTTTTGAATTGCAACGGCAGCACGCCCATGCCGACCAGATTGGAGCGGTGAATCCGCTCAAAACTTTCGGCAATGACCGCCTTCACGCCCAGCAGATTGGTGCCTTTGGCCGCCCAGTCGCGGCTCGATCCGGTGCCGTATTCCAGGCCCGCGACGATCACCAGCGGTGTACTTTCAGCCTGATAGCGCATGGCCGCGTCGTAGATCGCCAGTTTTTCGCCGGAAGGTACGTGCACCGTGTTGCCGCCTTCTTCGCCACCGAGCATTTCGTTGCGGATACGGATGTTGGCAAAGGTGCCGCGCATCATCACTTCATGGTTGCCACGGCGTGAACCGTATGAGTTGAAGTCCTGATACGCGACGCCTTTCTCTTGAAGATAGCGGCCGGCCGGGCTGTCCGCTTTGATATTGCCGGCAGGGGAGATGTGGTCGGTGGTTACCGAATCGCCCAGCAGCGCCAGAATGCGTGCGTCTTCTATATCTTCGATCACGGGCAGCGGGCCGCCGATGTCTTCGAAGAACGGCGGGTGCTGAATGTAGGTGGAGTCTTCCTGCCAGACATAAGTGGCAGCCTGCGGCACCTCGATGGCTTGCCACTGCTCGTCGCCGGCAAAGACTTCGGCGTATTCCTTGTGGAACATCCCGGTGTTCACGCTTGCGACTGCGTCGGCGATCTCCTGCTGGCTGGGCCAGATGTCGCGCAGGTAAACCGGTTTGCCGTCCGAGCTTTCGCCCAGCGGTTCACTGCTGATGTCGGTGCGCACCGAACCTGCCAGCGCGTACGCCACCACCAGGGGTGGCGAGGCCAGCCAGTTGGTCTTGACCAGCGGATGGACGCGGCCCTCGAAGTTGCGGTTACCCGACAGCACGGAGGCGACGGTCAGGTCGGACTGCTGAATGGCTTTTTCGATCGGCTCCAGCAGCGGCCCGGAGTTACCGATGCAGGTCGTGCAGCCATAGCCCACCAGATTGAAGCCCAGCGTTTCCAGATACGGTGTCAAGCCCGCTGCGTCGTAGTAATCGGTCACAACCTTGGAGCCAGGTGCCAGCGAGCTCTTCACCCAAGGTTTGCGTTGCAGGCCTTTTTCGACCGCTTTTTTCGCCACCAGGCCGGCGGCCATCATCACACTGGGGTTGGAGGTATTGGTGCAGGAGGTGATGGCCGCGATCACCACCGCGCCGTCCCTCAGAGGGTAGGTCTGGCCGTTGTATTCATACTGGGTTTCGCCACCGACCTGTGCTTCGTTGCCCACCGCGACACCGCCGCCGCCCTCGCTTTCCAGCCGGCCCTCGTCGACCTTGGCCGGCTTGACCTGCAAACCGAGAAAGTCATCAAACGCCTTGGCCACCTGTGGCAACGCCACGCGGTCTTGCGGACGTTTGGGGCCGGCGAGGCTGGCTTCCACGGTGGTCATGTCCAGTTCCAGGCTGTCGGTGAACACCGGTTCCTGACCTGCCAGACGCCACAGCCCTTGCGCCTTGCAATAGGCCTCGACCAGCTTCACGGTCTCGTCGGGGCGGCCGGACAGGCGCAGGTAATCCAGCGTCACCTCGTCGACCGGGAAGAAACCGCAGGTCGCACCATACTCAGGGGCCATGTTGGCAATGGTCGCGCGGTCGGCCAGTGGCAGATCCGCCAGACCGTCGCCATAGAATTCGACGAACTTGCCGACCACGCCTTTCTTGCGCAGCATCTGCGTCACGGTCAGCACCAGATCGGTGGCGGTAATACCTTCTTTCAATTTGCCGGTCAGTTTAAAACCGATCACTTCCGGGATCAGCATCGATACCGGCTGGCCGAGCATCGCCGCCTCGGCTTCGATCCCGCCCACGCCCCAGCCCAATACGCCAAGGCCGTTGATCATCGTGGTGTGCGAGTCAGTGCCGACCAGCGTGTCGGGGAACGCGTAGGTACGACCGTCTTGCTCTTTGGTCCAGACAGTGCGGCCCAGGTATTCCAGGTTCACCTGATGGCAAATACCGGTGCCGGGCGGCACGACGCTGAAGTTGTCGAAGGCGCTCTGGCCCCAACGCAGAAACGCATAGCGCTCGCCGTTGCGCTGCATTTCAATGTCGACGTTCTCACCGAACGCCTCGGCGTTGCCGAACTTGTCGACCATCACCGAGTGGTCGATGACCAGATCGACCGGCGACAGCGGATTGATCCGCTGCGGATCGCCACCTGCCTTGGCCACGGCAGCGCGCATGGCGGCCAGATCGACCACTGCAGGCACGCCGGTAAAGTCCTGCATCAGCACACGGGCGGGGCGGTACTGGATTTCCCGATCCGAGCGGCGCTCGGTCAGCCAGTCGGCGATGGCCTTGAGGTCGTTGCCGGTGACGGTCTTGTTGTCTTCCCAGCGCAGCAGGTTTTCCAGCAGCACCTTGAGCGACATGGGCAGCTTGTCCAGGTCGCCGAGCGAGCGGGCGGCTTCCGGCAGGCTGAAGTAGTGGTAGGTCTTGTTATCGATGTCGAGTGTTTTCAGGCTTTTCAGGCTATCGAGGGAGGGCATGAATGTCTCCTTTTGGAATGATCTCCGAGCATTGGGTCACGGGCTCCATGTGCATCAGGTCGGGAGCGCCGCATCAGGCTTCAGGTTCTGTGGACTGTCTGGCCGCGCCAGTGGTTCCTGATTCCGTTATCATGCGCGCCTTTGACGTCTGCGGGGTTACGCCCGATCAGGAGTAACCCATGAATACGCTGTTTATGCACTGCCGGCCCGGTTTTGAGGGCGAAGTCTGTTCGGAGATCGCCGACCTCGCTGCACGCCTGGACGTTTCCGGTTACGCCAAGGCGCGACCCGACACGGCCTGCGCCGAATTCATCTGCACTGAAGCGGATGGCGCCGAACGGCTGATGAACGGTCAGCGCTTCGACACGTTGATCTTCCCTCGTCAGTGGGCGCGGGGCCTGTTCCTTGATCTGCCGGAAACCGACCGCATCAGCGTGATTCTTGCGCAACTGTCGACGTTCCCGACCTGCGGCAGCCTGTGGCTGGAAGTTGTGGATACCAACGATGGCAAGGAACTGTCGAATTTCTGCAAGAAGTTCGAGGCACCCCTGCGCAAGGCCCTGACCCAGGCTGGCAAGCTGGTCGATGACCCACGCAAACCGCGCCTGCTGCTGACCTTCAAGAGCGGTCGCGAAGTGTTTCTCGGCCTGGCCGAAGCCGATAACTCGGCGATGTGGCCGATGGGCATCCCGCGCTTGAAGTTCCCCCGCGAAGCACCCAGTCGCTCCACCTTGAAGCTCGAAGAAGCGTGGCACCACTTTATCCCCAGAGATCAGTGGGACGAGCGTCTTTCGGGGGACATGACGGGTGTGGATCTGGGAGCTGCGCCCGGCGGCTGGACCTACCAACTGGTGCGCCGGGGAATGCTGGTGACCGCCATCGACAATGGCCCGATGGCCGAAAGCCTGATGGACACCGGGCTGGTGCAGCACTTGATGGCGGACGGTTTTACCTACAAGCCTCGTCACCCTGTGGACTGGATGGTCTGTGACATCGTCGAAAAACCGGCGCGCAATGCGGCCTTGCTGGAAACCTGGCTGGGCGAAGGGTTGTGCCGTGAAGCAGTGGTCAACCTCAAGCTGCCGATGAAACAGCGCTACGCTGAAGTGCGCCGCTTGCTCGACCGCATCGAAGAAGGTTTTCAGGCGCGCGGTGTGCGGGTATCGATTGGCTGCAAGCAGCTTTACCATGACCGCGAGGAAGTCACTTGCCACCTGCGCAGGCTGGATGTGGCCAAAGCGGCCCGCAAGTGAGGCAAGCTGACGCTTATCGTACCTGCTGATTTGAGCGACAATAGCCACCCGCCGCTGGAGTGCCCCATGTCTGAACCCATTGAAAGCCTCACCGTCGACGCCGTTCTGGACGCCACCGGACTGTTCTGCCCGGAACCGGTGATGATGCTGCACCAGAAAGTCCGTGATCTGCCCCCAAGTGGCCTGCTCAAGGTGATTGCGACCGATCCGTCCACGTGCCGTGACATCCCGAAATTCTGCGTCTTTCTCGGCCATGAACTGGTGGCCGAGCAGGCAGAAGAGAGCACGTTCCTGTACTGGATCCGTAAAAAGTCCGACTGACCGCCACATCGCTGCAACCGCGCTTGTTCACGACGCGCCTGTTCACGCTGTGGGCCGGCCCCTGTCCGCCAGATCTTGAGAGGCTTCCATGCGCATTGTTGCTGACGAAAACATTCCCCTGCTCGACGCCTTTTTTGCCGGTTTCGGCGAAATTCGCCGCCTGCCAGGCCGCTCCATCGACCGCGCTGCAGTAGCCGACGCCGATGTATTGCTGGTGCGTTCCGTGACGCCGGTGACCCGCGAGATGCTTGAGGGCAGCCCGGTGCGTTTCGTCGGCACCTGCACCATTGGCACTGATCATCTGGACCTGGCCTACTTTCAGGACGCCGCGATCCAGTGGTCCAGCGCACCGGGCTGCAATGCGCGCGGTGTGGTGGATTATGTACTGGGCAGCCTGCTGACCCTGGCGGAAATCGAAGGCGTCGATCTGCGCCAGCGCACCTACGGCGTGGTCGGTGCGGGGCAGGTGGGGGGGCGGCTGATTACGGTGCTCAAAGCGCTGGGCTGGAAGGTTTTGGTCTGCGACCCGCCACGCCAGTCTGCCGAAGGCGGTGACTTCGTCAGCCTTGATGAGATTCTGCAGCGCTGTGACGTGATCAGCCTGCACACGCCGTTGGACAAGAGCGGCCAGTCACCCACCTGGCACCTGCTCGACGAAGCGCGTCTGCGTCAGCTCAGGCAAGGCGCCTGGCTGATCAATGCCAGCCGTGGCGCGGTGGTGGATAACCGCGCACTGCACGATGTCATGCTTGAACGTGAAGACCTGCAAGCCGTGCTCGATGTGTGGGAAGGCGAACCGCAGGTCAACGTGGCGCTGGCTGACCTGTGCGTCATCGGCACGCCGCACATCGCGGGTTACAGTCTCGACGGCAGGCAGCGCGGCACTGCGCAGATCTATCAGGCACTGTGCGCCTTTCTCGATCAGCCGGCGGCGATCAGCCTCGCTGACCTGCTGCCAACCCCTTGGCTGGCGCAAGTCAGCCTCGACGCTGCCACTGACCCGCAGTGGGCCTTGAACATGCTGTGCCGCGGCGTATACGACCCGCGCCGTGACGATGCGGATTTCCGTCGCAGCCTGACCGGCGACACCGCCAGCCAGCGACTGGCCTTCGATGCGCTGCGCAAACATTACCCGCCCCGTCGGGAAATCGAAGGGCTGAAGGTTCACCTGGAAGGCGAGTCCGACACGCTGACGCAACTGATCCGGGCGCTGGGTGCGGTGCGGGTTTAGGCTCTGTACGAAAAGTCGGCGAGCGAAGGTCAGGCAAAGCAAAAACAGGCGAGGAACGGCCGGGGTCGCGCCCGACTCTACGGGTTGTAAATGAGCATTCCGAGCCTGTTTTTAACGCAGCATCACCGAGCGCAGCCACTTTTCGTACAGAGCCTAAGACTTTGCCTGGCATAAAAAACCCGACCTGGAGGTCGGGTTTCAAGATGAGGTGTCGCTCGGTATTATTTTTCCGGGGTGACCCAGTTCTTGTCGCATTCCTGGCAGGCAGCCTGAACCATTTCTTCGGTGATCAGGACTTCTTGCCCGTGCTGGTCGAGAATTGCACCGCCAACCGGCAGATTGGGCGTGGCTCGAACGACTTGAACTTCGTTGCTGCGCTCTTGCAGGCTCATGGTGTATCTCCTTTCATCAGATAACGGCGTTAAATTAACCGCGCTTGATGACCGGTCCGTGACAGGTGCTGTCAGCCGCTCAAACGCGATACCAGTGCAACAGAAATGATGTAAATCTGCCAGCAGGCGCTTAGATCGATCTCTTATAGCGTTCTCTGTCAAGCAGACATAACCTGACCTTTCAAACGCGGCGCAAGTTCACTTGCAATGATGCGCAGCACGCCCGGCGTGACAGGTGTAGGCTTTGCGGTTCAGAAAGCTCAGGCACACAGGCAGGTTCATTTTTCATGATTTCACTGGTTTCCAGGCGTCAACGTCAGGCGATTCGTCTGGCCGCAAGTTTTATCGCACCTTACCGCTGGCAGGCGCTTGGCGCATTGTTGGCACTGGTCGTTACTGCGGGCATCACGCTGTCGATCGGGCAGGGCATCAAGTTGATGATCGATCAGGGTTTCATGACCCGTTCGCCGCAATTGCTCGAACGCTCGATCGGGTTCTTCATGCTGCTGACGGTGGGCCTGGCCATAGGCACTTTCAGTCGCTTTTATCTGGTGTCGTGGATCGGCGAGCGTGTGGTGGCGGATCTGCGCAAGAAGGTCTTTGACCACTTGATCGAACTGCATCCGGGGTTTTATGAAAACAACCGTAGTTCGGAAATCCAGTCGCGCCTGACCGCCGACACCACGCTGTTGCAGTCGGTCATCGGCTCGTCGCTGTCGATGTTCCTGCGCAATGCTTTGATGGTCGTCGGCGGGATCGTACTGCTGTTCATCACCAACCCCAAGCTCACCAGCATCGTGGTGGTGGCCTTGCCGTTGATCATCGCGCCGATTCTCATGTTCGGTCGGCGAGTGCGCACTCTGTCGCGCGAGAGCCAGGACCGCGTCGCCAATGTCGGCAGCTATGTGGCCGAGGCGCTGGGGCAGATCAAGACGGTGCAAGCCTATAACCATCAGCAACAGGACAAACAGCGTTTTGCCCACACCGTCGAACAGGCGTTCGATACCGCGCGCAAGCGAATCCTGCAACGCTCCTGGCTGATCACGCTGGTTATCGTTCTGGTGCTGGGGGCGGTGGCGGTGATGTTGTGGGTGGGCGGCATGGATGTGATCAGCGGCCGCATTTCCAGTGGTGAACTGGCGGCCTTCGTGTTTTACGCGCTGGTGGTCGGTATGGCGTTCGGCACGTTGAGCGAGGTGATCGGCGAGCTGCAGCGCGCCGCCGGTGCGGCCGAGAGGATCGGCGAGTTGCTGCAGGCGCGCAGCGAGATCAGCGCGCCAACCACCGGTCTGCAGACCCTGCCGCAACGTATCAGCGGCGGGCTTGCACTGGAGGGCGTCAGTTTCGCCTATCCGTCGCGCCCCGAGCGTAATGCGGTCGATGACCTGACCCTGACCGTAGAGCCCGGCGAAACCCTGGCTTTGGTAGGGCCGTCCGGCGCGGGCAAGTCAACGATCTTCGACCTGCTGCTGCGTTTTTACGACCCAGGCTGTGGGCGCATTCTGATCGAGGGCGTGCCGGCCGTGCAGCTCGATCCCCATGACCTGCGTCGCTGCTTTGCGCTGGTGTCGCAAACGCCTGGTTTGTTTTTTGGCAGCGTCGAGGACAACATTCGTTACGGCAACGTCAACGCAAGCTTCGAACAGGTGCAGGCAGCGGCACGTATCGCCCATGCACACGAGTTCATTCTGGAAATGGCTGACGGTTACCGCACTCATCTGGGCGAGGGCGGGCTGGGGTTGTCGGGTGGGCAGCGCCAGCGTCTGGCGATTGCTCGTGCCTTGCTGGTCGATGCGCCGATTTTACTGCTGGACGAGGCGACCAGCGCGCTGGATGCGCAAAGCGAACACCTGATTCAACAAGCCTTGCCCAGCTTGATGAAAGGCCGTACCACGCTGGTCATCGCTCACCGTCTGGCGACGGTGCAGAATGCTGACCGCATCGCGGTGATGGATCAAGGGCAACTGGTGGCGGTAGGCACTCATCAGCAACTGATTGCCAGCAACCCGCTGTATGCACGGCTGGCGGCGTTGCAGTTCAATGCCGGTGTCGAATAACGGCGGGAAGGCGAGGGCAGCAGTGGGAGGTCAAGCCTCCCACTCGTTCAGGTTCAGCGGTACTCGCACAGGTACGCGGTATCGACGCTGACTTTGAGCTGAAACTTGCTGTTGGCAGGTACATTGAACTGGCTGCCGGTGGAGAAAGTTTCCCAGTCGGTGCTGTCCGGGAGTTTGACGTTCAATTCGCCAGAGATCACATGCATGATTTCCCGCTGTGCAGTGCCGAACTCATATTCGCCCGCTGCCATTACACCAATAGTTGCCTGACCTTCGGCCTGACTGAAGGCGATGGATTTGACGGTGCCGTCGAAGTACTCGTTGACCTTGAACATGGGCGGTTCCTTGATGAAAGGGCTGAAAAAGGTTTGCCAGTATGCCCAACAGGTTAAAACTCGTCACGTCCATTGCAGCTCGACAGTGAATAAGTGTTCAGGTGCTGCAACATTCAGTTGGGCAGAATCAGCGGCAAAAGCCTGGCGGTATTACGCGCATCTACCAGCGCCCTGTGCTGTTGCCCGCTGAACTGCATACCCGCCAGCTGCAACGCACTGTTCAGCCCCACCGGTTTTTGCAACTGACGGGCTTGTGCGAAACGTTGTTTGAGATTGACATGCGGCATGCTGGACAACGCACTTCCAAGTTGATGACGGCGCCATTCTTCTTCCAGTTGCTGACGATCATAATCCCCCCAACTGGCCCAGCCCACCACTCGGGCGCGATGATGGCTCAGCCAGCGCTCGAACTGCGGCCACACGGTGGTCAGCGGCGCAGCGCTGTCGATGTTGCTCTGGCTGATATGGGTCAGCTCCTTGCAAAAATGAGTCAACAGCGGCCTGCGTGCGGGGCGTACGAAGCGTTCGAAATGGTCCAGCTCGCGCCCATCCTGATTGACCAGCGTCGCACCTATCTCGATGACTTCCATTTCTGCGACCGGCCAGCCACCTTCTTCGGTGGTCGCCTCCAGATCAATCACCAGCCAATGCGGCATCATCAAGCTCCCTTCGATAGTCAATGGCTTCAGCGTAGCCACATTAATGCGTTACGCTCGTGCCTGGCGGCGTGCGGGCAGCAGCGTGTTTCACACC
Source organism: Pseudomonas sp. CFBP2511 (assembly GCF_030209255.1). NCBI lineage: Bacteria > Pseudomonadati > Pseudomonadota > Gammaproteobacteria > Pseudomonadales > Pseudomonadaceae > Pseudomonas > Pseudomonas sp. CFBP2511. Next base: position 154,574 of record NZ_JARVSI010000028.1, on the reverse strand, counting down.
GCCCATACAGTGACCGCGTGTTATTGCATTGGTGCCTCCAGTGAGATCGTCGTGTTCGGTCATCTGTTCAAAGCGTCGAGCGGTATGCGCTACGCTGGCGTCGTTGATTTGACAGTTGTTTAAATCAAGGAAACCGCATAGCGTGGGGGGCTTTGATTAATGCCGTGTTTTATGAAAAGACTTGCAGTGGTAATTGATAATGTCGTGAACACGGCCGTAACGGGAATGACGCTGTTCGTTGCGCTGATTATGACGCCGCACGTCTTTGCTGCGCAGGTCGTACGCGTTGCCGCGGTGCATTTTCCCCCTTACATGGTGCGCCCTGAAAAGGGTGAGGACACTGGTCTGTTGCCCAGGCTGGTCGATGCCCTGAATGCCGAACAGAGTGACTATCAGTTCGTGATGGTTCCGACCTCGGTGCCCCGGCGCTTTCGTGACTTCTCGGAAGGTCGTTTCGACGTCGCGATTTTCGAAAACCCTGACTGGGGCTGGAAAGACATTCCACACCAGACGGTCGACATGGGCCTTGAAGATGCCGAAGTCTATGTGGCACGGCGGGTCGAGGGGCGAGAACAGAATTACTTCGACGATTTGTCCGACAAGCGTCTGGCGCTTTTCAGTGGCTATCATTACGGCTTTGCCAACTTCAATACCGATCAGAAGTACCTGAGTGAGCACTTCAATGTTACCTCGACGTATTCCCACGACAGCAACCTGCTGATGGTGGTGCGCGGGCGTGCGGATATCGCCCCCGTTACCCGTTCCTATCTGATTGATTTCATGGCACATAACAAAGATGAGGCCGCGCAATTGATGGTCTCCGAACGTGTCGATCAGATCTATCGTCAATACGCGCTGCTGCGCCCGAACGGCAGCATTGATGTGCCGCACTTTGTGAGGTTGATGGAAAAGTTACGCGCGGACGGCGAACTGGCGGCGATCTTTCAGCCGCTGCACATAAAGGTCATGCCGGTCAGCGCGGCGGCGTCGGGGAAATAAGCGAGGAGGGGAGGCAGGTTTGATCCTGCCATCCTGTGCAGCTTCAGCAGCCTCGGAAGGTTCAGCGGTCCTTGGCGTCCTTTGCATCCATTTGCGCATTGCGCTCATGGACGCGTTTGAGCTGTTCTTCGGTGAGGGGCAGTTTCTTGGCGGTATCGCGCAGCATCATCAGGCCGCCGACGATCGAGCCAATGGCTACGAGCAGAATTAACCAGGCATACCAGGGCATAGCGCTCTCCTTGTTGTGATACCGGTTTGAGCAACGGGATTGCTCAATGGTTCAAGTGTAAGCGCCCGCAATGAATTGCGTGCAAACCTGTTTGCACGCAATTCTGTTTACGTTACTGGCCGGTAAGCATCGAATCGGCCGGTGCATCGGCGCGCGATTTGGCCGTCAGACTGAAATAGATGAACCCGATGGCCATCAGACCCAGAAAAATCACGCCGATCAGCATGTTGAACCAGGCCATTGCCACCAGGCACACTACTGCCAGCGCCAGCGCAATGCCAGGCACCACAGGGTAGCCAGGCGCACGGAAGCTGCGTTCCAGATTCGGTTCGGTCTTGCGCAGTTTGAACAGGCTGAGCATGCTCATGATGTACATGACGATGGCCCCGAACACCGCCATGGTGATCATTGCAGCGGTCAGCGTCATGCCGCTCAGATTGATCAGGCCGTCACTGTAGATGGCGGCGATACCGATAAGGCCGCCCGCGATGATTGCCCGGTGCGGGGTCTGAAAGCGTGACAGTCTGGCCAGTGACGAAGGCAGGTAACCGGCGCGGGCCAGGGCGAAGAACTGCCGCGAGTAACCCATGATGATGCCGTGGAAGCTGGCTACCAGGCCGAACAGGCCAATCCACACCAGCATGTGCAGCCAGCCGGAGTTGTCACCGACTACCGCCTTCATGGCCTGTGGCAGCGGGTCGTTGATGTTGGCCAAGGTGCGCCAGTCACCGACCCCGCCGGCAAACAGCATGACGCCGATGGCCAGAAACACCAAAGTCAGAATGCCGCTGATGTAGGCTTTGGGGATGGTACGTTTCGGGTCCTTGGCTTCTTCGGCAGCCATTGCCGCGCCTTCGATGGCCAGGAAAAACCAGATGGCAAACGGGATGGCGGCGAACATGCCGGCGATGGCTTGCGGCCCGAAAGTCTGCGAGCCCGCCCAGCCATTGAGGGCAAAATTGCTGAAGCTGAAGGCTGGCGCGACCACGCCCATGAACACCAGCAACTCGGCGACTGCGAGGATGCACACCACCAGTTCAAAGGTTGCAGCCAGTTTCACGCCTACGATATTGAGCGCCATGAACACGATATAGGCACCGACCGCCGCGTGTTTGGGGTCAAGGCCCGGGTACTGAACGTTGAGATAGGCACCAATGGCCATGGCGATAGCCGGTGGCGCAAAGACGAATTCGATCAGGGTCGCCATGCCGGCGATCAACCCGCCTTTTTCTCCGAAGGCGCGGCGGCTGTAGGCAAACGGCCCGCCTGCGTGAGGAATGGCGGTGGTCAGTTCGGTAAAACTGAATATGAAACAGGTGTACATGGTTGCAACCATCAGGGCCGTTACCAAAAAGCCCAGGGTCCCGGCTGCCCCCCAGCCGTAACTCCAGCCGAAGTATTCGCCGGAGATCACCAGCCCGACGGCAATCCCCCATAGATGTATCGTGCCTAGCGTAGGCTTGAGTTGCGTGCTCATTGTTATCTCCCTGAGATTAGATAATCGATGAAACATCCTGTTGCAGACGCCGTGCCAGTGCACGGATCGCCGTCGTGTTGCCTCAAAACAGGTCGTTTACAGAACGCTGCGGCGAACGAGGTCATCGTGTTGTGCAGGTTTGGTGCAGGCTAGCTCGGCGGCGTACTGCGCGGGTGCAGCGATTCGTGACTTTTTGCGACGCCCATCAGCCAAATGTCGATCTATGGGTCCCGCCTGTGGGCTGGTTCAGCTACAATGCGCGCCGATTTCGACTTACCTGAGACCACGCTCATGTCCGCCTGCCAGACTCCTGTCATCGTCGCCCTGGATTTCCCGACCCGCGAAGCCGCCATGCGCCTGGCTGATCAGCTCGACCCCAAGCTGTGCCGGGTCAAGGTTGGCAAGGAGCTGTTCACCAGCTGTGCGTCGGACATCGTCGAGGCCCTTCGCGGCAAGGGCTTCGATGTGTTTCTGGATCTCAAATTTCATGACATTCCCAACACCACGGCGATGGCGGTCAAGGCCGCTGCCGAGATGGGCGTGTGGATGGTCAACGTGCATTGCTCGGGCGGGCTGCGCATGATGGCAGCGTGCCGGGAAGTGCTGGAGCAGCGCACCGGTCCTCAGCCTTTGCTGATCGGCGTGACCGTACTCACCAGTATGGAGCGTGAAGACCTTGCCGGTATCGGCCTGGATATTGATCCGCAAGTACAGGTGCTGCGCCTGGCAGCGCTGGCTGAAAAAGCCGGTATGGATGGCCTGGTCTGTTCGGCGCTGGAAGCCCAGGCCCTTAAAGCTGCTCACCCGTCACTGCAGCTGGTCACCCCAGGCATTCGCCCGGCGGGCAGCGCACAGGACGATCAACGTCGCATCCTGACCCCGCGCCAGGCATTGGACGCGGGTTCAGACTACCTCGTGATTGGCCGCCCGATCAGCCAGGCAGCGGACCCGGCCAAGGCACTGGCCGCAGTGGTTGCCGAACTGGCCTGATCAAAAGGGCGCCGGGGTCTATCCCTGCGGGAGCGAGCCGGGCGACGCTTCGCTTGCTAGCGAAAGCGGATTAACAGATCAGCGGGGGATTCAGCGACCGCACAGGCCTCTTTGTGAGCAACGCGGATCGCCGCCCCGGTCACTTCCACTGGAGCGAGCACCGAACGCCAGCTTTATTCAACTTTCAATATCAGCTTGCCCTGGTTTTCACCATTGAACAGCATCTGGAAGGTCTCCGGGAATGTCTCCAGGCCTTCTACGATATGCTCCTTGCTCTTGAGCTTGCCTTCCTTGATCCAGCCGGCCATGACCTGACCTGCTTCGGCAAAGCGGTCGGCGTGGTCCAGCACAATGAAGCCCTCCATGCGAGCGCGGTTGACCAGCAATGACATGTAATTGGCCGGGCCTTTGATGGCTGTGGTGTTGTTGTACTGGCTGATGGCACCGCAAATCACCACGCGCGCACCGACTGCCAACTGGCTAAGTGCTGCATCGAGAATATCGCCGCCGACGTTATCGAAGTACACGTTCACGCCGTCCGGGCAATGACGCTTGATCGCGTCCATGACATCTTCGGACTTGTAATCGATGGCCGCATCGAACCCCAGCTCGCTGGTCAGCAGGCTGCATTTGTCCTTGCCGCCGGCGATGCCGACCACTCGGCAGCCCTTGAGCTTGGCAATCTGCCCGGCAATGCTGCCGACCGCGCCTGCTGCGCCGGAAATCAATACGGTGTCACCGCTTTTCGGCTGACCGACATCCAGCAGCGCCAGGTAGGCGGTCATGCCGGTCATGCCCAGTGCCGACAGGTACAGCGGCAACGGTGCAAGGCTGGTATCGACCTTATAGAAACCCTTCGGCTCGCCTGCAAAGTAATCCTGAGTGCCAAGCGCACCCTGGACGTGATCGCCTGCGGCAAATTTCGGGTTCTTCGATTCAAGCACTTCGCCCACACCCAGCGCGCGCATCACCTCGCCCAGTTGCACCGCCGGAATATAGGACTTGCCGTCATTCATCCAGCCCCGCATTGCCGGATCAAGCGACAGGAATTTGTTTCTGACCAGAATCTGCCCGTCTGCCAATGGGGTGACAGGCACTTGCTGATAGGTGAAGTCATCACGGCGTACAGCGCCCGAAGGACGCTTGGCGAGCAGGAACTGGCGGTTGGATAAATCAGTCATGGCGGGGCCTCGTAACAGTGGTTTATGGGTGGATTCAAGCCTCGGAGCGGTGTTCAGGCAAGAACGGATCATCCAGCGAATGCCGTTTGATCCATGTGGTTGATAGGAGTGCTCAGTGGCTATGACGTTCATATTGATCTGCAGATGACACATGCCGACTGCCAATGCGGCTTGAGTCACCCGACCTGCTGATCTACATTGCCTGCTTGATGAATGCCCGGATGACCGTAATGACCTCGACCTTTCCAAACACCCGTCACCCTCAAGTTCTGCGAGCTGGCGACGCTGTGGCGCTGGTTTCCCCGGCAGGCCCGGTGGACCCGGCGAAGCTTGAGGCGGCGGTCGAAGTGCTCAAGGGGTGGGGATTGCGACCGCGTGTCTATCCGCATGCACTGGGCAAATACTCGTTCTATTCGGGCACCGACGAAGAGCGGCTTGCCGACCTCAACGCCGCGCTGGCCGATCCGGAAATCCGTGCGGTCATCTGCAACCGCGGTGGTTACGGCATGCAGCGGATTGTTCAGCAGGTTGACATGGACGCAGTGCGGCGCGACCCCAAACTGGTGACCGGCTTTTCCGACATCACCGCGTTGCACGGTGCGCTGTGGAACCATGCGCGTCTGGCGAGCATTCACGGGCCGGTCGCTGCCCAGTTGGAGCGCGGTGGGCTGTTCGTCAGTGGCATGCGACATGTGCTGATGAGCAGCGAGCCGGTACTGCTCAAGGCCGATCCTGCGTCACCAACGGCCAGGGTCAGAACCGCCGGCAGTGCTCGGGGCCTGCTGCTGGGCGGCAATCTGTGCATTCTCGACACCTCTGTCGGCACGCCGTTCATGCCGGACCTGAGCGGGGCGATCCTGCTGATAGAAGAGGTCAACGAGCCCGCTTATCGGGTCGACCGCATGCTCACCCATCTAGGTAACTGCGGCATTCTCAAGCAGTTGGCAGGTATCGCGGTGGGCGAGTTCACCCCCGCAGCCAACACCGGTGGCTCCATCAGCCCGGCCCATGTGCTGATGGAACGGCTCGGCGGGCTTGGCATTCCGGTTCTTGGTGGGCTGCCGGTCGGTCATGGCGATCTCAATCAGGCTGTGCCACTGGGCACGCAGGCGATTCTTGATGCCGATGCCGGCACGCTGCTGGTATCCGCCGCCGCGCGTAGCTGATACAGCGGCTTGGTCAAGCCTTGCGCGCATTCAGAATCAGCAGGGTCAGCAAGCCGGCCACAATGCCCCAGAACGCCGAGCCGATGGAAAACAGCGTCAACCCGGACGCGGTCACCATAAAGGTAATCAGGGCAGGCTCGCGCTGCCGGGGCTCGGCCATGGCTACGGTCAGACCATTGGTGATCGAACCGAGCAGCGCCAGTGCGGCAATCGAGAGCATCAGTTCCTTGGGGAATGCGCTGAACAGGCCTGCCAGCGTCGCGCCGAAAATCCCGGCAACAGCATAGAAAATCCCGCACCAGATCGCGGCTGTGTAGCGCTTTTCCTTGTCTTCGTGAGCCTGCGGGCTGGTGCAGATGGCCTTCATGCCGGGCGAGCCGTTTTTTCCGACCCGGACGCCAATCACGGGCATTTGCGGCTGAACTTCAGCCACATCGACCCGGCGCGCCTGGATGAAGGCATAAAACGACTGGCATCCGTGGTCCGTACAGCACAGAATCTGCAAGCGGCTTGATCCGATTCGGTGTCACGGGCATATCAAGGGAGCAGGGCGATGTACAAGGTTTATGGCGATTACAACTCGGGCAACTGCTACAAGGTCAAGCTGATGCTTAACCTGCTGGGCAGCGAGTACGAGTGGGTGCCGGTCAATATTCTCAACGGCGAAACCCAGACCCCGGCGTTTCTGGAAAAAAACCCCAACGGCAAGATTCCGGTCCTGGAGCTGGACGACGGCACCTGCCTGTGGGAGTCCAACGCGATTCTCAATTTTCTCGCCGATGGTTCCAGGTACTTGCCAAGCGAGCCACGTTTACGGACTCAAGTGCTGCAATGGCAGTTCTTCGAGCAATACAGCCACGAACCGTCAGTGGCCGTCGCGCGTTTCATACAGTTCTACCTGGGCTTGCCTGCCGAACGCATGGTCGAATATCGCGCCATGCAGAAGTCCGGCTATCGAGCGCTGGCGGTCATGGAGCAGCAGCTTCATCGCACACCGTTTCTGGTCGGTGACAATTTCTCCATCGCCGACATCGCCTTGTATGCCTACACCCACGTAGCGCATCAGGGTGGTTTTGACCTTGAACCCTACACGGGCATTCGCCGCTGGTTGAAGCGGGTCGAGGCTGAACCGGGCTATATCGGCATGCTGGACTGACTCCCACTGAAAACGGGCACCAAGGACATTTATGCGTATTTCAATGACCCTTCTGGCTGCGTTCATCGCGCTGGGTATCGGCTGTTCGGCGCAGGCCGAGAATTGCGACGCCAATCAGGCGAGCATGAACACGTGTGCGGCCAACAAACTGGCAGCGCTGGATGCCGACCTTAACAAGCAATACAAGGCGCAGATGGCCTGGCTCCAGACGCCGGCAAAAAAGCAGGCGCTCAAAGACGCGCAGCAGAAGTGGATAGCCCTGCGTGATGCCGATTGTCTGTATCAGGCGGGCAAGACTGAGGATTCAGGCTCGATCTGGCCTTTGGTGCAGTCGCAATGCCTGGCCGAGCAAACCAGTGTGCGGCTCAAGCAACTGAAAAGCTATGTGGCCTGCCGCGATGAAGGTTGCCCGCGCTGAAGGAGGGCGGGCACGCTGTGTTCAGATCGCGCCGAAGCGTTGGTCCAGGTAATCGATGATCACTTTGGACTCGTACATCCAGACCGTTTTTCCGCCTTCTTCGATGCGCAGGCAAGGCACTTTGATCTTGCCGCCTTCGTTGAACAGCGTCTGGCGATCAAGCTCATTGTTCTTCGCATCGCGCAGTGCGACAGGAACGTTGAGGCGATGCAGGGTGCGTCGGGTCTTTACGCAGAACGGGCAGGCATGAAATTGATAAAGCGTCAGGTTCCGAGCCGCTTCAACAACAGCGGCCTGAGCCTTGGGATCACGCTTTTTCTTGCTCGGGCGGGTCAAAAAGTCGATGCCGATAACGAGTTGGCCAAGGCCGACTCTTAACGCTTTCATGAACACGGTCATACCTCTTGCGTGCAGGGAGAAGACCAGCCGGGCGCTCAGCGTGCGTCAGAGCACGCGAACGCAGGCTGGACGGGTCACTTGATCAGGCTGAGAAACTCGCTGCGCGTGGCGGCGTTTTCACGGAATTCGCCGAGCATCACCGAGGTGATCATGGCCGAATTCTGCTTCTCGACGCCGCGCATCATCATGCACATGTGCTTGGCTTCAATCACCACCGCAACGCCCTGAGCACCGGTAACCTGCTGAATGGCTTCAGCGATCTGCCGGCTGAGGTTTTCCTGAATCTGCAGGCGACGGGCATACATATCGACGATCCGCGCGACCTTCGACAGACCCAGCACCTTGCCATTCGGAATGTAGGCCACGTGGGCCTTGCCAATAAACGGCAACAGATGGTGCTCGCACAGCGAATACAGCTCAATGTCCTTGACCATCACCATTTCACTGGCATCGGAACTGAACAGCGCACCGTTGGTGACTTCTTCAAGCGTCTGCGCATAACCGCGACACAGGTATTGCATGGCCTTGGCCGCGCGCTTGGGGGTGTCCAGCAAACCTTCACGCGAGACGTCCTCGCCCAGTTGCCCGAGTATGGCGGTGTAATTCTGTTCCAGTGTCACAGGACTGTGTTTCCGTGTGGGTTTCGATAGGTGCGAGGGTGAGCCCTTCGCCGAGACGCACATAGTAACTTACGCACTGGGGCGGGTGCACGGCAGTGCTGCAAATCAACCGGGCAGGATGCGCTTTGTATCGCGCCGCTTACAGGTTGGCGACCAGATCGCTACCCACTTCCTCGACGCCGCGCTGTCTGAGTGGCAGGTCATTAATCAATTGCCTGTCGAGAGAGTGAATCCGGATGTTGAGTCGAGTAGCAAGAATAGCGATGTTCGCCATCGTACTGTCGTCGGTTTCCGGCTGCTGGCCGTTCTGGCCCGGTCCGGGTGGGGGCGGCCCAGGTGGTGGCGGCGGTGGGCATCACCAAGGTGGCGGCGGTGGCGGCCCGGGTTTTGGTCCGGGTGGCGGCGAGCGCTAACTCAATGGCAGGGGCGGGCAACTGCATGCTGCCCGTGCTGCGCAGGCGTTGTGAAGACGCGACCGGGGGTTACTCGTCGCGTCCTTCCATCATGGTGCGTTTGAGCACCACATAAACCGCGCCCGCGCCGCCATGTTTGGCCAGGCACGAGCAAAAGCCCAACACCTGCGGATGCTGACGCAGCCAGGTGTTGACGTGGCTCTTGATCATCGGACGTTTGCCGTCCAGGCGCACCGCCTTGCCGTGTGTCACACGCACGCAGCGTATTTCCAGCCGGGTGGCTTCGGCGAGAAACTCCCATAACGTTTCGCGAGCGACTTCCACGGTCATGCCGTGCAGGTCCAGGCCGCCCTCGAAGCTGATCTGGCCGAGCTTGAGCTTGCGCATCTGGCCTTCCTGCACGCCGTCACGCGACCAGCTCAGGACATCTTCCGGGCCGACATCGATCACGAACTGATCCGAAAGACCGTCGACGATGACCGAATCGGTACGCACGGTTGCCGACTGGCGCAGGCGCGCCAGCATTTTTCGATCAGCTTTGGGTTTGCCGACATCGGCGTGTTCATGCTTGAGCGGCTTTACGCCGCGCGTCTCGCTTCTGAACAGGGAAAAATCGTCGTCTTGCATGAGGGCCTCCGCGAAGGAGGCTAGTCTAACCGCTCAAGTGAGCGGGTCAGTTGTGTTTTTTCATCAGATGGGCAGAGATGCTCAAGCCGCTGGCGCTGCGCTGACGGCGGCAACGACGCCATAGCCAGACGCCCAGGTAAAACACCAGCAATCCGCTGACGGCAACAAACGCAGCGCCGCCGGGGCTTGCGTTCAGCTCGCCGAGCATCTGTGGATGACCGACCAGGCTGGAAACGCCAGCGACCGTCAGTAATGCACCCGACACTGCCAGCAGCAGCGCGATCAGTATGCCGATGCGTTTAGGCCAGTTGCCCTGGCCCTTGGGGCGCAGGCGACGTGCATCGAAACCATCTGATGTTTTCATGCCTTTTCCTCAGCAGGTGTCGGCTCAATGGGTGTCGGCGCTCTGACTTGAAGAAAGGAAGGTGGTTCCCGTCCCCGGTATAAACCGTGGCACCAAGGGATGGGCGGTCAGGTGAGCGCGGCCACATAACCCCTCGGATGGCGGCGTCAGATCAGGTCTTTGGTCAGCGCAAGTGTGGCGAAGTTGTCGGCCATGATCGCCATTTCGGTTCTGTGCACCACCTGCGCGCTGACAACCCCGTGCGGGCTCGGCAGGTCGCGGGTTGCGCAGGCATCGTCGACCAGTGTGCAGCGATAACCGTAGTCCTTGGTCGCGCGAACCGTGGTGCTGATGCTCGAATGGCTCATGAACCCGCACACGACCAGATCCAGATGCCCGAGGCTTTGCAGCAGTTCGTGCAGGCCTGTGCCGTTAAAGGCGTTGGGCAGGCGTTTCTCGACCAGATGTTCGTCGCCTTGCGGCAGCAGTTCCGGGACCAGTTGCCCGCGTTCGCCTTGTGGATCGAACAGGCCGCCCACGGTGCCCAGGTGGCGGACGTGAACAATCGGGCATTTGACCGCGCGTGCCTTGGCGACCAGTTGGCCGATGTTGGCCAGCGCTTCGTCGACGCCGGTCAGGGCCAGCGGGCCGCTGAGGTATTCTTTCTGGGCGTCGATGATAATCAGCGTCGCGTTGCTCAGGTTGGCGGGCGCATGCACCCGGCCGCTGAGTTGGAACATGGTCTTTAAATCGGACATTCACGGGCTCCTTGGTGTGGGGCTTTTGCGACATTGTCCTCTGGCTGAGGCGTTCTGGGAATGGCTACCATCACAGGCCCCGGTTTTTATGGTCTGCAGGGCAGGTGACGGGCTCGGTAGCTGGCGGTTTGCCTTGATGGCTGTGCGCGAATCGTGGAAACTTCCAGGCTTATCGGGTACGAACAGGCAGCGTTGTTCGTCACCAGGCTTTTCACCGTAGCTGGCCTCACAGCAGCTCGTCGCCTTTTCAAGGAGTTGTTCATGATCACTTCCCGTTTGCGTACCGTGCGCGACCATATACGTTGGGCCGTCAGCCGCTTTCACGAGGAAGACGTGTTTTTTGGTCATGGCACTGACAATGCGTGGGACGAAGCACGGCAACTGGTGCTGGGCGCACTGCACCTGCCTTGGGAAATCGCTGACAGCTACCTTGACTGCCGTCTGGAAGTCGACGAGATATCCGAACTGCAACGCCTGATCAAACGCCGCATCGACGACCGCGTGCCAACCCCCTATCTGCTGGGCGAGGCCTGGTTCTGTGGTATGTCGTTCATTGTCGACGACCGCGTGCTGATCCCGCGCTCACCGATTGCCGAGCTGATCGAAGAGCGTTTCGCACCTTGGCTGGCGAGTGAGCCGGCACGCATCCTGGACCTGTGCACGGGTTCCGGCTGTATCGGCATCGCCTGCGCCGATGAATTCCCTGACGCCGAAGTCGCCCTGGCGGACCTGTCCTACGATGCGCTGGAAGTGGCAAGCCTGAATATCGAGCGCCACGGCATGGATGATCGAGTCTACACCGTTCAGGGCGATGGCTTTGACGGTCTGCCGGGCCAGCGCTTCGACCTGATCGTCTCTAACCCGCCCTACGTGGATGCCGAAGACTTTGCCGACATGCCGGACGAGTATCAGCACGAGCCGGAACTGGCGCTGGCCTGTGGCAGTGACGGTCTGAATTTGGTGCGTCGCATGCTTGCCCAGGCGGCTGACCACCTGAATGAGAAGGGGCTGCTGATCGTCGAAGTCGGTAATAGCCAGGTGCACGTGCAGGCGCTGTACCCGGAAGTCGATTTCGCCTGGCTGGACTTCAAGCGCGGCGGTCACGGCGTGTTCATGCTCACTGAGGAACAATGCCGCAACCATCAGGCGCTGTTTCAGTCGCGGGTGTGAGGCTGGATGGATACGGGGCCTGTAAAAGCCCCGGTTTTTGCCTTGCCTGACCTTCGCTCGCCGACTTTTCGTACAGAGCCTAACGGTGGGTCGCGATCCAGATCAGCAGTCCTGCCTGAAACACTGCGAAGGTCACCAGACAGGCAATCGTGAAGCGCAGGCCGGTGTCTTCACGCTTGTACTTGCTGACCCGGTCTTCGTGCTGGCGAATGGTCACTTCCTGCTCAATCATGTTTTTCTCGGCTTTTTCCAGCATCTGTGATGCTTCGAGAATCTCGATGATCTGTACCTTGTCGTTGTTCCAGGTGCTGTGCAGGTTGCCGACATGCACATCCTTGATGCTGCCTTTCATGTGCTGCGCGTCGGCGTAAGCCACTTCAAAACCCAGGCTGCGCAGAAAATGATCGCGGCGCAGGCGAGTGTCCTCGTTCAGACCGTCCTTGCTTGCCAGCGCCACGCCTTCGATCTTGTAGGAAGACCATCTCTTCTGCGCCCAATGCACGGCGTGGGCGATCATGAAACGGCCAATGCCGCGGTTCCACGGCTCGATCTGCAAGCCTGACTCAGGGCCGAACCGCACGGTGCGCTTTTCATGGTCTGCCCAGACGTCCAGGTTGTTCTGTTCCTTGCGGACCCGCTGGCCGGGCAGCTGGACGTTGATGCGCAGCAGGCTTGTTTCCTTGCTGTGGCGCTCGGCACGGCCGAACTGCACGAAGCGCAGAGGGCGTCCACCCGTGGCGCGGTCGGTGGGCAGTGGTGACAGACGCAGCATCTGAAAGTTTTCGGGCAGAACGTCTTCCCACGGCTGCGGCGTTGCCGGGGCGTCAGCCTCTGCACTGGTGGGTTCTGTAATGGTTTCAGTCATGAGATTCGCGTCAGTCATTAGGGTGTCCTTTCCTGAGTCTTGCGCTGAAACACAAGGCTGGAACACCGCTATCGGCCAAAGTGACCGAGACTGAAGGGCTTGCGACGTCTGCTTTCAGATCTTTTTCTCGGTGTCTGGCAGCGCCTTTATGAAACGCAGTACCTGCTTGGTCATTTCGCTGGCCAGTGGCTGGGTCGGATTGCGGTAGGACAAGAGTTGTTGCTGCAGGTTGTCCGGCACGATGCGCAACACGTGGTTCATCCCGTCGATCAGCGCCAGCTCTGCATCCGGTCGGGCTTTTTGCAACAGCAGGGCATCGCCCACGCCCACCTGAATATCGTTACGCCCCTGCACGATCAGCGCCGGCATGCGCAGCGCACCGAATGCTTTGGCCGGGTCTTGGCGGAACAGCGAGATCAGGTACGGCTGAACACTGGGGCGGAACACCACCTCCAGCTCGGCCGGCACTTTGTCGTCGGTCTTGCCGGCCTTGAGTTCTTCAAGTAATTGGTCACTGCGCTGCAACAGTTCTGGCGGCAGGCGCTCCTGAAACTGCTCGTGCAGCACCTGGGCGACTGGCCGTCCGGTGCCTGCGACGGAAATCACTGCCGCAGCCTCTGCCTTTTCCGCCGCAAGGCTCGCCACCAGCGCTCCTTCGCTGTGGCCCAGCAGAATCAGTTGGCCCAGGCGCGGGTTGGCCCTGATGGCTCTGACCCACAACTGAACGTCGGCAACGTAGCGCTCGACGCTCAGGTTGCGTTCGTCCGGCGTGACCGCCTTGCTGGCTGCCACGCCGCGTTTGTCGTAGCGCACGCTGGCAATATTGTTGCTGGCCAGGATGACCGCCAAGCGTTTCATGCTGTCGTTGCGCCCGCCCTCCGGGTTGTTGCCGTTGCGATCGGTGGGGCCGGAGCCTGCGATGATCAGCACCACCGGCACAGGTTTGTCGGAGCGAGGCAGCAGCAGAGTGCCGTACAGCTTGCCGTTTTCGGTATCCACGCTGATAGGGCGCTGCACCACGCTGGGCGCCGCCGCGCTGGCTGTGCCGGCGATCAGGCTCAGCAGCAGTACCGGGAGTAGCGTGACCGGCAGGACCAACAGGCGCAGCGCGTTTGGAACTCGAAGCAGGGAATTACCGGATAACATCGCAAGGCCATCATGGGGGGAGTCTCGCTTGGACGCACGCGGTGACAGAAGGTTCGAGGATGAACTGAACCGCGAGCCTGCGTATACTGGCGCGCTTGGTTTAACGATCTGGTTTTTTAGCTGATTTTTCGGAGCGCCCGCATGTCCGGCAACACTTTCGGCAAGCTGTTCACTGTCACCACCGCCGGCGAAAGCCACGGCCCGGCGCTGGTCGCTATCGTCGACGGCTGCCCGCCGGGCCTGGAGCTGGACCTGCAAGACCTGCAGCGTGATCTGGACCGGCGCAAGCCGGGCACCAGCCGCCATACCACGCAGCGTCAGGAAGCCGATGAGGTCGAGATCCTCTCGGGCGTCTTCGAGGGCAAGACCACCGGTGCATCGATTGGCTTGCTGATCCGTAACACCGACCAGAAGTCCAAGGACTACTCGGCCATCAAGGACCTGTTTCGGCCGGCCCATGCCGATTACACCTACCACCACAAATACGGCATTCGCGACTACCGCGGTGGGGGTCGCAGCTCGGCGCGGGAAACCGCCATGCGCGTGGCGGCCGGGGCCATCGCCAAGAAGTACCTGGCGACCCAGGGCATTGTGATTCGCGGTTACATGAGCCAGCTCGGCCCGATCCAGATCCCGTTCAAGACCTGGGATTCGGTTGAGGACAACGCTTTTTTCTGCCCAGACCCCGACAAGGTGCCGGAACTGGAAGCCTACATGGACCAGCTGCGTCGCGATCAGGACTCGGTCGGCGCGAAAATCACGGTGGTGGCTGAAGGCGTCATGCCCGGCCTTGGCGAGCCGATCTTCGATCGCCTGGACGCCGAGCTTGCCCACGCGCTGATGAGCATCAATGCGGTCAAGGGCGTGGAAATCGGTGCCGGTTTCGACTGCGTCGCGCAGCGCGGCACCGAGCATCGCGACGAGATGACACCGCAGGGTTTTCTGTCCAATCAGGCAGGCGGCATTCTCGGCGGTATCTCCTCCGGCCAGCCGATCATTGCGCACCTGGCGCTCAAGCCGACGTCGAGCATCACGACGCCGGGGCGCTCGATCGATGTCGATGGCAACGCTGCCGACGTGATCACCAAAGGGCGGCATGACCCGTGTGTCGGCATTCGTGCCACGCCGATCGCCGAAGCGATGATGGCCATCGTGCTGCTGGATCACTTGCTGCGTCATCGCGGGCAAAACGCCGATGTCAGCGTCGCCACACCTGTGCTGGCCCAGCTGTAATGAGCGTTGTCACAGGTTGCGGTCTGCCAGCGTGACGCCAACGCCCGACGGGCAGTTGCCGTATTGGCGGCTGTCCGGGTTCTATGTGTGTTATTTCGCCTTGCTCGGCTCGGCGGCGCCCTTCATGGCGCTTTACCTGCATCACCTGGGTTTTGCCAGTGCCCGAATCGGCGAACTTGTCGCTATCCCCATGCTGATGCGCTGTGTCGCGCCCAATATCTGGGGCTGGCTGGGTGACCACACCGGGCGGCGGTTGTTGATTGTGCGCTTTGGTGCGCTCTGCACGCTGCTGGCGTTCTCGCTGATTCTGATCGATAAAAGCTATGCCTGGCTGGCGATGGTCATGGCGCTGTATGCATTCTTCTGGCACGCCATCCTCCCGCAGTTTGAAGTCATCACCCTCGCGCACCTGCAAGGCCAGACCTCGCGCTACAGCCAGATCAGGCTATGGGGCTCGATCGGCTTCATTCTGGCGGTCGTGGTGCTGGGACGGGTGTTTGAATGGTTCAGCCTGGACCTGTTTCCCTATATCTTGCTGGCGATCATGGCCGGCATCGCAGTCAGCAGCTGGTGGGTGCCCAATGCGCAACCGCTGACTTCGACCCCGCAGGCAGAGGCGCAGGCGGGCGGCTTTCTCAAGCAACTGATGCGGCCGGGTGTGTGGGTGTTCTACATCAGTGTTGCGCTGATGCTGCTCAGCCACGGCCCGTATTACACCTTTCTGACCTTGCACCTGGAGGCGCTTGGTTATAGCCGCGGCCTGATCGGCATGCTGTGGGCAGTCGGCGTGGTGGCTGAAGTGCTGATGTTCATGGCCATGAGCCGCATCCTCCATAGGTTTTCCGTGCGCCAGGTCCTGTTCGCCAGTTTCCTGCTCGCCGCATTACGCTGGCTGTTGCTCGGCATGTTCGCCGAGCACCTGCCTGCGCTGTTAATTGCGCAGGTGATGCACGCCGCCACATTCGGCAGCTTTCACGCCGCTGCCATTCATTTCGTGCAACGTAGCTTCGGCCCGCGTCAGCAAGGTCAGGGGCAGGCGCTGTATGCCGCCTTGTCCGGTGTGGGCGGCTCGTTGGGTGCCTTGTACTCGGGCTACAGCTGGAACGCGCTGGGGCCGGCCTGGACATTTGCTATCGCCAGCCTTGCGGCCTTTGCTGCAGCCGTCATGATTGTCACATCCAGAAAAGAGGAAGGCGTATGAGCCGCGAACAACTGAGTCAGGAGATCATCGAAGCAGGGCGGTTCCTGTATGGTCGTGGCTGGTCGCCTGCCACCAGCAGCAATTACTCCGTGCGCCTGTCGGCCAGCGAAGCGTTGCTGACCGTGTCCGGCAAGCACAAAGGCCAGTTGGGGCCAGATGATGTGCTGGCAACTGACCTCGCTGGCAACAGCCTGGAGCCCGGCAAAAAGCCGTCTGCGGAAACCTTGCTGCACACCCAGCTTTACCTTTGTCGGCCGCAGGTCGGCGCAGTGCTGCACACCCACTCGGTGAATGCGACGGTGCTGTCCAGGCTGACGGCCGCTGACCATCTGGTGTTCGAGGATTACGAGCTGCAAAAGGCCTTCAACGGCGTACTGACCCACGAATCGCAGGTTGTTGTGCCGATTTTCGACAATGATCAGGACATCGCCCGGCTTGCCGCAAACGTGCAGCCTTGGCTGGACGCCCATCCCGAGTGTGCCGGCTACCTGATTCGCGGCCACGGGCTCTACACCTGGGGCGCAAGAATGAGCGACGCACTGCGCCAGATCGAAGCGTTCGAGTTTCTGTTCGAGTGCGAGCTGAAGATGCGTACGGTCATGAACCGTTAACGATCGCCCATTAAACCCGTCTGTCAGCCTGACCGGCCTGTAAAAGCCGGAAGGCGTTGCCCCAAACCGAGGATCCATGCCATGAGCAGCCTGTCCGTTTATCACGTTTCAAGCCCGGATATTCCCAACAAGGTGCTGACCCACCTGGAAGACATCGCCTCGACGCTGGCCGAACACGGCGTGGCGTTTGACCGCTGGGAAGCCGCGACGCCGATCACCCCCGGCGCCAGTCAGGAAGAGGTGATCAACGCCTACCGCACCCAGATCGACACGCTGATGACCCGGCACGGCTACGTCACCGTGGACGTCATCAGCCTCAACAGCGATCACCCGCAGAAAACCGAACTGCGTGCCAAATTTCTTGAAGAACACCGCCACGGCGAAGACGAAGTGCGCTTTTTCGTCGCCGGGCGCGGTTTGTTCACGCTGCACATCGACGACTACGTGTATGCCGTGCTGTGCGAAAAGAACGACCTGATTTCCGTGCCCGCCGGTACTCGGCACTGGTTCGACATGGGCGAAAACCCGCATTTTGTCGCTATTCGCCTGTTCAACAACCCTGACGGCTGGGTCGCAAACTTTACCGGTGAAGACATTGCCGGCCGTTTCCCGCGGCTGGAAGACTGACAGGAGCCCGACACTGATGCCCATCAAAGCCATTCTCACGGACATCGAAGGCACTACCAGTGCCGTAAGCTTCGTGTTCGACGTATTGTTTCCATTCGCCAGAACGCACCTGCCCGATTTTGTTCGTCAACATGCCGAGCAGCCTCAGGTGGCGGCGCAGTTGCAGGCGGTGCGCACGCAGAGCGCCGAGCCGGATGCCGATGTCGAGCGGGTGATCGCGATTCTGCTTGAATGGATTGCCGAAGACCGCAAGGCCACGCCGCTCAAGGCATTGCAGGGCATGGTCTGGGAGCAGGGTTACAACGCCGGGCAGCTCAAGGGGCATGTCTATCCCGACGCCGTTGACGCACTGCAACACTGGCACCAGCAGGGCTACAGACTTTTCGTGTATTCGTCGGGTTCGATTCAGGCCCAGCAACTGATTTTCGGCTGCTCGGAAGCGGGCGATCTTTCCGGTCTGTTCAGCGGCTACTTCGACACCACGTCGGGGCCCAAGCGCGAGGCGCAGTCCTACCAGACAATCGCCAACGCCACAGGCTTTGCCGCCGAAGAGATTCTGTTTCTCTCGGATATTGTCGAAGAACTCGACGCCGCAAAAGCTGCCGGCATGCTCACGTGCGGCCTGGCGCGTGATGGCGGAGTGCTCGCGGGACACCGGCATGTGAACAGTTTTACGCTCATCGATCCCGCTTCTTTCTAGAAAACCTGCCTGTTCTGCGCGGCATCGTCCTGATGCCGCGGTGCGCAATTTTGCCTGTCATCACGCCTGGGTTTTATTTTCTGTAGGCAGCATCCTGCTTTCGAGTGGGACGTTGCCTGCCTGAAAGTGCGTTGATTCTGTTTTGGTTTAGTCGTTGTTTTCCAACGTAATTATTCGTGTAACTTCTGCGCGTCCCCTGAACCACGGGCAATAACTGTACCGATTCACGGACGCATTCACGGGCACATTCACGTGAACAGAAGGAGCGGCAGCGATGTGCAGTGCCATGACAGAAAGCGCAACCAAGGATCTATTGATACAGCAGATGGTGAGCACAATTACTGAGCTTAATGGCCAGACCGCCATCGAAAAAGCCCTCCAGTGGCTGCGACGCGAATGCGACAGCGAGCGGGCCATGTTCTATCAGTTTAAAGGCCCGATGCTGCTGACGTTCATCACCTCCAATGTTGACGATGCGTGGGGGCAGGCGTATCGGCAGCATGAATTGATCACGCAGGACCCGGTCATCCGCTGCTATCGCAATCAGCTGGGCTTTTTGAACTGGCAGGATGCGTTCAAACAATACCCGGCGTCAGCCTGTTACGAAGAGGCGGTCGATGCCTGCGAACTGCTCCCGGCCATTTCCTACGGCTACACCAGCCATTGCCGTGGCACAGAAAGCGTGACGTCGGTCTGTACGCTGAGCGAAGTGGAACGGACGATTTCCGCTGAACAAAAATACCTCGTCAGCAGTCTCATGCCTGTGTTGCACAGTGTGGCGCGCGGGCTGAAGTTCTCTTCTCGCGGCCTGACGCTCCGTGAACTTGAAGTGCTGCAGTGGGCGAGGGATGGAAAAACCGCTTGGGAGATATCGATAATTCGCGATGTCTCCGAGTCGACGGTGAAGTACCACCTCAAGACCATCTACTCAAAGCTGGGCGTCGCCAACAGAGCGCAGGCGGTAGGCGAAGCCCTTTGCCGCGGCCTTATCAGGTAACGGGCTAACGAGCGAGCCAAGCGAGCACTGGTAAAAAAAGCGCAAAAAAAAGCCGCGAAAACAAGGTGTAATCGCGGCAAACAAGGGATGAGAGAGCGTACAACAGCGTAAACAAGCCGCCCGTGAGGGCGGCAGAACGATTAACGGGTGTGGTAAGTCGGCAGATCGAAGCGGTGCTGACTTTGCAGCATCGAGATCGCAGGCAGTTCGCTGGCTTGTGCAGCCAGGTCACGGCGAATTGCGCTGATGACCCATTCCAGCTGAACCGCAGTGTGCAACTGAGCATAAGACACGGAGCGACGTATCTGTTTGCCATCTTGAGTACGCAGTGACAACAGGACACCGCCATCAGGACGTGGCTGGGTAGTCACGGTGTAGTCGGAGAATACGGAAGCGAATTTTTCTTGAATAAAGGTCATGTCTGGCGGCTCCATTGCTCATGGGATAACAAGCTTGGAAGTACTATTGCAGTGTCTGTGCCAGTATTTGCACTAAAATTATTCCTTTAAAATCAATCACTTGAAAGATAGTCCGATTTTGTGTCTCGTGCATTTTGCATGAACGACCATCGTGCACCCTGCATTTTGCCGTTTCTTGCACGATCGACATCGGGCATAACGATCGGGCGTGGCAACGCGTCGCCCTGAGCTCGGCCGACCAGAATCGCTATCGGCTGCATTGCTCAAGGTTGATCGAACAGCTGGCAAGCGTTGCGGTCAGTGTATTGACCGCCACCGGGACAACCGGGATTCCCGTGGCACCGTTTGCCAAGGAGTGATCAATGACCGATTCAGCTATCAGCCAGTCGAAAACCATGACCGAAGACGAGGCCGCAGAGTTCGCCGAACAGGTATTCGACGTCGCTCGCCAGGGCAACGCCGTGATGCTGGAGCGTCTGCTGGAAAAGGGCTTGCCAGCGGATTTGCGTAATCACAAGGGTGACACGCTGCTGATGCTGGCCAGCTACCACGGCCATCAGGATGCGGTACGCGTGCTGCTGAACCACAAGGCTGATCCTGAAATCCGCAATGACAATGGCCAGAGCCCGATTGCAGGTGCCGCCTTCAAAGGCGACATGGCGGTAGTCAAATTGCTGGTAGATGCGGGCGCCAACGTGGAAGGCGCGGCGGCTGACGGTCGCACCGCCTTGATGATGGCTGCCATGTTCAACCGCAATGAGATAGTCGATTACCTGATCGGCCAGGGAGCGGACCCGCATGCCTGCGATGCCAAGGGCATTACCGCGTTGGGCGCGGCGCAGGCAATGGGCGCAACCGTGACGGCCGAGCAACTGACCAGGCTGGGCGTGCAGGCTGCCCGGGCCTGAAGCCAAGCATTAATGCATCAGGCATTAACACATAGAGGCGCGAGGGATTTACCGCTATCCTTCGCGCCTCTTTTTTTGCCTGCCGCAGGATCGCCCCCATGAAAGACTCACTGGTCGAATTAATCAGCAAAATCAGCTCCGGCTGCATGGGCGAAGACGAAATCCTGCAGATCGCTGATGACGCCGCGCAGGCCTATGCCGACCCGCAGGCGTTTCTGGCTGCCAACCCGGACATCAATTATGACGACAGCTTCCCGATCCCGCTGGGCGAGTGGGTGGTGGTTGGCAGCCTGCCGGAAACCGTGCTGTTTCAGGCTGACACTTATATGGACCTGTTCGAGCAGATTGTTCAGTCGTTCGGCAAGGAAGTGACGTTCAACATCAAGCCCAAACAACTGGCCAAGGTCGAGCCTCTGGTCGCCGTCAATCGCATCCAGATCCAGTTGAGCAGCATGAACAAGGAAATGGGTGGCTACGTGCTGATGAATTTCAGCCAGCCGCTGGATGATGAATTGCAGGCGGTGCTGGTTTACGGTTGTGACGAGGCGCGGGTCATCGAACTGGCCGCATCGGCGGGCATATATGCCGCGCCGGCGTTGCAGGCCTTGCGCGGTTAACCCAGTGCGGTGTCGAGAAACATCATGACGGCGAAACCGCCCATCAGGCCCAGCGTTGCCGAGGTCTGATGGCCGTTGCGATGGGTCTCCGGGATGACTTCATGGGACACCACGAAGATCATCGCGCCAGCAGCCAGCCCCATGCTCAGTGGGTACGCGATGGCAAACCCGCTGGAAATGCCCAGCCCTACCAGCGCGCCCAGTGGCTCCATAAGGCCTGAACCGATTGCCACCAGCATGGCTTTGAACGCCGACAGGCCGGTGGAGCGCAGCGCCAGCGCAATGGCCAGGCCTTCGGGGATGTCCTGAATGGCGATAGCGGTGGTCAGCGGCAAGCCGACATTCATGTCACCGCTGGCAAAGCTTACGCCAATCGCCATGCCTTCCGGCAGGTTGTGCAGGGTGATCGCCAGTACAAATAACCAGACCCGATTGATGCGCTCCGAGTGCGGTCCCTGACGGCCGACGCTTTCGTGCTCATGCGGGGTGAATTTGTCCAGGCCCAGCATCAACAATACGCCCAGCCCAAGCCCGGCCACCACTGTTGCAGCCGCCCAGGGGCCGCTGTCGGTAATGTCACGGGCGGCCGCAAGGCCAGGCAAAATCAGCGAGAACGAGCTGGCAGCCAGCATCATGCCTGCCGCAAAGCCGAGCATGATGTCCTGTGCGCGTTGTGACACCTCGCGCAGTGCAACCGCCAGCACCGCACCCAGCGCCGTGGCCAGAAAGCCAGCGGTGCCGCCCAGCAATGCGTGATTGAAATTGACCTGGCTGGCGCCATAAAACGCGTTGTAAAGGCTGACGCCGCCAAGGCCGACGACGATCAGCAAGGCTAGCGCGAAGCCCAGACTCACCAGTGGGCTGGCCTGAAAATGGCTGGACCAGGTCATTCGGGGGTGTGCGGGTGCTGGCATGAAGGGGTTCACCTGTGTGATGGTTTAATGCGATGGCGAGTAAAAATGCAAAATGACCCCGATTGGGAGCCCGAGAATATAAGGTTGGTTCAACGGAACCCCCGAACGGCGCAACTATCCTAGCAAGGTAAGCATTCATTCCAGGGGTAATATCATGGGTTCCAGCTTCAACGGCCTTGTCGGCCTGATTATTCTCGCGCTCGATATCTGGGCCATCATCAACGTCTTGAAAAGCGGCGCAGAGACCGGCAAGAAAATTCTCTGGGTGTTGCTGATCGTGCTGTTGCCGGTCGTTGGCCTGATCATCTGGGCGATCCTCGGACCGCGTGGCAACGTGCGTATCTGATACGTTACCAGGCTGCCCCGAACGCTTGATTACCTGGGTAATCAGGCGTTTTTTGTTTTCGGGGCAGGGCGTTTGCCACATGGACGAGGGCGGTTGGCTGCAGAGAGGTTCGACCTGTCATGTTCCTCGACGTAGAATGCGCGCCTTTGTTGTGGGCGGTCGGCCGTCCTGTCATCAGTACCCAGCGGGAGCTTACCCATGAGCGATTATCAGGAAACGTTGTACGAAGGCTACGGCCAGCGCTTTCGTATGGAAAAAATGCTGCACGAAGTACGCACCGAGCATCAGCACCTGGTTATTTTCCAGAACCCGCGCATGGGCCGGGTCATGGCGCTGGATGGCGTGATCCAGACCACCGAAGCGGATGAGTTCATCTATCACGAAATGCTCACTCACGTGCCGATTCTGGCCCATGGCGCTGCCAAACGCGTACTGATCATTGGCGGCGGCGATGGCGGTATGCTGCGCGAAGTCGCCAAGCACCTGACCGTCGAGCACATCACCATGGTCGAGATCGACGCCACGGTAGTCGAGATGTGCAAGGAGTTCCTGCCCAATCACTCCAGTGGCGCTTTTGATGATTCGCGTCTGAACCTGGTCATCGACGATGGCATGCGCTTTGTAGCGACCACCGAAGAAAAATTCGACGTGATCATTTCCGATTCCACCGACCCGATCGGTCCAGGTGAAGTGCTGTTCTCGGAAAACTTCTATCAGGCCTGCCATCGCTGCCTGAACGAGGGCGGCATTCTGGTCACCCAGAACGGCACGCCTTTCATGCAGTTGAGCGGCGTGCAAACCACGGCCGGGCGCATGAACGGTCTGTTTGCCGATTGGCATTTCTATCATGCGGCCATCCCGACCTACATCGGCGGGGCAATGACCTTCGCGTGGGGCGCTACCGACAAGAGCTATCGCAAACTGCCGCTGGAAACTCTGCGTCAGCGCTTCTCGGGCAGCGGTATTGTTACGCGCTATTACAATCCGGAAGTTCACATCGGCGCATTCGCCTTGCCACAGTACGTGCTGCACGCTGTGAACAAGGCCAGTAACGACTGACAGACAGTCGAGACGTTTCAGGCCTGATGGCCTGAAACGTTGCCACACGCGCTTTGAGGCGCGTGGCGGGCGACAGAAATTTCACAATTGCTGTCCCAGAATTGCGCGCGAAACTGAACAGGCGTGCACCTTCACCGGCGACCTGGCCCCAAGGCGACCCGCAATCAAGTAATATCTGCGCCCTGCTGCACGCCGCCCGCTCCGAGAACAGGGCGGTGCTGCACTCTCGAACCTATTTTCTGAATCCACCGGATCCTGACAACCATGGCCAAAACGGACGCCCAGCTTCATCGGCAAGCCCGCCTGCAAAACCCGACTGTCAAATCGCATCTGGCTTACATCCTGCTCAGCGGTTTCGCTCTGATGGTGATGTACACCCTGTTGCGTATAGGTCTGCTGGTCTACAACCGCGAGATGATTGGCGATACGCCAGCCTCGACCTTCCTCGAAGCGCTGTTCAATGGCACGCGTTTCGACCTGCGCCTGACCGTGTACCTGCTCATTCCGCTGGTGCTGTCGCTGTTCAGCGCCCGGGCCATGGCGGCGCGCGGGTTCTTCCGGTTCTGGCTGACGCTGGTCGGCAGCATCACGCTGTTCTTCGGCCTGATGGAAATGGACTTCTACCGTGAGTTCCACCAGCGCCTGAACGGTCTGGTGTTCCAGTACGTCAAGGAAGACCCGAAGACCGTTCTGAGCATGCTCTGGTACGGCTTTCCGGTGGTGCGTTACCTGCTCGCCTGGGCCATTGTGACCTGGCTGTTGAGCCTGGTGTTCAAGGGCATCGACCGCCTTACACGGCCACGCCACGTTACGACCACGGGCACCCACCATGTCAGCAGCGTTGCGCCGTGGTACCTGCGCATTGGTGTTTTCGTTCTGGTCTTGCTGGTCATGGTCGTGTGCATCCGTGGCACCCTGCGTCAGGGCCCGCCGCTGCGCTGGGGTGATGCGTACACCACCGATTCCAATTTCGCCAACCAGTTGGGCCTCAATGGCACGTTGACCCTGATCACTGCGGCCAAGAGCCGTATGTCCGAAGATCGCGACAACATCTGGAAAGCCACCCTGCCGCAGGCGGATGCGCAGCAGACTGTACGCGATATGCTGCTGACGCCTCACGACACGCTGGTCGAGTCTGAGATTGCTGCCGTGCGCCGTGACTTCACACCGCCAGTGGAAAACACGCTGCCGATTCGCAACGTGGTTGTGATCCTGATGGAAAGCTTCGCCGGCCACTCGGTCGGTGCGCTGGGCAACGATGCCAACATCACGCCGTATTTCGACAAGCTGTCCAAAGAAGGTCTGCTGTTCGACCACTTCTTCTCCAACGGCACGCACACCCACCAGGGCATGTTTGCCACCATGGCATGCTTCCCGAACCTGCCGGGTTTCGAATACCTGATGCAGACGCCGGAGGGTAGCCACAAGCTGTCGGGCCTGCCACAGCTGCTGAGCACCGGTCGTAACTACGATGACGTCTACGTCTATAACGGCAACTTTGCCTGGGACAACCAGTCGGGTTTCTTCAGCAACCAAGGCATGACCAACTTTGTCGGTCGCGAAGACTTCGTCAATCCGGTGTTCTCGGACCCGACCTGGGGTGTTTCCGACCAGGACATGTTCGACCGTGGCGCGCAGGAACTCAAAGCCCGGCAGGACGGCAAGCCGTTCTATGCGCTGCTGCAAACTCTGTCCAACCACACACCGTACGCACTGCCGGACCCTCTGCCGGTCGAACGTGTGACCGGGCACGGTTCGCTGGATGAGCATTTGACCGCAATGCGTTACGCCGACTGGGCGCTGGGCCAGTTCTTCGAGAAGGCCAAAAAAGAGCCTTACTTCAAAAACACCCTGTTTGTGGTGTTGGGCGATCATGGCTTCGGCAACAACAAGCAACTGACCGAAATGGACCTGGGGCGCTTCAACGTGCCGTTGCTGCTGATCGGTCCTGGTGTGCAGGAGAAGTTCGGCCAGCGCAGCAGCATCGTCGGTACGCAGGTCGATGTCGTGCCCACCATAATGGGCCGTCTGGGCGGTCTGAACCGCAACCAGTGCTGGGGACGCGACCTGTTGAACCTGCCGGAAGGCGACAAGGGCTTTGGTGTGATCAAGCCGTCGGGCAGTGAGCAGGTGGTCGCCATCATCAGTGGCAACCGCATTCTCATCGAACCGACGGAGATGCCCGCCAAGCTGCTGACCTATACGCTGGGTGCCAAACCGTCTGCCGAAGAAGTGCCCGATGCGCCGGACACACAGGAGCTCAAGCGCAAGCTCGAAAGCTTCCTGCAGACGGCGACCAAGAGCCTTCTGGACAACACGGCCGGTGTCGAGGCCAGCAAGAACCGCAACTGACGAAGGCTGACTCGTCCGGGCAACCGGCGAGTCGGATCACGCAACAGACAAAGGCCCTCGGCACCCGCTGCGAGGGCCTTTTTCATGCGCCAGTGCTGGCCGCGTGACACGAATCCGGTGGAACGAATGCGCGGCTCAAAAGGTCCTTATCACATAAGCCAGAGTGCCTGGCTTCGTTCTGGAGGCATTGATGAAACAGTGGGCCATTTTGTACCTGGACAAGGATGGTGTGCAGCAGCGCCTTGAGGCCGGCTTTGCAGAGCGTCCCAGCGAAGAAGAGGTTGCACGTCTTCTGCGCAAGGACCTGTATCCGGTCACCGATGAGCTGGACCTCAACGATCTGGACGGGCGTACCGACGAGCCTACCGTGAAGACACTCAAAGACCATAACAGCGTGCAGATCATTTCCATCACAGAAATGAGCTGATCGTTCATCGATCAAAAACCTTTTCGTGGCAATCACTTGGCATCCGGTCCGCGATAGGGCTACTCTGCAGATGAGGCCATTCACTCGGCCTCTGACCTCTCGATTCCCGGCCTGCGCGCAGGCCCGGTCTGGTCAGCTACATGCTTGATTCCCCACGCCGGATTATCTGTCGTGCGGCGGCCCCCGATCCGGTGGTCGCTCTGGAAGAGTTGAAACTCTATCTATCGTTGCATAGGAGGACGTTTCATGAGCACAGCCTATCAAGAGGACATCAGCAGTAATGTACTGCGCCGCATGAAAGAAGGCGGTTTCGATTTCGCGCGAATCTATCCCATCGAGTTCTACGCCATTTTCCCGGACGAGGAACGGGCACGGCAGGCTGCAGAGCAATTTCGCGGCGAATCCCTCAATACCCAGATAAACGTACGTGATGACGGTGCCTGGCACCTGCAACTGAGCAAAGTGATGTATGCCACTTACGACGGTATCGGTGATTTCGAACAGGACTTTCAGATGGTGATTTCACCCATGGACGGAGAAGTGGAAGGCTGGGGTGTCACTCAGGAGATCAGAAGACTGCACGCTTGATGTTGCCTGATCGGGAAGCAGCACACTGCCGGCTGATTCGGGATGACTTTCCGGATCGGCCGGTTTTGTTTCTGCTCGCGCTGTTTGATGTGCCAGGCCCGGTCTTCGCGCAGAAATACGAGCAGTTTCATAAACAGTGGTCAAAAAAAAGCCACTCAAACGAGTGGCTCAAAGGGAAGTCTGTTTAAATTCGGCAGGCAAATGTCGCCTGTTCTGCAAAATGCTGCGTGAGGCAAAAAGCGGCGTTTGGTGCCCTGTTTGCTCGGTTGCTGGTGAGTATGGCGAACTAATATCGTTGGCGGAAATCAACTCTGACTATGCTGATCATAGATTTCACGGTTGAATGACGCCTCCGAATGAAGCGTAAAAGAATCGGCTTGGGCGTTTAGTGCACAGGAATGGTGCGCAGGGCGTTGAGTATTTACCTAACTTACTGATATTGAAGCGTTTATGCCGGTGGCACGGGCTTTGCGATGGTCTTGGTGTCCATGGTGACAAGGAGTACGGCATGATCCGCACCTTTTATGACGAGATGTACGACGCTGGCGGTGTAGTTCGCCCGCACTATCGGGAGTTCGCCCGCTGGCTGGGTGACACGCCTCCCGAGCTTTTGGCTCAACGCAGGCGCGAAGCCGATCTGCTGTTTCACCGCGCGGGAATCACGTTCACGCTGTATGGCGATGAGCAGGGGACCGAGCGGCTTATTCCTTTCGACACCATCCCGCGCAGCATTCCTGCCAGCGAGTGGCGGATTGTCGAGCGTGGCTGCATTCAGCGCGTCAAGGCGCTGAACATGTTTCTGGCCGATCTCTATCACGATCAGCGCATCATCAAGGCCGGGATCATTCCTGCCGAACAGGTGCTTGCCAACGAGCAATATCAACTGGCGATGCAGGGCCTGAACCTGCACCGCGATTTGTATTCACATGTATCCGGTGTCGATCTGGTTCGCGACGGTGATGGCACGTATTACGTGCTGGAAGACAACCTGCGCACCCCGAGTGGCGTGAGCTACATGCTCGAAGACCGAAAGATGATGATGCGTCTGTTCCCCGAGCTGTTCTCGGCACAACGCATTGCCCCGATCGATCACTACCCCAATCTGCTGCTCGACACGCTCAAGAGTTCAAGCCACCTGGACAACCCGAGCGTCGTGGTCCTCACGCCGGGGCGTTTCAACAGCGCCTTTTTCGAGCACGCGTTTCTGGCGCGCGAAATGGGTGTAGAGCTGGTCGAAGGTGCCGATCTGTTTGTCCGCGATGACCGTGTGTTCATGCGCACCACCGATGGTCCCAAGGCTGTCGATGTCATCTACCGCCGCCTCGACGACGCGTTTCTCGATCCGCTGGCGTTCAACCCTGATTCGATGCTGGGCGTGCCTGGCCTGCTGGCGGCCTATCGCTCCGGCAATGTGGTGCTGGCCAATGCCATCGGCACCGGCGTTGCGGATGACAAATCGGTTTACCCGTATGTCACTGACATGATTCGTTTCTACCTGGACGAAGAGCCGATTCTCAAGAACGTGCCGACCTGGCAGTGCCGCAAGCCCGAAGAGCTGTCCCATGTGCTGGCCAACCTCGGCGATCTGGTCGTCAAGGAAACCCAGGGCTCCGGCGGCTACGGCATGCTGGTCGGCCCGGCAGCGACCGCCGCTGAAATCGAAGCGTTCCGCGCACGGCTGAAAGCCAAGCCACATGCGTACATCGCCCAACCCACATTGTGCCTGTCGACCTGTCCGACGTTTGTCGAGAACGGTATCGCCCCGCGACATATTGATTTACGCCCCTTTGTTCTGTCAGGACGCGAAACCCGCGTCGTTCCTGGCGGGCTCACCCGAGTGGCCTTGCGTGAAGGCTCACTGGTGGTGAATTCGTCTCAGGGTGGCGGAACCAAAGACACCTGGGTGGTCGAGGATTAAGGATGCCTGCCAATGTTAAGTAGAACTGCCTCGGATCTTTTCTGGATGTCGCGTTACCTGGAGCGAGCGGAGAACCTCGCCCGAATGCTGGACGTAAGCTATTCACTGTCGTTGATGCCCCAGGACGGGCGTGGCGACGGGCTGGATGAAATAGCCATGCCGTTGCTGATTACCGGAACGCTGGAAACCTACATCGAGCGTCATGGTGAGCTGCATGCCGAGCGTATGCTGCATTTCTTCGCCCTCGACGCGACCAACCCGGCCAGCATCTACAGCTGTCTGGGGGCCGCACGGGCCAGCGCGCACGCGGTACGCGGTCGTATCACCGCAGACATGTGGGAGAACATCAACTCCACCTGGCTGGAAATTCGCGGTATCGCCCAGCAGGGCCTGACCCGCTATGGCATGAGTCGCTTCTGCGAGTGGGTCAAAGAGCGTTCGCACCTGTTTCGTGGCGCAACCTACGGCACCATCATGCGCAACGATGCGTTCCGTTTCATTCGCCTTGGAACATTCATCGAGCGCGCCGACAACACCATGCGCATGCTCGACGCGCGCTACGAAATGCTCGAACTGCGCGGGCCGCAGGCCAACGCTGCCGCAGACAACTCGGCAGCAGGTTACTACCAGTGGAGCGCCTTGTTGCGCGCACTGTCGTCGTTCGAGGCATACACTGAAGTTTATCGGGATGCGCCGGGCGCGCGTCAGGTGGCTGAACTGCTGTTGCTGCGTGCCGATATTCCGCGTTCGTTGCGCGCCTGTCTGGAGGAGATGGATGTCATTCTCGCCAGTCTTCCCGGCGTCAACGGCCGACCTGCGCAGCGCATGGCGGCCGAGATGGATGCACGATTGCGCTACACCAGTATCGACGAGATCCTGGATGAAGGCCTGCACGAGTGGTTGAACGAATTCATTCCAATGCTGGCCCAACTGGGTGATGCGATCCACACTTCGTACCTGGAGGCTGCATGAGACTCTCTATAAGCCACGAAACCACCTATCACTATGATGATCAGGTGCGTTCCAGTATCCAGTACCTGCGCCTGACGCCTCATGACAGCGAGCGTCAGCAAGTGCTTAGCTGGCAGTTGACGCTGCCACGCCCGGTGCGTGCTCAGATCGATCCATTTGGCAACATCCTGCACGTCCTGAGCCTTGAAGAACCGCACGAGGCGATCATCATCGGCGCGCGTGGGCAGGTGGAAATCGACGAGACCCGCGAGGCCGAGCACGAAAGCCAGTCAGCGCTGCCGTTCTTGCGCGTCACCCGGCTGACCGAACCTGACGAAGCGATTCGCAGTTTCGCCGCCAAAGAATGTCGCAAGCGTACTGACCGTACTGCCTTGATCGATTTGATGCAGGCGCTCAATCAGCACATGACCTACACGCAGGGCGCAACCGAAGTCGACACCAGCGCCGCTCAGGCGTTTGCCGGGCGCTCCGGAGTCTGTCAGGACCATACCCACGCTTTTCTGGCCTGCGCGCGCAGCCTCGGCGTGCCTGCACGCTATGTGTCCGGCTACCTGTGCAGCGAAGACAGCGAACACCTGTCCAGTCATGCCTGGGCCGAGGCGTGGATTGACGATGCGTGGTACAGCTTCGATGTGACTAACCAGCTGGCCATTCCCGAGCGCCATTTGAAACTGGCGGTAGGGCTGGATTATCTGGATGCCTGTCCGGTGCGCGGCATGCGCCGTGGCGGTGGATCGGAACAGATGCACGCCAAGGTGGTGGTTTCGCCCATGACCGGTACGCCCAAGGTGAAAACCCGAGTGCAGGTTCAGACGCAGCATCAGTGAATCAGCAAGTGGTCATGGCCGGGCGGGAAAGCCCGGCCGTTGCTTATTCTGCAGGGTCGTCGGTGATGTCGTAGAGCGCGTTGTGCAACTCTTCGTAATTGCCGCCGTTGATCACGCTGAAGTAACCCGCAGCCCTGAGCTTTTCCTGAGCCTTGTCGGCTTTGCTGTCAGTGCTGCTGAAGATGACAAACACCGCATTGCGGTCGCTGAGCACCTGCTTCATCTGATTGACCAGACGCCTTTCATCGACCCGCACCGCATTCAAGACCGTGCCAGCCTCGTAGTCGGTCTGACTGCGAACATCCATGGCCAGCTTGCCTTCTTTCAATGCCGACACGGCCGCAGCCTGATCCGCCACACCCGCCTGTGCAGCGACGCTGCCGACCAGTGCAAATACAGCAATCCATTGACGCATACGCCACTCTCCTTCAATGCGAGTGGAAAGAGTGGCACAGTTACACGCTGTTCGAAAGTGCATCGAGTCAGCCGAATAACCTGTTCAGATTCGGCACGATCAATAACAACGTGGTGGTGAAGAGAATCCATCCCGCCTGGCGTACTTTCGAGTGTTTGAATTTGAACTTGAACATGGCTGACCGCCTTTTTTTGTTATTCCTGAGCGACAGAAGCACGTCGAATCCAGTGCAGGGATTGGACTGCTGGCTAGGTGAAGCAGTGAACAGGCGGGTCCGGTCAACTGACCGCTAACCCGAGCGCTGAATGGATTTTGCACGCTCCCTGTTACAGATCTAACCATAGAGCCGAGGTGCCCTCAGGCCTAGAACTGTTAGGCATGTCTATTTTAATTTTTAATGCTGAATGTTATTAATGATCAAGCCACCGCATGCGCAGGCCTCTGCTAGACACTTCGCTCAAAAATCCCTGGTCCGCTACCGTTCGTCCGAGTCAGATTTTTCCTACGCCTGGATTGCGACAAGCCTGTGAAACGGGCCGCTGCTTGATTTGATAAGGTCTTCAAGGCAGGCTTTGCTTCTGATCAACCGTCTTATTACCGCTTCAGGGTCCCATTTATGCCTTTACGCATCTGTATTCTGGAAACCGACAATCTGCGCGCGGAGCTGGTCGAGCAATATCATGGGTACGGTCGAATGTTCGAGCGGCTGTTCGCGCGTCAGCCGATTGCTGCAGAGTTGTCGGTATACAACGTGGTGCAGGGAGTTTATCCACCCGAGGGCGAAAAATTCGACGCTTATCTTGTGACAGGCAGCAAGGCCGATTCGTTTGGCACCGATCCCTGGATTCAGACGCTGAAGGTCTACCTGCTGGAGCTGTACCAGCGCGGCGAGAAGCTGTTGGGTATCTGCTTTGGCCACCAGTTGCTGGCTTTGTTGCTGGGCGGCAAGACCGAGCGTGCGGCGCAAGGTTGGGGAGTCGGCATTCATCATTACCAGTTGGCCCCGGCCAGACCGTGGATGACCCCGGCTATGGACAACCTCACGCTATTGATCAGCCACCAGGATCAGGTCACCGCGCTGCCTGAGCAGGCAACGGTTATCGCTTCCAGCGAGTTCTGTCCGTTTGCGGCTTACCACATCAATGATCAAGTGCTGTGCTTTCAGGGCCACCCTGAATTTATTCATGACTTTTCACGGACATTGCTTGATCTTCGCCAGGAGGCGCTCGGCGAGCAAGTTTACAAACAGGGTGTCGCCAGCCTCGATCATGACCACCACGGCGCCACCGTGGCGGAATGGATGATGCGCTTCGTGGCGCACAAGCCGGACAATCAATCAGCCTGATCCAGGCGCATGGCTCATCGTTATGCGCCCGACCGGTTTTCTGAAAGGTAGCGGGGCGGCTATAGCCAGCCGGAGCGCTTGAAGCTGGCAAACAGTGCCGTACAGCCGCCAACGATCACGCCCAGCACGATGAAGTAGCCGTAGTGCCACTTGAGCTCGGGCATGTTCTCGAAGTTCATGCCGTAGATGCCGGCAATCGCCGTCGGGAACGCCAGAATGGCTGCCCACCCGGCAAACTTGCGCTGCACGATGCTTTGTCGCGAGGACTCCAGCAGCAGGCCTATTTCGATGGTCTGGCTGGCGATGTCACACAGGTTGCCCAGGTCCTCCATCTGGCGCTTCACGTGAATTTCCACGTCACGGAAGTAGGGGCGCATGTTCTTGTCGATAAACGGAAAACTGAGTCGCTGCAGTTCTTCGCCCACTTCCACCATCGGTGCCACGTAACGGCGCATTCGCAACAGGTCGCGACGCAGTGCATGAATATGCTGGATATCAGACTCGCGCAGTGAACCGCCGATGACGCTCTGCTCCAGCAGCTCAAGCTCGGTGTGAATGGCTTCGGTCACCGGCTGATAGTTCTCGGTGACGAAATCCAGAAGGGCGTAAAGCACGAAGTCTTCGCCGTGTTCCAGCAGCAAAGGCCGCGCTTCGCAGCGCTGACGCACCAGCCCGTAAGACTTTGAATGGCCATTGCGCGAGGTGATGACGTAACCCTTGCCCGCGAAGATATGGGTTTCGATGAACACCAGTTTGCCGTTATCGCGCACCGGCGCGTAGGTCACGATAAACAGCGCATCGCCAAAGGTTTCAAGCTTGGGGCGACTGTGAACTTCCATCGCGTCTTCAAGGGCCAGTTCATGCAGGTTGAACTGCTCTTTGAGACTGGTCAGCTCATCGGCGCTGGGTTGCTCCAGCCCGATCCAGACAAAGTGCTCGGGCTTTGCGGCCCAGGCAGCGCCTTCATCAAGGGTAATGTCGCGGACTTTTTTGCCTTTGGTGTAAACCGCTGCTGCAACAACTCGACCCATGGTGCTATCGCTTCTTCACTATGTCAGTGGCGCAAAAAATCATGCGCGGTAGCTGATCAGATCGATCAAATGCGGATGAGTTCGCCGATAAACAAAAGCCCGCACCGGCGGGCCTGCGGCGGGTATCAAAGCATGTGTTGGCGGTCTTGCTCAATGGCTGCATCGAGGGTGTCGAGCAAACCTTTTCTGACCTTGAGCTTGGTTTTCTTGTGCGCGTTCATGTTGATTTTCTTCAATTGTGCCGCGACGGCAAGCGCGGCACCCTGCAGCTCTTCGACGCTGACCACCTTGTCCAGAAAACCCGCTGCCATCGCGCCCTCGGGGTCGAACATTTCGGCATTGATCACCGAGCGGTTGAATGCGGATTTACGCAGCCGGTCGCGGGCCAGTTCGATACCGGCGTGGTGCATGGTCATGCCGATCTGAACTTCGTTGAGCCCTATGCTGAACGGGCCTGCGACGCCGATTCGATAATCGGCTGACAGCAGCAAAAAAGCGCCCTTGGCGACGGCATGGCCTGGGCAGGCGACGATGATCGGGAAGGGGTGCGACAGCATGCGCCGCGCCAGGGTAGAGCCCTGAGCAACCAGATTAATGGCCGCTTCGGCACTCGAGGTCATGACCTTGAGGTCGTAACCGCCCGAGAGAATGCCGGGCTGCCCCGTCACGATCACGATGGCGCGATCCTTTTCGGCCTGATCCAGTGCGGCATTGAACGCAATGATCACGTCCGGGGAAATGGCATTGACCTTGCCGTTGTTCAAGGTCAGCGTAGCGACGCCGTCGTCCAGATGGTACGAGACCAGATCACTCATGACGTGATTCCTTTATTGAAGTGAGCAGACGTTACTCACCCGCACAGAGCAGGTAAAGCGCTGACTGAGTAGTCACGCAACAGCTTGCTGTCAAATGACCGATTCGACCGCGACAGCCGCCACGTTCATGGCTGGATGTCATTGAACGCGCAATATTCTTCCCATTCCATACCCAGCGCTTCTGCTACCTGCGCATGGGCTTCCAGGCGCATGCTTTTCAGTTGCTCTGGCGACTCGGCAATTAACTCCAGCGCCAGCTCCCAAGGCTCGATACCTTGACCTTCGGCCTCGTCCTCGAAGGCCCACTGCAGTTGCTGCTTTTGCTCTTTGGGGCTCAGCTCGCTGATTTCATCTTTCAGGGTCGGATGGGTCGCGAGGTATTTCGCCAGCGCAGCCTCGTTCCACTCAAGTGTATTCATGCCGGGTTCCTCAAACGGATTTCAGGGCCATGCCGCGGATCAAAGCAGCCTGGCGAGACGGCGTGATTGTGAGGGAGCGGGCCATTGATGTCAGCACCTGCTCGCAATAATCGCTAGAGTGTCCGGAGGAATTTTTATTGACCATTCATTCAGGAGTCTATCGATATGATCAAAGTCAGTGTGCTGTATGCGTACGAAGAGGGTGCCCGTTTTGATCACGACTACTATCGCGACAAACACCTGCCGCTGGTGCAGGAACTGATGGGCAGCTACTGCAAGGGCTACAGCGTCGACAGGGGCATCGGCGGCGCAACGCCTGGCTCTGACCCTCGCTACATCGGTATGTGCCACATTTACTGCGACTCCATTGCAGACTTTGAAGCCGGTATGGGGCCGCACTCAAAGCAGATCAATGCGGACATCATCAACTACACCGATCTGATTCCGGAGATACAGATCAGTGAAGTACGTGCTGATGTGAAAACCGCGTCGTAAGTTATCGAGCAGTATCCTGCCAGGCCGCTTGTTTCTTTGAAGACATACCACCCGACGGATCAAAACACTGGCTGTTGTACAGCGGGCTTTGACACTGCGAGCGCACGCTTGGCGGTGGCGGGCGGTTTCGCTGAAACGCCTTGTAGCGCTCCGTCTCGTATACCGTCACGTGCGTGCGGCCGCTGACCTTAAGATATTCAGTGGCTTTGAGATTGGTTTTGTGGACGTAATCCAGCGGTTCGTCGTCGCGCCGCATGTTCGGCGGGCCTTGCCGCTGCGGGGTGCTCTGAGCGTCGCCTTCACAGGGGATTGACGCGTAGCTCACCTTTCCCTGCGCTGACGTGCATTTGAATATCTCGCTGTGCGCCGTGTTTGCACTCAGCAACGCTGCCACTGCAAGTGTCATTGAAAGCCTTTTCATGGTTCTCTCCCTGTATGGCGCAAGGCTACCAGTTGCCTGTAAATGCCGCCAGATCATCTCGCGGCGAGGGACCATTCGTCAGACGTATCGCACGGCTGCGCGTGTCGGTTCTCTGAATATCAGGTTCTGAATTCTACAGTGGAGGTACACATGACCGGCACAACGCCAGGCAGCAACAACCAAGACAAGAGCAATCAAGGCAAAAATGATCCGGGCTTCGACGAGGAGTCACCGAAGACCCAAGACCCGCAGATCGACCCGACCGAGCCTGCAAAAACGCCTGCCACTGAAAAGGGCAGCAAGGATGACTACCCGCCGTACACGCCCGACAAATAACTGACCGATTGCCCTCGGCGAACACCGAGGGCGGTTTATTATCGGCCTGTCTTATTTGTTGGCATCCAGGTATTCGAGCAGGTCCTCCATTCTTTCATCGTTGCCCATCCACCACAGTTTCATGCGTGTACCGGGCACAACTTCGCTTGGGTCCTTGATGTACCTGCGCAATTCTTCGCGCGTCCAGATCAGCCCCGAGTTTTTCATCGCATCGGTGTACACGTAACCTTCCTGCTGACCTGCCTTCCGACCAATGATGCCGTTAAGCGGTGGGCCAAATGCGCTGCGCGCAGAAGGGCCGATCTTGTGGCAACCTGAGCAGAGGCGGGTGAACACTGCCTTCCCGGCCTCTGCATCGCCTGCACCTTGGGCCATCGGATGCAGCACCAGTGCCAGTACCAATAACGCAGTTCTTTTCATCGATATTCCACAGCGCGCCGGGGCAGCTTCTTCAAAAGCTGCGAATGTTAGCGCAATTTTCCGGCACTCACTTGCTGGCAGGTATCTGGCTCGACAACTCATCGAAGTCACGCTTGTAACTCGCCATCTCGGCCGCGCTGACAAAGCTCTGCTCCAGAACCAGCTTTTTTGCGCCGGTTTCGATACTGGTCAGTTCGTGGAGGAAGCGCTTCTTCTTTCCGGCGTTGACCTTTGTCCCTGCATCATCAAGCGACTTGCGAATCTCTGCTGCCCGCGTGTGGACAAAATCCTGGCCCCGGCGATCAATGGTGAGCCCGTCGTTTTCAACATAACCTTCCAGCCCGGTTTTCTTCAGTACCAGCCACAGCGCTCTGTCCGGCGTGAACGTGCCCTTGAATTTCTTGACCTTTTTGCTGCTGTCAGCGCCCAGGTCAACCGTCACCGGGCAACCGGATCGGTGGGCCAGTTGTTGCAAGGCTTCATCCAGGCGTTGCGTCGGCATGTCATACGTAATGGGCGTCATCGGGCAAGCCGCATAAACCGGAGCCCCGGTCAGGCACGCAACGCTGATGACCAGTTTTTTCAGGGTGTTTTTCATGTTCGCAAGGGTTTCATCTGGAGGGATAGGGCTTGGAAAGCGTTTGCTGCGTGATGTTCCCGCGCGGCCAAGAGACGGTCTTGCACTCAAATCGCAGACAAAGAAAAGCCCGCGATGGGGGGTAGCGGGCTTAAGGTCTTGCTGGGAATTGAGTTAACAATAAACCCGCGAACGTGAAAAAAGCGTGAACTGCCGGATACAATTTTCAAACAATTGAAATCAGGGTTCGCCGTCCCAGTAATCGACGTTTTCAGTGGTCCGCTGGTTGGCGGTGAACACACGTGCCCCGTTGGCTGAAACCATCGCCTGATACTTGCCCGAGTCAGGGTATTCACACACCTCGGGCGTCTCCCGCGTGCTGATCGACAGGTACTTGAGCGGTGCCTGTGATGTATTGATGATCTGATGAGGGTATTCGGGGCCCGCTGGAATAAACAGGACGTCGCCCGTCTTGATCGGCAACATCTCGCCGGCAACACGCAAACTGCCTTCACCCTCGATGATCACGAACATTTCTTCCTGAGCGTGATGGAAATGATAAGGGCACGAGCGCTTGCCGGGCGCGACGACATCGACAGAAGCCCCAAGCTTGTGTGCCACCGTCCCAGTGCCGAGGCGCGCTGCTGCGCTTTCATACAGCGGCTCACGAACTTCATGTTCGAGTGACGCTTCATTGAAATTGCGGATCAGACGAGACGCCAGTTCACGTGCGCGGTCATTCATGAGGGTCAAGGCTCTGGAAGAGTTCAGGAGAGGGTACTTTAGACCAGTGAAGGCAGGGGCGCTTTTCCCGAATACTCGGCACACCGTCGGTAGGCCTATACCGTCTGGATGTGGCGGCGACTACGACCGTTGTGCCCTGATTGCCTCAAGCAAGGCTTTGGTCTCATCAGATCCAGCCTTTACCTCCTCAATGAGGCTTTTCACGTCTTGTGCATTAGCCGCTTGTTCGTACCCGGATTGAAAG
Source organism: Pseudomonas sp. CFBP2511 (assembly GCF_030209255.1). Taxonomy (NCBI): domain Bacteria; kingdom Pseudomonadati; phylum Pseudomonadota; class Gammaproteobacteria; order Pseudomonadales; family Pseudomonadaceae; genus Pseudomonas; species Pseudomonas sp. CFBP2511. Next base: position 116,639 of record NZ_JARVSI010000028.1, on the reverse strand, counting down.
ATTGAACCGGCGCTGCCAATAATCGTGGAGTTCGCACCCCAGAGGCCTAAAACGGTTGCAACCCCTATCGCGAGAATCGCCAGAACGGTGTTTCGGTTAGAGCTTTTCACTTCCTTGAGAAGCTCGGGCAGAGTTGTTGAAAAGCCAGCGATGGTGCTGCTCACCTGCTTTATGGAAGCATTGAAAGCATCGAGCTTCGCATCCATCACGCTTTCCCGATCCTCTAAACGACGGTTTGTCGCTTCAAAACGCTCCGAGTAGAGCCTGTCGCGCGCTTCTTGCTCACGGCGGTAGGCTTCATGCTCGCGCGCCGCCCACTCGCGCCTTTGAAGCTCGGCTTGCTCCATTCGATCAATACGCTTGTCCATCCTGTTCTCGATGGCAGAGAGCGTATCCCTCATCTCATTGCGCGTGATCTCGGTCATGACTGGAGTATCTCCCTTCGGGGTCTTCATGTCAGCTCTTGTAATCGACAGCCGTGGCGAGGGCAGATGGTTTCTTGTGAATATGAGACAGCACTCACTCATCGGCAGACGTCTCTGTGTCTTTCAGTAGCCAGTTGCCTATGAACCTGGCCGAATGAGCACGCTGCATGCCGCAGTTGTTGCACATAAGCATGACGGATTCCTGTGTCATCCCCGATTGGGTCAGCACGACCTCTGAGTGCTCGAACGAGCCGACAGGTATTTCCCAGGACTGCGCGCTGCACGATGTGCACGCACTCATTGCCTTGACCCCTTTCAAAAACCGGATCACGTCATCAAAAAACAGTTTGGGCGCATCTGCATCGAGCATCCGTTCATCCACAGGCATACATAAATCCTTTTGAATCCTTTAATTCCATTACAGCGCGGGGGTATCTCTGCCCTACGACCGTCGTGACCTTCCGGGGAATGATTATGGCCAAACTCCATGGTTTATGAAGGGGCCACTTTTCGACGCGATGTTGCTGATCCTGCGCTGGGTCGGCGTAGGCAGCCTGGCATGTAGGTCGTAGAGAAGTCGCTTTGACTGCGATTTTTTTGGAGAGGGTGGGACAGAAATGGTAGCGCTGTCCCATATCGGTCCCATAGCCCACTTTTTCAAACCCCATAAACCACAAAACCCCTGAAATTCTTCAATGAATTCAGGGGTTTGGCGTGTTTCAAATATGGCGGTGAAGGAGGGATTCGAACCCTCGATACAATTTCTTGTATACACACTTTCCAGGCGTGCTCCTTAAGCCACTCGGACACCTCACCGTATCTCGACGACACGTTGTGTCTGTCGAGGCGCGCTAATGTAGTCGAAAGCTTTTCCTAACGCAAAACTTTTTTTCAGATTTTTCATGTGGTTAAGCAAATAAATGCTTATTCGCCAGCAAAAAGCCCTGGCAGGCGATGCGGCCCTTGTGTGCAGGGCCGCTTGCCATAGGTGGTTCAGGCGCTGAAGCCGCCGTCGATGGTCAGGCTGGCGCCGGTGATGTAGCCAGCTTCCGGGCCTGCGAGGTAGGCGACGAAGCTGGCGATTTCTTCGCTTTTGCCGTAGCGGGGGATGGCCATCAGCGCTTTCAGGCTTTCGGCGAATTCGCCCTGTGCCGGGTTCATGTCGGTGTCGACCGGGCCGGGCTGGACGTTGTTGACGGTTATGCCCTGTGGGCCGAGGTCGCGGGCCATGCCTTTGGTGAGGCCAATCAGTGCCGACTTGCTCATGGCGTAAGTCGCGCCACCCGCAAACGGCATGCGCTCGGCGTTGGTGCTGCCGATGTTGATGATGCGACCGCCTTCTTCCATATGCCGGGCGGCTTCCTGGCTGGCGATGAACACGCTGCGCACGTTGATGGCCAGGGTTTTGTCGAAGTCCTGCATGCTGAACTCGTTGAGCGGTGCGATGGCCAGCACGCCGGCGTTGTTGACCAGGATGTCCAGCCTGCCCAGGGTTTCGGCGGTGGTCTGCACGGCCTGGCGGATGGCTTTCTCATCGGCGCTGTCTGCGCGAATGGCCAGTGCCCGTCCGCCATTGGCATTGATGCTGTCCTGAATCTCCAGTGCGTTGACTTCAGAGTTGATGTAGGTGAACGCGACGGCCGCGCCTTCCTTGGCCAGGCGGTTGACGATGGCGGCACCAATGCCGCGCGAGCCGCCTTGCACCAAAGCGACTTTGCCGGCGAGTTTGAGGTGTTCGATCATGATGTTCTCCGTTGGGCAGGTCTCGGACAGCCAGAAGCCGTCGACGATTGCGACCAGAATAGACCCTGATTGCGATAGTCTTCCTGAACCAAACGTTCGGACTGATTCATTATGGATATTCATGACAACAGCGCGTTGATCCTGATCGACATGCAGCAGGGCATCAATCACCCCAAACTGGGCCGGCGTAACAACCCGCAGGCCGAGGCGAATATAGGCGCGCTGCTGAGCGCCTGGCGGCAGTCCGGGCGTCCGGTGATTCACGTCCGGCATTTCTCGACCGCGCCCCAATCGGTGTTCTGGCCCGAGCAGTCGGGTGTCGAGTATCAACCTGCGTTCGTGCCGCACGCCGATGAACGGGAGCTGAGCAAACAGGTGCCTGACGCGTTTTGCGGGTCATTTCTGGAAATGTGGCTGCGGTCTGACGGGATCAGGCAGATAGTGATTGTCGGGGTGGTGACCAACAACTCAATCGAGTCCACCGCGCGCAGCGGCGGCAATCTCGGCTTTGAGGTGGTGGTGGCGCATGACGCCTGTTTTACCTTCGACCAGAAGGATTTCTTCGGCACGCCGCGTAGTGCCGAAGACGTGCATGCGATGTCGCTGGCCAATCTGCACGGCGAATACGCCACGGTCCTGTCCACCGCGCAGGTTCTCCAGCACGCTGCCGCCCAATAAACTCAGATCACTTGCGGGTCTTCTTTGGCGCGGCAGGCAACGGCGCGAACAGCGCCTGCAGGTCTTCATCGCGCAGCTTCCAGTCGCCGGTGGTACGGCCATCCAGCACGCCGGCTGCCAGCGCTGACTTTTCCCGCTGCAGGCGCTGGATTTTCTCTTCCACGGTGCCGCGCGCGATCATCTTGTAGACAAACACCGGCTTGTCCTGGCCGATGCGGTAAGCGCGGTCGGTCGCCTGGTTTTCCGCTGCCGGGTTCCACCATGGATCGTAGTGGATCACGGTGTCGGCGGCGGTCAGGTTGAGGCCGGTGCCGCCGGCTTTCAGGCTGATCAGGAAGATCGGCAGCTTGCCGCTCTGGAAGTCGTGAATCGGCGTGCGTCGGTCGCGGGTCGAGCCGGTCAGCAGTGCGTAGGCAATGCCGCGCTGTTTCAATTCTTCTTCGATCAGGCTCAGCATCGAGGTGAACTGCGAGAACAGCAGGATCTTGCGACCCTCGGCCAGCAGTTCTTCGAACATTTCCATCAGGCTGTTGAGCTTGCCTGACGTGCCTTGTTTGCTGTTGACCGGCATGTCGTGGTTGACCAGCCGCAGGTCGCAGCACACCTGACGCAGCTTGAGCAGCGCCTCGAGAATAATGATCTGGCTGCGCGCCACGCCCTTGCGGGTGATCTCGTCTCTGACTTTCTTGTCCATCGCCAGGCGCACGGTTTCGTACACATCGCGCTGGGCGTCGTTGAGGTCGACCCAGTGAATGATCTCGGTCTTGGGCGGCAGTTCGGTGGCGACCTGTTCCTTGGTACGGCGCAGCAGGAACGGCTTGATGCGCGCATTGAGGTGATGCAGGCGGTCCTGATTGCCGTGCTTTTCAATGGCCGTGCGGTAGTTGCTGTTGAATTCCTTGCTGTTGCCCAGCCAGCCGGGCATCAGGAAGTGGAACAGCGACCACAGCTCGCCCAAGTGGTTTTCCAGCGGCGTACCGCTCAGGCACAGGCGCTGACGGGCAGTGAGGTTGCGCGCGGCCTGCGCGGCCTTGCTGTTGGGGTTCTTGATGTACTGCGCTTCATCGAGAATCAGCACATGCAGCGGCTGCTTTTCGAGCATCTCCATGTCCCGGGGCAGCAGTGCGTAAGTGGTCAGGATCAGATCGTAATCCTGTAGATTGCCCGCGTCCTGATGGCGATTGGCGCCATACAGCGCCAGCACCTTGAGGTCCGGGGTGAAGTGCTCGGCTTCATCCAGCCAGTTGGGAATCAGGCTGGTCGGCATGACGGCCAGCGCAGGGCGGTCAAGGCGTCCGGCCTGTTTTTCCATCAGCAGGTGAGCCAGGGTCTGCAGGGTCTTGCCCAGGCCCATGTCATCGGCCAGCACGCCGCCGACTTCCAGCTCGCGCAATGACTGCATCCAGCTCAGGCCTTCCAGCTGATACGGACGCAGTGTGGCATTCAGGCCGTCGGGCAGGTTGACCGGCGCGTCCTTGATGTTGATCAGGCGCTCTGCGAAATGGCGCAGACGGTCGCCGCCCTGCCAGGTCAGCGGCAGGTCTTCGAGCTGGGTCAGGCGCGCCGCATCGGCCTTGCTCATGCGCAGCGCGTTGTTGCCGTCCTGCCGCCAGTAGAAGTCACCCAATGTCGCCAGTACCGGCTTGAGCCGACCGTACGGCAGGGCAATCTGCACCGGGCTGCCACCGCTCTGGGTAAAGTGGTTGAGCTGCACCAGCAGTTGTTCTTCGTCGCCGCGCTTGGCCACCGCCGACGGGCTCATCAGTTCGGGGTGGCTGCGGATCAGGTTGATCAGGATCGGCAGCAGGCTCAGGCGTTCACCGTTGACGATGATGCCCAGCTCCAGGTCGAACCAGTCGCGTTCGGTCTCTTCGTCGATGACTGCATACCAGTCATCGACCGGTGTGACGTCAAAGCCGAATTCTTCCTGAATCTCGATTTCCCAACCCTGTTCGCGCAACCGTGGCAGGTCATCAAGCACGAAATGCAGCCAGGCCTTGTCGTTGGGCAGCTCGTACATGTCGCCCGCGCTGTCAGGCAACGCCTTGCTCTGCCGGGTGGCGACCTTGAAACCCAGGTCGGCCAGCTCCTGACGCAGCTGCCGCTCTTTTTCGCCCTGACGACGTATGCGCAGCGTCTCGGTTTCGGTGTGTTCGATGATATCGCTTTTCTGGTTGACCAGATCACTGCCCAGCGAACTGACCAGAATGCTCACGTTGGTGGTGCCAACGGCGTAATGCTTGCCGTAGGCGAAGGCGAGCGCGGCGCGATGTTGAATATGCCGCTGCATGCGCCCGTTACGTGGCTCGTAGGCGCTGAACTCGATACTGGCCAGAATCAGCCTGGGGCGCGGTTGCAGATCATCGATCAGGCGTTCCGGCAGCCGGGGTTTTTGCGCGATCTGCTGCTCGACGTGCTGCTCTGTTTCCCGCTGGTGCGAACTCAGCGCGGCTTGCAGCAGTGGCCGGTTTTGCGGGTCCTTGAGAAACAGCAGCGCGGCCACGCAGTGCTTGCAATCGTTGCGTACCGGGCAGGTGCATTTGCAGGTCAGGTAATTCTTGTAGCGATCCGGGTCCTTGAACAGCAGAGTCTGGGTATAGATTTCAAGGCCCGAGCCCCTGCACGCGGTGCGGATGATCTGCGGGCTGGAGTCTTCCAGCACGATGCGTTTTTGCCGGGCGTAGTCGCGCCCCCGCTCAAGCGTTCGATCGTTGAATAAGTCTGTCCAGGCCGAAGCCAGGACTTTTTCGAGAATGGACGACAAGTTTTAAAAGGCCCTACGCCGCAGCGATGCTCAAAAGAAAGGGAGCGCTGTAGCGCCCCTTGCGTACGTAAAGATCAAAGAGGAGAAACTTTGATCAGCAACGCGAGGTTGCCATTGTCCAGATAGGTCAGTTCGCCGTTTTTTACTCTGGCGGTCTGCTTCAATCGTTCACTGCTGATGACCACGCCATGTGGGTCCAGCTGGTTGACCCAGAATTGTGCATCAATATCGGTAAAACGTGCCATCGCCAGACTCACGGTGCCCTCGATGGGGAAATGCCCAAGCTTCTCTTCGCCGCTGCTGATCGCCATTTTGCCTGGCTCGGTGCTGATGGTCTGTTGCCATGCGCGCTGCATGAGCACCTGATAGTTGCCACTGCCTTGCAGTTTGTTCGCCAGATCATTCAGTGCAGGGCTGCGCTCACTGCTCGAATCGATCCGCTGCGCACCCTTGTCCCAGTTTTCCGGGGCAAGCTGGCGAGTCGAGGCAGGCTCGCCGTTCTGACGAAACAGCAGTATTTCGACCTGATACGAGCCGTCGGCGAACGCGGTCGGCGCGACCAGCGTCAGCAGCAGGATCAATGAACGAAACAGACGCATGCGTGAATCCTTCAGGCAGTTTTCGGGGTCAGGCGCTCAAACAGCGCTTCGATCGTGTTGAAGCGCTCTTCAGGGCGCTCCATGGGCACCATGAATTTGAACAGCGTGGCACCTTCGAACTTGTAGCGGTTGGGCTGGCTCTGGATCAGTTTGATCAGGGTCAACGGATCGACCGGAGTTTCGGTCGCGAACTCGATACGCCCACCCTGCGGCCCGCCGTCGACTTTCTTGATACCCAGTTGCTCGGCTTGCAGCTTGAGCAGGGTAATGCGCACCAGATTCTTGGTCGGCTCCGGCAGCAAACCGAAACGGTCGATCATCTCGACTTGCAGGTCTTTCAAGGCGTCCTCGTCAGCGGCGTTGGCAATGCGCTTGTAGAGAATCAGTCGCGTGTGCACATCCGGCAGATAAGCTTCCGGGATCAGCGCCGGTACGCGCAGGTTGATTTCCGGTCCGCCGCCCAGGGGTTGATCAAGGTTGGGCTGTTCGCCCTTGCGGATCGACTTGACCGCGCGCTCGAGCATTTCCATGTACAGCGTGAAGCCCACGGCCTGGATCTGGCCGCTCTGGCCGTCGCCGAGCAGTTCGCCAGCACCGCGTATTTCCAGGTCGTTGGTGGCGAGCACGAAGCCCGCGCCGAGGTCCTGAGTGTTGGCAATCGCCTCCAGACGCTTTTCGGCGTCGGAGGTAATCTGTTTGCGTGGCGGTGTCAGCAGGTAGGCATAAGCCTGGTGGTGACTGCGCCCGACGCGCCCGCGCAGTTGGTGCAATTGCGCCAGGCCGAACTTGTCGGCACGCTCGATGATGATGGTGTTGGCGCTCGGCACGTCGATGCCGGTCTCGATGATGGTCGAGGCGATCAGTACGTTGAAGCGTTTGTGGTAGAAATCGCTCATCACCTGCTCGAGGTCGCGTTCACGCATCTGGCCGTGGCCAATGCCGATGCGGGCTTCCGGCACCAGTTCGGCCAGGTCCGCCGCGCATTTTTCGATGGTCTTGACGTCGTTGTGCAGGTAGTAGACCTGCCCGCCGCGCAGCAACTCGCGCAACAGGGCTTCTTTGATCGTCGGCTTGTTCTGCTCCATGACGAAGGTGCGCACCGACAGCCTGCGCGCCGGTGGCGTGGCGATGATCGACAGATCACGCATGCCCGACACGGCCATGTTCAGGGTGCGCGGGATCGGCGTTGCCGTCAGGGTCAGAATGTCGACCTCGCTGCGCAACGCCTTGAGCTGTTCTTTCTGGCGAACACCGAAACGGTGTTCTTCGTCGATGATCACCAGGCCGAGGTTTTTGATCTTCACGTCATCCTGCAGCAGCTTGTGCGTGCCGATGACGATGTCGATCTTGCCTTCGGCCAGATTGGCGACGGCTGCGCTGACTTCCTTGGCCGACTTGAAGCGGCTCATGACTTCGACCGTCACCGGCCAGTCGGCAAAGCGGTCGCGGAAGCTGTTGTAGTGCTGCTGGGCGAGCAGGGTGGTCGGCACCAGAATCGCCACCTGACGCCCGCCGTGCACGGCAATGAATGCAGCGCGCATGGCCACTTCGGTCTTGCCGAAACCCACGTCACCGCACACCAGGCGGTCCATCGGCCGGGGCGCGAGCATGTCGGCGCGCACGGCTTCGATGGTGGTCTGCTGATCCGGGGTTTCCTCAAATGGAAAGCCTGCGCTGAACGTGGCGTAATCGGCTTTCGGGTCGGCAAACGCATAGCCTTCGCGGGCTGCACGGCGAGCGTAGATGTCGAGCAGTTCGGCTGCCACGTCGCGAACCTGTTCGGCGGCCTTGCGTTTGGCCTTCTGCCAGGTTTCCGAGCCCAGGCGATGCAGCGGCGCCATTTCGTCGTCGCTGCCGGTGTAGCGGGCGATCAGGTGCAGGTTGGCGACCGGAACGTACAGCTTGGCGTCCTCGGCGTAGGCCAGCATCAGGAATTCGGCGACCTGATTTTCGACCTCAAGCGTGGCCAGGCCCAGGTAGCGTCCGACACCGTGATCGATGTGCACCACCGGCGCGCCTTCGCGCAGTTCGGTCAGGTTCTTGATGACGGCGTCGTTATTACCGCCATCGGTGCGTTTTTCGCGACGGCGGCGCTGCATGACGCGCTGGCCGAACAGCGGGCTTTCCGCGACCAGTGCCAGTGCCGGCTGGTCCAGCAGCAGGCCTTCGTCCAGCGGCGCAATGGTGATTGCCAGGCGATCCTCGCCCTCGACGAAGTCCAGCCAGCCGTCGACGGTTTTCGGTCGCAGTTTCAGACGTTCGAGCAGTTCCAGCAGCACTTCCCGGCGTCCTGCGGACTCGGCAGTGAACAGCACGCGACCGGGAAAATCATCCAGAAACTTTGCCAGCGCAGCCAACGGCTGAGTGGCCTTGGCTTCAATCGAAAGGTCCGGCAGGGCCTGGGCCGGGAAGCGCTCGCGCCCGGCTCCGGCGTCGACATCCTGCTGGCTGGCCACTACGCGCGGCCAGTTTTTCAGGCGCGCAAAGCAGTCTTCCACCGGCAGGAACAGCTCGGCCGGGGGGAGCAGCGGCCGGGCTGGATCGACGCGGCGTTCTTCGTAGCGGTTGCGCACGTCGTTCCAGAAATTTTCGGCGGCCTGCTCGATGCCCGGCAAGGAAAACACCTGAGTGTCCTGCGGCAGGTAATCGAACAGGGTCGAGGTTTCTTCGAAGAACAGCGGAATGTAGTACTCGATACCGGCTGGCGTGATGCCGCTGCTCAAGTCCTGGAAGATCGGGCTGCGCCGGAAGTCCACGTCGAAGCGTTCGCGGAAGCGGGCCTTGAAGCGGGTGACTTCTTCTTTCTGTAACGGGAATTCACGGGCCGGCAGCAGGCGTACCGACTCGACCTTGTCGATGGAGCGCTGGGTGTCCGGGTCGAAGGTGCGCAGGGTTTCGATTTCATCGTCGAACAGATCGATGCGAAACGGCAGCTTGCTGCCCATCGGGAACAGGTCGATCAGCGCACCACGTACGGTGAACTCGCCGTGCTCGTAAACCGTATCCACATAACGATAACCGCTGGCTTCCAGACGTGTGCGCATGGCGTTCACGTCGAGCTTCTGGCCGACGTCCAGCACCAGGCTGCTGCCGAGCAGAAATTTGGTCGGCGCGAGTCTGTGTAGGGCGGTGGTGATCGGTACTACCAAAACGCCATGCTCCAGCTCCGGCAGGCGATAAAGGCTGGCGATGCGCTGGGAAATGATGTCCTGGTGCGGTGAAAACAGATCGTAGGGCAGGGTTTCCCAGTCCGGGAAGTGCAGAACCGGCAGCGTGGGCGCAAAAAACTTCAGCTCTTGCTCAAGCCGCTCGGCGCTCTGGCTGTCGGCGGTCAAAAGCAGGGTGAAGCGCTTGGCCGCGCTGGCGGCCTCGGCAATGGCCAGGCTCAGTGCAGCACCGGGAAGATTGCCCCAGTGTTGTTTGCCTGCAGCGGCAGAAAGAAGCGGTAGACGCAGAACTGGCACGGAAGGTCAGGCTCCAGGCGTTGCGACAGGGGCGGCGATTGTAACGGGGGAAGGTGGTGGCTGTCAGTTTTCCGCAGTGTTACCACGTATTTACGGGCAAAAATTATGTAGTGCCGGATGAACTGACAGCCGCGCATTGCTCATAAACACTGGCGCGGTCATAATGTAGCCCCTTTTTTCAGCCCCTACATGTGGAAGGTTCCCGTGACTCAGAAGCCCGACCAGTGTCTTGGTGAATGGATTGATCGTGAAGCACTCGCCGAAGCGATGATCCCTCTCATCGGTCAGCTCTACCGCAATAATAATGTGGTGAGTTCGATCTATGGCCGCAGCCTGATCAACCGTTCAGTCATCGCGATTCTCAAAGCCCACCGCTTTGCGCGTCATCGTCAGTCCGATGCGGTTGAGTTGTCCGTACATGAAACGTTCCCGCTTATCAAAGCGATGAGCGAGCTCAAACTGGGTGCCGCTTCGGTGGACCTGGGCAAGCTGGCCGTGAAGTTCAAGACCGAAGGCAATGGCCGCACGCCTGAGCAGTTCGTGCGCGAAGAACTTGCCAGTGTAGTGGGTCAGCAGAGCACCAGCCGCCGCAAGGGTACTGATGTTGTGCTGTATGGTTTCGGTCGTATCGGTCGCCTGCTGGCGCGGATCCTGATCGAGAAGACCGGGGGTGGCGAGGGCCTGCGTCTGCGCGCCATCGTGGTCCGCAAAGGTGCGGAAAACGACCTGGTCAAGCGTGCCAGCCTGCTGCGTCGTGACTCGGTGCACGGCCCGTTCGATGGCACCATCACCATCGACGAAGCCAACAGCACCATCACCGCCAACGGCAACCTGATTCAGGTGATCTACGCCAAGAACCCGACCGAGGTGGATTACACCCAGTACGGTATCAAAGATGCGCTACTGGTAGACAACACCGGTGTATGGCGTGATGCCGAAGGCCTGGGCCAGCATCTGGCGTGCCCTGGCATCGACCGCGTGGTCTTGACAGCGCCGGGCAAAGGCAAGCTGAAGAACATCGTGCACGGCATCAACCACGGTGAAATCACCGCCGACGACAAGATCGTTTCGGCGGCATCCTGCACCACCAACGCCATCGTGCCGGTGCTCAAGGCGGTCAACGACAAGTTCGGCATCACCAACGGTCACGTTGAAACGGTTCACTCGTACACCAACGACCAGAACCTGATCGACAACTTCCACAAGGGCGATCGCCGTGGCCGCAGCGCCGCGCTGAACATGGTCATCACCGAGACCGGTGCAGCGACCGCAGCTGCCAAGGCATTGCCTGAGCTGGCCGGCAAGCTGACCGGCAACGCAATCCGCGTTCCGACGCCGAACGTGTCCATGGCCATTCTCAATCTCAACCTCGAGAAGCCGACCACCCGTGAAGAAATGAACGAGTACCTGCGCTACATGGCGCTGCACTCGGACCTGCACAAGCAGATCGACTTCGTGAACTCGCAGGAAGTGGTGTCCACCGACTTCGTCGGCTCGCGTCACGCCGGTGTGGTGGATGCCGAAGCCACCATCGTCAACGATAACCGCGTTGTGCTGTACGTCTGGTACGACAACGAATTCGGTTACAGCCACCAGGTTGTTCGCGTGATGGAAGACATGGCAGACGTCAATCCGCCAGCGTTCCCGCAGTAAGCATCAAGCGTATGAGTTGCCCGGTGTGACCGGGCAGCGATAAAAAACGGGCGGAATCCTGTGCAAACAGGGTTCGGCCCGTTTTGTTTTGTGGCGTGCCATGAGAATCTGTAAGGCGATGTTTCTTGTGGCCCTTATGGATAATGAGGTGGAGAAAGGATGAGCGGTTCTGCCATGGACGCTTCGCAGCAAAAGCTCAAGAGCAGCTTCTTGCTGCTGTTTCTGACAATTTTCATTCCCTTTGGCCTGGGGCATTTCGTTTCCTACCTGTTTCGTACCGTCAATGCGGTGATCTACGTCGATCTGCAAACCGACCTGAGCTTGCCCGCCAGCAGTCTGGGTTTGCTGACCGGCGTGTACTTTCTGACCTTCGCCGCAGCGCAGATTCCGCTTGGCGTGATGCTCGACCGTTATGGCCCGCGCAGCGTGCAGGCGCCGATGCTGCTGTTCGCGGTTGCCGGTTCGGTCATTTTCAGTGTCTCCAGTACCGAGACCGGGCTGTTGATCGGACGTGGCCTGATCGGCCTGGGGGTGGCGGGTTCACTGATGAGTGCGATCAAGGCGTGTGCCATCTGGTTGCCGGTCGAGCGTTTGCCGCTGAGCACCGCGTGCCTGCTGTCGATTGGCGGGCTGGGCGCGATGGCGTCGACCACACCATTGCATGCGTTGCTGAGCTGGTTGACCTGGCGAGAAGCGTTTCTGGTTCTGGCGCTGCTGACCTTTTGTGTGGTTGTGGTCATACATTTCAGCGTTCCCAAAGCCTACGAGAGCAGAAATACTCGATACAGCGATATGTTTGCTGCGGTCGGCAAACTGTACTCGTCGTGGACGTTCTGGCGTCTGGCGTTGTACTCGGTGTTCGCACACGCCATCTACATGTCGGTGCTGTCATTGTGGATGGGGCCGTGGTTGCGCGACATGGCGGGTTTGAGTGATTCCGCTATGGCCAGTGTGCTGTTGTTCGGGGCCATCGCGATGGTGGCGGGGTCTCTGACGTTCGGCGCGATCACCGATTACCTGCGCAGGTTCGGCGTACAGCCGATCATGATCTGTGGCACCGGGATGGTCATTTTCATCGGCTTCCAGGTGTTGATGGCCAGCGGCTTGCCGGTATCGCCTTATCTGATTGCCATGGGCTTCAGCTTCTTCGGCACCTCGACGACCATGAACTACGCCATCGTGGCGCAATCGGTGTCGCCAGAACTGGCGGGCAGGGTCAGTTCGTCGTTCAATCTGGTGGTGTTCGTACTGGCGTTTTTTCTTCAGTGGCTGATGGGTGTGGTGCTCAATCTGTGGCCAGCGGCGCAGGGTGCCGGTCATCCGCTTGAGGCCTATCAGTGGTCGCTGGGCCTGATGGTGGCGTTGCAATTGCCCGGCGTGTTGCTCTGGCTCAGCTTCCGCCCCTGGAAACGCGCTGTCTGAAAAAGCAAAACCCCGGCCGAGTTCAACTCGTTCCGGGGTTTTCGTTCACCTGTAACAGATTACCGATGCCGCCCTGAATCAAGCGTTGGCAGCGGCTCCGGGGGCCTCAAGCTTTTGCCCGCCCTTGCGGAACAGCACCAGCGTCGCAACCAGACCCAGCACGGCGGCGCCGGTCAGCCAGATGCCTGGGGCTGCCTTGTTGCCCAGTTCGTGGATCAGGTAGGTGCAGGCCGCAGGCGTAAAGCCACCGAAGGTCGCCGTTGCCAGGCTGTAAGCCAGCGAGAAGCCGGTGGTGCGAACGTCGACCGGCATGATCTCGGTCAGCGCCACGACCATCGCCCCGTTGTAGGAGCCATACAGGAACGACAGCCACAACTCGACCATCAGCAGGTTGCCGAAGCTTGGGTGCGCTACCAGCCACGACAGGGCAGGGTAGGCGGTGGCGATGGCCAGCACGGTTGCTGCAATCAGCAGTGGTTTGCGGCCGATACGGTCCGAGAACGACCCCATGATCGGTAGCCAGATGAAGTTGGACACGCCGACGCAGACCGTGACCAGCAGGCTTTCAAGGTCGGTCAGGTTCAGCTCGTTCTTGCCGAAGGTCGGGGTGTACGCCGTGATCAGGTAGAACGTCACGGTGGTCATGACCACCAGCGCCATGCCGCCGATCACCAGGCCGAAGTTCTGGCCGATGGAGCGCACCACTTCACGCAAGGTGGGGCGATGCGTACGGGCTTCGAACTCCGGGGACTCCTCCAGCGAGCGGCGGATGATGAAGATCGCCGGCACGATCAGGCAGCCGATCAGAAACGGCACGCGCCAGCCCCATTCGCCCATCTGCTCGGGGCTCAGCCAATGGTTCAGACCAACGCCCAGTAAACCGGCGAATACCACGGCGGCTTGCTGGCTGGCGGACTGCCAGCTTACAAAAAAGCCTTTACGGCCCGGTGTCGATATTTCGGCCAGATAGACCGAAACACCACCCAGTTCCACACCCGCCGAAAAGCCTTGCAGCAGTCGGCCGAGCAGCACCAGCAGCGGTGCAATCACGCCCAGAGTGGCGTAACCCGGCACGCAGGCGATCAACAGAGTGCCCATTGCCATCATGGCAAGGGTGATAATCAGCCCCTTGCGGCGTCCGTGACGGTCGATGTAGGCACCGAGAAATATCGCACCCAGCGGACGCATCAAAAAGCCTGCGCCGAACGTCGCCAGCGACAGCATCAACGATGCGAATGCGCTGTCGGACGGGAAGAAGGTCTTGGCAATGGCCGTGGCGTAAAAGCCATAGACCATGAAGTCGAACATCTCGAGGAAGTTACCGCTGACAACGCGAAAGATCGCTTTGCCCTTGCTTGTGCTTGTTGTGGAGGCCATTTAGTTACTCGCTCAGGCTCATCGGCTTGGAGTCCGTTGTCGTTGTTATCCCGTTTGCATCGCCATTACGTGTGTGCGACTGGCGATGCACATTTGTAACAGTATGTGTTACAGGGCTCAAAAACAACCGTTTCGGCGATTTGCTATCACTTAACAGACGCTTGACAGGTTTTGATTTTTGAGAATGTCCAATACGTCGAGCCATTACTTTTCGGGTGCACGCAGGCAGACAAACAGGCCGTGTGGGAACCCTGCGCAGGTCATTGACCACTCAGTGTTCAGCCCGGCCTTGTGTCGGGTCGGTGCTGTGCATTTCCAGCAAGTCTTCACGGACAGTTTTCTGTTTCATCTGCCACTGACGGCGAGCCACTTTGGGTGTTTTTGATAATGTGGGGCATGGATTTGCGAGGGTTTTACAGGATTGCAGCGTGCCTTGTGTTGCTGCTGTGTGGTGGCTGTGGCCAGGAGCGCAAGCTGGAGAGCTTTGGCGGGCCAACCATGGGCAGTCACTATTCAGTGGTGTATGTCCGCGGTGCCGGGCAGCCTGACCCGGTGGTAATGCGCCCGGAGGTCGAAGCCATTCTGGCTGACGTCGATCAACAGATGTCGCTGTGGCGCAGTGACTCGGACATTGAGCGTTTCAATGCGCTGCCAGCCAACAGCTGCCAGATCATGTCCACGTCGGTTTTGCACCTTATCCGCGTTGGCGAGCAGCTGTCCCGTGAAAGCGACGGTGCTTTCGACCTGACCGTCAAGCCGCTGATGGACTTGTGGGGGCTGGGCGCTCATGCGCTGTTTGAACAGATGCCGCTGGTGCGGCAGCTGGCCCGGACCCGTACGCTGGTGGGTTATCGCAACCTGCGCATCGTCGGGCAGCAGTTGTGCAAGAACGCTGCCGTGCAAGTGGACCTCAACAGCATCGCCGCCGGTTACGCAGTAGACCGTATCACTGAGCGGATGGACGCGCTTGGCGTGCACGACTACATGGTCCAGGCCACTGGCGAACTGAAAGTCAGCGGGCTCAAACCCGATGGCTCGCCCTGGCGTGTAAACCTTGATGCACCGAGCGATGACGGGTACGACGCACCAAAATTGTTCCCGCTCACTGGCCATGCCATGTCGACCTCGGGCGATTATCGTCGTTACAGGGGCGGCAACGGGCGGCATATTTCCGACACGCTCGACGCGTTGACCGGCAGTCCGGTCAATCATGGTCTGGCCTCGGTGACAGTGCTTCATCCCTCGGCGCTGATGGCTGACGGTCTCTCTTCGCTGCTGTTGATTCTCGGCCCGGAGCGGGGCTGGAATTATGCGCAAGAACACAAAATCCCTGCTTTTTTTGTGATTCGTGCCGATAAGCGCTTTATCATTCGCAGCAACGCGTCGTTTGATCGCCTGGCTGTGAGGTCGTCGCAGTAAGTCTTGCGCTGCATACAGACAAAAATTGGCCTTCGACGCGACCAAGGGTTAATGTTCGCCGCCTCGGTGCGGCGCTAGACTGCGCCGCGTGATTTAGCCAGAGATGCCAGAGTGGCGCCTCGGTCTGTTTAAAGGAGTACGCATGGCTGTCTACAACTACGACGTGGTAGTACTGGGTTCCGGCCCTGCCGGAGAAGGCGCGGCAATGAACGCCGCCAAGGCGGGGCGCAAAGTCGCCATGGTCGACAGCCGTCGGGAAGTGGGCGGCAACTGCACCCATTTGGGCACCATTCCGTCCAAGGCCCTGCGTCACTCGGTCAAACAGATTATCCAGTTCAACACCAATCCCATGTTCCGGGCCATCGGCGAGCCGCGCTGGTTTTCGTTTCCGGATGTGTTGAAGAACGCGGAGATGGTCATCTCCAAGCAGGTGGCCTCGCGCACCAGCTACTACGCCCGCAACCGCGTTGATGTTTTCTTCGGCACCGGCAGCTTTGCCGACGAGACCAGCGTCAATGTGGTCTGTGCCAACGGTGTGGTGGAAAAACTGGTCGCCAACCAGATCATCATCGCCACCGGCTCACGCCCTTATCGCCCGGCCGATATCGATTTCAGCCACAAGCGTATCTACGACAGCGACACCATCCTCAGCCTCGGCCACACCCCACGCAAACTGATCATCTATGGCGCGGGCGTGATCGGCTGCGAATACGCCTCGATCTTCAGCGGTCTGGGTGTTCTGGTCGAGCTGGTGGATAACCGCGATCAACTGCTGAGCTTCCTCGATTCGGAAATCTCCCAGGCGTTGAGCTATCACTTCAGCAACAACAACGTGATGGTTCGTCACAACGAGGAATACGAGCGGGTCGAAGGCCTGGACAATGGTGTGGTTCTGCATCTCAAGTCCGGCAAGAAGATCAAGGCGGACGCCTTGCTGTGGTGCAACGGTCGTACCGGCAATACCGATAAGCTGGGGCTGGAAAACATCGGTCTCAAGGCCAACGGCCGCGGTCAGATCGAAGTGGACGAGGCTTACCGCACCAGTGTTTCCAACGTCTATGGCGCAGGTGATGTGATCGGCTGGCCTAGCCTGGCCAGCGCTGCTTACGATCAGGGTCGTTCAGCGGCTGGCAGCATGGTCGACAACGGCAGCTGGCGCTATGTCAACGACGTGCCGACCGGGATCTATACCATCCCCGAGATCAGTTCGATCGGCAAGAACGAGCACGAACTGACTCAGGCCAAGGTGCCCTACGAAGTCGGCAAGGCGTTCTTCAAGGGCATGGCCCGTGCGCAGATCTCCGGTGAACGGGTCGGCATGCTGAAGATTCTGTTCCACCGCGAGACGCTGGAAGTGCTCGGCGTGCATTGCTTCGGTGACCAGGCGTCCGAGATCGTGCACATCGGCCAGGCGATCATGAGCCAGCCGGGCGAAGCCAACACGATCAAGTATTTCGTCAACACCACGTTCAACTACCCGACCATGGCCGAAGCCTACCGGGTTGCGGCCTACGACGGCCTCAACCGGCTTTTTTGAGCAACTCCGGCCGGCGGCCTGAGCCGGCCGGGGAGACCGATTTCAGCGATTCCCGAGCGTGGCAGTGGCCAAACCGGGAAAGTCTGTAATCAGGCTGTCGACGCCGAAATCAGCGAGCCTGCGCATCAGTGCAGGCTCGTTGACTGTCCACACCGACACATGCAGGCCCTGACGCTGTGCTTTCTGCAGGCGCTCCGGGGTACACAGTGTCCAGTTCAATGCCAGAATTTCACAGCCGTAGCTCTGTGCGACCTTCAACGGATCAAGCCAGGCGTATTCGGCCACCAGCCCGCGCGAGATGTCCGGGGTCAGGTCCTGGGCGGCGCGCAGCACTTCGCGGGAGCTGGAGGTGATGGTGACCTTGTCGAGCAGGCCATGCCGCTGAACCATTTCGCGAATCGCCAGAACGGTATTGGCTGCGCGGGTGCGTGAGGCGCTTTTGACTTCCAGCTGCCAGTGCTCGAAGTCACACTGCTCGAACAGTTCTTCAAGGCGCGGAATCGGGCAGGGCGAGACCCAGCCGGGGCCACCCTTGCGCGCGTCGTAGGTCACAAGGTCTGCGGCGGCATGCTCATTGACCTTGCCGCGCCGGTCGGTGGTGCGCTTGAGGGTCGTGTCGTGAATGACCATCAACTCGCCGTCCAGTGACAGATGCAGGTCCAGTTCACAGCGGCGCACGCCGTGTTTGAGGCATTCCTGGAAGCTGACCAGGGTGTTTTCCGGTGCTTCGCCCTTGGCGCCGCGGTGGCCGTAGATAAGCGTCACGTTTACTCCTGGCCTGTAAGGCGCCAACTGCTGTATGAGATGAGAAAGTCAGGGGAGGCTCAGTTGCCGGAGGGCTGGCCTTGTTCCAGAGCCTGCCGTCGATGCTGAGCCTGGCGTTGCAGCACGTGGCGCGCGAGCAACTGACGCTGGGCGTCCGGCAGATTGATGAAGTCGGTGCTGATGTCGAAATTGCCGTCGGCCAGCGCATCGCACTGCGAGACTCGGGCGCGCAGCATCAGACCGGCAGCCTGGGGCATCAGCACCATCTTGATCGACAGCTGCTCGCCCACTGCAAAACCTTGTTGCGAATTGAATTGAATGCCGCCTTCGGACAATTTGACCGGCTGAGGCGCCCCCAGCTTGCCCAGTGCAGTGTGGGCAACCACTTCGCCAAGCAGGTCGATGCGCTTGCTCAGGGACTTGAGAAAGCTGTTCAGCACCCGGTCGCGCTCGTCGAGCTGGCGCATCAGATGCTGTGATTCGAACTCGCTGACGTGCAGTTCGCTGAGCAGGTCGAACAGGGTCGACGTGTCATGCATGGCGTCCTGGCTCGCCTGATCGGCGGAGGACAAAGGGTTAATTTCCAGTGCGACGCTGTCATCGATACGGTAGTATTCGCGGCGTCCTGCTTCATCTAATGTCGACATGGCGAACCCAAGCTAGCGGCGGTGGTCAGAGAGTTTCGAGTGTAAAGCTGCACGGCAAGGCCCGCCACATGGACGTCCTCATTCCTGCGAACAAAATCCTACATGTTCAGACCTCTATTTGTATTCATCGGCACGCGCTACACCCGTGCGAAGCGACGCAATCATTTTGTTTCCTTCATTTCCCTGACGTCCATGATCGGCCTCGCCCTCGGCGTTGTGGTGATGATAGTCGTGTTATCGGTCATGAACGGTTTCGATCACGAGATGCGTACCCGCGTGCTGGGCATGGTGCCCCACGCGACCATCGAATCCGCTGACCCCATCACCGACTGGCGTGGCCTGGCCGCAAAGGTTCAGGAAAACCCGCAGGTGCTGGCGGTTGCGCCGTTCACGCAAATGCAGGGTTTGCTGACCCATGACGGCAAGGTGCAGAAGGTGCTGCTCAACGGCATCAACCCGGCCGAAGAGCGCAAGGTGTCGATCATCGACCACTTCATCCAGCAGGGTCAGCTCGACAGCCTGTCTGCGGGCAGCTTCGGCATCATGATCGGCGACAAGGCTGCGGCCAAACTGGGTGTCGTGGTGGGCGACAAGCTGACCTTTGTCGCGCCCGAAGTCACGGTTACGCCTGCCGGCATGTTCCCGCGCATGAAACGTTTTGAAGTGACCGGCATTTTTCACGTCGGCGCTGGCGAGATCGACGGGTTTCTGGGGTTGACCAATCTTGACGACCTGGCCCGCCTGCATCGCTGGAAACCCGATCAGGTGCAGGGCCTGCGCTTGAAGTTCGATGACCTGTTCGCTGCGCCGCGCACTTCGTGGGAAATCGCGCAGAAGCTGGGCGAAAACAATTTCTATTCCCGTGACTGGACGCGTACCCACGGCAACCTCTATCAGGCCATCCGCATGGAAAAAGCCATGATCGGCCTGTTGTTGCTGCTGATTGTTGCCGTCGCGGCGTTCAACATCATTTCCACGCTGGTGATGGTGGTCAACGACAAGAAAGGCGATATCGCCATTCTGCGCACGCTGGGTGCTACACCACGGCAGATCATGGCGATTTTCATGGTGCAGGGCACGGTGATCGGCGTGGTCGGCACGCTGATCGGTGCGGCGCTGGGCATTCTGGCGGCGCTCAATGTCAGTGCGGCCATCTCGATGCTCGAAGGGCTGATCGGCCACAAGTTTCTCAATGCCGATGTCTATTTCATTGATTACCTGCCTTCGCAACTGATGGCCCAGGACGTGTTCCAGGTCTGCGGTGCGGCGTTGGTCCTGAGTTTCCTCGCCACCCTGTATCCGGCCTGGCGTGCTGCGCGCACCCAGCCGGCGGAGGCGTTACGTTATGAGTGAGTCGGGCATGTCTGATAAAGCAGTATTGAGTTGCCGCAATCTGGGTAAGTCCTACGAGGAAGGCCCGGAGTCTGTGGTGGTGTTGTCCGGCCTGCAACTGGAGCTGCATCCGGGTGAGCGGGTTGCGATTGTCGGTACTTCCGGGTCGGGTAAAAGCACCTTGCTGAACCTGCTGGGCGGGCTGGACACGCCGTCCGAAGGCAGTGTCTGGCTGGCGGGCGAAGAGTTGTCGGCACTGGGCGAAAAGGCCCGTGGCCTGCTGCGCAACCGGGCGCTGGGTTTCGTCTATCAGTTTCACCACTTGCTGCCCGAGTTCACCGCACTTGAAAACGTCTGCATGCCCCTGTTGATCGGCCGCACCGCCATCCCCGAAGCGCGCCAGCGTGCCACGGCGTTGCTGGAGCGTGTCGGCCTCGGTCATCGTCTGGCGCACAAGCCTTCCGAGTTGTCCGGCGGTGAGCGTCAGCGTGTCGCCATTGCTCGTGCACTGATCAATCAGCCGGGTCTGGTGATGCTCGACGAGCCCACCGGCAACCTCGATCACCATACCGCGCAGGGCATCCAGGACCTGATGCGTGAATTGAGCACCTCGTCGCGTACGGCATTTCTGATCGTGACTCACGACATGAGCCTTGCCAGACAGATGGACCGCATCCTGCGTCTGGAAGGCGGGCGTCTGGTCGAAGCCTGATTCACTGGCCCGGCGCAATCCATCGCGCCGGGTTTTTGCATTTTCACGACGCTATTTTCCACGGTGTTTCGCCAATGTTCAGACCGTTACCCCTCTTTATCGGCATGCGCTATACCCGCGCCAAACGCCGCAAAAGCTTCATTTCGTTCATTTCAATGACCTCGATGATCGGTCTGGCACTTGGTGTGCTGGCGATGATCGTGGTCTTGTCGGTGATGAACGGTTTCCAGCGGGAAATGAGCTCGCGGATTCTGGGCATGGTGCCGCATGCGGTGATCGCGGGCGCCAAGCCGGTGGATGACTGGAAGCCGCTGGCCGAAGCCGCCCTGAAAAACCCGGAAGTCACTGCTGCCGTGCCGTTTACCGACATGGAAGGCATGCTCTCCTACAAAGGTTCAATGCAACCGATCCAGATCAGCGGCGTCGATCCTGCGCTGGAACACGAAGTTTCCATCGTCACTCAGCACATCACCCGCGGCAGCCTCGCAGGCCTGAAACCGGGCGAGTTCGGAGTGGTGCTGGGTGATCTCACTGCGCGGCGCTTTCGCCTGACCATCGGCGACAAACTGACCTTGATCGTGCCCGAAGTCAGCAGCGCGCCGGGCGGCATCACGCCGCGCCTGCAACGCCTGACGGTGGTGGGTATCTTCAAGGTCGGCGCAGAGCTGGACGGCTCGATGGGACTGATCAACATCGCCGACGCCGCGCAGATGCAGCGCTGGCAGCCTGATCAGGTGCAGGGCGTGCGTCTGGCGCTCAAAGATCTGTACAAGGCGCCGCAGGTGTCTACGGCGATCGCTTCGGGGCTGGGTGAGGGCTATCACGCCGATGACTGGACTCACACACAAGGCAGCCTGTTCAGCGCGATGAAAATGGAAAAGACCATGATCGGCCTGTTACTGCTGATGATTGTCGCCGTTGCAGCGTTCAACATCATTGCCACGCTGATCATGGTGGTCAATGACAAGGGCGCGGACATCGCCATCCTGCGCACCATCGGCGCGACGCCGCGGCAGATCATGGCGATCTTCATGGTTCAGGGCACCGTGATCGGTATTGTCGGCACGTTGATCGGGGGCGTTCTCGGCATCATTGCCGCCTTGAACGTCAGCAGCCTGGTGGGCTGGATCGAACGGGTCAGCGGCCAGCACATCTTCAGTTCCGATGTGTACTTCATCAGCAACCTGCCTTCCGAGCTGCAAGGCGGCGATGTGTTGCTAATCTGCAGCGCCGGTTTCATCCTGAGCTTTCTGGCCACGGTCTACCCGGCATGGCGTGCCGCGCAGATCGAGCCGGCGCATGCGCTGCGTTATGAGTGATCAAGCGTATTGCTCATAGCGACGGATTGCGGGTTGAAGCGGATTTCCGCTGAAAGCCCGCTGCAAACCCTATAAACTCGCCGCGTTAATTCTCGATCCAGGTATCGTCATGCATCCCGCAGCCGAACACTCGCCGCTGGGCAAATCCAGTGAATACATCGCCACTTACACGCCGTCCCTGCTGTTCCCCATCCCGCGTGCCGCAAAATGGGCCGAGCTGGGGCTGACCGCGCAGACGCTGCCGTACAAGGGCGTCGATTTCTGGAACTGCTACGAGCTGTCCTGGCTGTTGCCATCCGGTAAGCCCGTGGTTGCGATTGCCGAGTTCAGCATTCCGGCCGATTCGCCGAATATCATTGAGTCGAAGTCCTTCAAGCTGTACCTCAACTCGCTGAACCAGACTGCGTTCGATGGCGCTGCACGGGTACAGGCAACGCTCGAAAAAGACCTGTCAGCCGCTGCTGGCAAGCCGGTCGGTGTGCGCATTCGCAACCTGGCGGAAATCGAAGAGGAGGGTGTCGCGGTATTGCCGGGTATGTGCATCGACGAACTGGACATCACCGTCAGCAGCTACGACCAGCCGCAGCCCGAGCTGTTGCGCTGTGATGATTCGCAGGTCATCGAGGAAGCCGTACACAGCCACCTGCTCAAATCCAACTGCCCGGTCACCAGCCAGCCCGACTGGGGCAGCGTGGTGGTCGAATACCGTGGCGCAGCGCTGGATCATGCGAGCCTGCTGGCCTACATCGTCAGCTTCCGCCAGCATTCGGATTTTCACGAGCAGTGCGTGGAAAGAATCTTTCTCGACCTGCAGCGTCTGCTCAAACCGGAAAAGCTTACCGTCTACGCCCGCTACGTGCGCCGCGGCGGCCTGGACATCAACCCTTACCGCAGCACCGAAGTGCTCGACGTGGCCAATCGCAGGCTGGCTCGGCAGTAGCTTCGTCCGTGCCTTGAACCGTAAACAAACACCACTGACATCGCAAAACCGCTGTATGACGCAGAGCTGGGCGCTCCCCTTGTGGGATCGGACCGGGCTACGCTTCGCTCGTTCGCTATATCTCGGTTTTGTAGGAGCGGACTTGTCCGCGAACTGCCGGGAACCGGCAGCAAAATCTATACATACGGTACATCGGACACAACCGAGGTCACCGGTTTCAGGGCCGCTTCGCAACCCTTCGTGGACAAGTCCACTCCTACGCCCTCCGGGCAGAAGCTCGTTTTCCGCGCTCATAGGACTTTAATGCGCGGAACGAACCAACGTACTAACCCAACTCAATCAAACCCCGATATTGCCCAATGTCTGCACAATATTGCGCAGCGTTCCGGCAATGGTCGGATGCTCCAGCTCAAAACGCTCCACGGCCAGGTTCACGCCATCTGCCAGGCTGCTGTCCTGCTCATGAGTTGCTTGTTCCAGCTGAATTTTCATTTCAATTTGTTGCATCAGCTCGTTCAGGTTGTCCCGCTCGGATTCTGACATCGGCGGATTGTACTCAAGTTGCTCGCGCAGGGTATCGAGTTGTTCTTGAAGTTCGCGGGCGGGCATGACGTGCTCCTTGATTGATAAGTCTGTCTCATGGACTTCGCCGAACGGCTAAAGGTCCGTAGTGACTCAAGACTAATCCAGTAAGCTCGCCTGTGCACGTATCAGGGTTTTTCACCTTTGCTACGTCGCAGCGCAATGTCGGCCAGGCATGACTCCAGCTCACCGAGGTGGTCGATGACCGAATGCACGCCCAGCGAATAAAGCTTGAGCGTGGCCTGCGCACGCCGCTGCTCTCGCTCGGCGTTGTTCAGCGCCTGCCATTGCGACGGAGACAGCCCGCACAGTGGGCCGCACGACGCCAGGCCGATCGTCCACAACCCGGCGTTCAGGCCGGATTGCAGCAGACGCGGGTCGCCGCTGATCAGCACGCAACCCTCCAACTGGCTGACGTTCAATGCCATCAGGGCCATCCAGCAGGCATCAGGCTGAGGCCAGCCGGCAGTCGGGCGTGGTGCAGCAATCATCCAGTCGTTCACGGGGGCTGCAAGAGGAGTGCTGAGGGCTTCAGGCAGCTCGTCGATCCACGCGCAAGGCATTCCCTGATCACGCAATGCCTTCAATGCGTTATGCGCGCCAGGCGTAAGCTGCGCGTGCTCATCGTCGGGCGTGTCTGACGTCGCGGCCTGCGCACCGAAGTCCACCAGGCAGCCACTAAGGCCGAACAGCAGGGCGGGAAAGGTTGGTAAAGGCGTAAGGCGCGGCGCGAGCATGAATGTCTCTCTGAAATATTCAAAAACGCTACCGACCTTTTGTGACACTTCAATGAATCTGCGATGACGAAGTTTATCCGTCCCTCATGACTGACAGACCTGCCTTATTCATGACAGAAGGCTTTATACTCCCTCACCTTAGCGTGTGGGGCGTAGCACCCGCGTCATTATTTCGATATCTCGATCAGGAGTGTCAGCTATGCCCGTCACTGGTGCAGGCTTTATCAAGCGTTTGACGCAATTGTCCCTCTGCGCCGGCATGGCGCTGGTCCCGGTGGCCGTACAGGCAGCCGAAAGCGATCCTTGGGAAGGCATCAACCGTTCCATTTTCAGCTTCAACGATACCCTTGACGCTTACACGCTCAAGCCGTTGGCAAAGGGGTATCAGTACATCGCTCCGCAGTTTGTCGAAGACGGTATTCATAATTTCTTCAGCAATATCGGCGATGTTGGCAATCTGGCGAACAACGTCTTGCAGGCCAAACCTGAAGCGGCCGGTGTAGATACCGCACGCCTTATCGTCAACACCACGTTCGGTCTGCTGGGCTTCATTGACGTTGGCACCCGCATGGGCCTGCAACGCAGTGATGAAGACTTCGGCCAGACACTGGGCTACTGGGGTGTGCCAAGCGGCCCGTTCGTGGTGATTCCGCTGCTGGGCCCAAGCACGGTGCGTGACGCCATTGCCAAGTACCCGGACACCTACACCTCCCCGTACCGCTATATTGATCACGTACCCACCCGCAACACGGCGTTGGGCGTCAATCTGGTCGACACGCGTGCCAGCCTGCTGTCCGCCGAGCGCCTGGTCAGTGGTGATCGCTACACCTTCATCCGCAACGCTTACTTGCAGAACCGCGAATTCAAGGTCAAGGACGGGCAGGTCGAAGACGATTTTTAATCGTCAATTTGTATCTGCGTAAATCAATAAAGGCGACCTCGGGTCGCCTTTGTTTTTTTTGAAAGTGTGAACCGGTTCCGCTCGCAGTCAGCTCATGGACACGATTGAAAGCCCCAGTTTCTGTCCGCCGCCTTCTTCATCGTTGACCCACACCACCTCGGTTTCTGCCTCAAGCCCCTTGAGCGCAGCATGATCGGAGTCGATGCGCACGCTGAGCTTGTCGCCGATCTGGAATGCGCGGGGCGCCTGTACCTGCATGCCCGAGCTGGAAAGGTCAATGCACACGGCGGGAATCACCTGACCCGCGTGAATCAGGTTGACGTCTGCATCGACGCGCATACGGATGTAATCCCGCTTTTCCTCGTAGTCTCGATCATTTCGACTCATGTACAGTCCTTCGATTTAGTTGCTGATGTGTCAGTTCTTATAACTCTGGGTGATTTGCGATGTAAAGAGCGCAAAGTGAGGGCAGGAGCATGCTTGAAACACCCGTCGGATGGGAGTACCGTCTGCGCCTTGAAGGGCACCTCTGAAACACGAAAGGCACATCCAGTTGTGCGCGTGTTATTACGGAGAGGCTAGAAGCGAATCCAGTAAGCGGGTTCCGGTAATACCGGACCGCCTACGCCAACCTGATCTGGCGCCGTTTGCCCCCATGCCAAAAACCAGTGCCAAGCTGCTGATTATCGATGACGACGACGTAGTGCGCGCAAGCCTTGCCGCCTACCTGGAAGACAGTGGCTTCAGCGTTCTGCAGGCCAGCAACGGCTTGCAGGGAATTCAGATATTCGAGCAAGAGAACCCCGATCTTGTGGTCTGCGATCTGCGCATGCCACAGATGGGCGGTCTTGAGCTGATCCGTCAGGTCACCGCTATCGCGCCTCAGACCCCTGTCATCGTGGTTTCCGGTGCGGGCGTGATGAGCGATGCGGTTGAAGCCCTGCGCCTGGGCGCCGCCGATTATCTGATCAAGCCGCTTGAAGACCTCGCGGTCCTCGAGCATTCGGTGCGCCGCGCACTGGATCGGTCACGCCTGCTCAATGAAAATCAGGTCTATCGTGAACAGCTGGAGAAGGCCAATCGCGAGCTCGAAGCCAGCCTTCATCTTTTGCAGGAAGACCAGGACGCAGGCCGGCAAGTACAGATCAACATGCTGCCCATCACCCCTTGGTCAATTGCCGAGTTCAAGTTTGCGCATCAGATCATCCCGTCCCTGTACCTGTCCGGCGACTTCGTGGACTACTTCCGGGTCGACGAACGGCGTGTAGCGTTCTATCTGGCGGATGTTTCTGGCCATGGTGCATCTTCGGCGTTCATTACCGTGCTGCTGAAATTCATGACCACGCGTTTGCTGTTCGAGTCCAAGCGCGGTGGCACGTTGCCCGAATTCAAGCCGTCGGACGTACTGGGGCACATCAATCGCGGGCTCATCAGTTGCAAGCTGGGCAAGCATGTGACGATGGTCGGCGGTGTCATTGACGAAGAGTCGGGTAAACTGACGTATGCCGTCGGCGGCCACTTGCCGCTGCCGGTCTTGTATTCCGAGGGGCAGGCGCGTTATCTGGACGGCCGTGGGCTTCCGGTCGGGCTGTTCAATGAAGCGACGTATCAGGATCATGAAATCGACCTGCCAGCGTCCTTCAGTCTGACCATGTTGTCTGATGGCATACTGGATCTGTTGCCCGGTGATACACTCAAAGAGAAAGAAGCCATTCTTCCGGAGTTGGTGAAGAAGGCTGGCGGCAGCCTGGATGGCTTGCAGCGGGTTTTTGAATTGGCAACACTTGGGGAGATGCCGGATGATATCGCCTTGTTAGTGTTAAGCAGGAATCTTGAATGAGTACCGGTAGAATCCAGTTCGCCGAGCAGGAAGGCACCTTCGTTCTCAAGTTCGTGGGTGAAGTGCGGTTGACGCTGTGTTCGGCCCTGGATGCGACCATCGAGCGTATCTTCACTGCGTTGAATTTTTCCGCAGTGGTGATCGACCTCACCGAGACGCGCAGCATCGACAGCACCACGCTTGGCTTGCTGGCCAAGCTGTCGATTCTGTCGCGCCAGAAGGTAGGCCTGCTGCCGACGCTGGTCACCACTCACGAAGACATCACGCGCCTGTTGCAGTCGATGGGCTTCGATCAGGTGTTCAATATCGTTGACCGGCCTCTGCCGCGTCCTGAGTGCCTGACTGACCTGCCGTCACAGGATCAGTGCGAAGAAGTGGTCAAAGCCAAGGTGCTTGAAGCGCACAAGATACTGATGGGCCTGAACGACTCGAATCGTGAAGCATTCCACGATCTGGTCAACGCGCTGGAAGGTCAGCGCTAGGCAATTCACTTACGGGCTCGAATGGCAGGCGATAAAAAGGGCGACACCCGCGAGGGTGCCGCCCTTTTATATTGTCAGGACTTTTTGGCAGACAGCAACGCTTCCAGTTTTTCCTGATCGAGGGCGAACTGACGAATACCTTCAGCCAGTTTTTCAGTGGCCATGGCATCTTCGTTGGACGCCCAGCGGAACTGGCTCTCGGTCAGGCTCTGACGCGCTTCACCTGCATTGCCCGGCGCAAGTTTCTGCTCCAGCGTGCCAGTGTCTTCAGCCAGTTGCTTGAGCAACTCGGTGCTGATGGTCAGGCGATCACAGCCCGCCAGTTGTTCGATCTGGTTCAGATTGCGGAAGCTGGCACCCATCACCACGGTCTTGAAGTCATTGGCCTTGTAGTAGTTGTAGATGCGCGTCACGGACTGCACGCCGGGATCGTCTGCGCCGACATAATCGGTGCCCGACGACTTCTTGTACCAGTCGTAAATGCGGCCCACGAACGGCGAGATCAGAAACACGCCCGCTTCAGCGCAAGCAACGGCCTGGGCGAAGGAAAACAGCAACGTCAGGTTGGTCTGAATACCGTCCTTCTCGAGCTTCTCGGCAGCACGAATACCTTCCCAGGTCGCCGCCAGCTTGATCAGTACCCGATCACTACTGATGCCCGCAGTATCGTAGAGGCCGATAATGCGCTCACTGCGCTCGATCAGCGCGTCGGTGTCGAACGACAGGCGTGCGTCTACTTCAGTAGACACGCGACCCGGTACAACCTTGAGAATCTCCTGGCCGATGGCAACTGCAAAGCGGTCGCAGGCCAGACCGATGTCGTCCTTGGCACCGCTGAACGCGTCGGCAAGCATCTGATCGTTGCTTTCGCTCGAAGCGGCCTTGAGCAGTAGGGAAGGGTTGGTCGTGGCGTCCTGAGGCTTGAGGCTTTTGATGGCGCCGAAATCGCCGGTATCGGCAACAACAGTGGTGAATTTCTTGAGTTGATCCAGCTTGGAAGTCATGAGCGTGCTCTGTCCTGTGCGGTTGGATGACATTACCCGAGCAATGCCGCCCACTCAAGGCCGCAGGGCATATCGCTTGCGGATGGAGGGTGGACGTTAAGAAGCGGCACTGCCGTGAATACCGTGTCGAGACTGTTTTTGAGCCTCCCACAGACTGCTTGTTCCCTCATTCTGAATTTAACCCCAATAAGCCGGCCGCCAGAAGCGTTCATTACAGGCAGTCTGGTGTTGAGCGCTGTGTTGGGTTAAAGATGTTGCATCTCACTGCACTGATCTGAAGGAACCAGCATGCACTCACGATCTTTCCCTACTGTCGCCGCCCTCGGTTTTTCCCTGCTGTCTCTGGGCGCATTGGCCGCCGATCTGTCACCTGATCAACTGCTGAACAAAGCCCAGGCTGAACAAAAAGCCTATCTGGCCACGGTCAAGGAGCTGGTGGACGTCGACACGGGCACCGGCCAGGCACCGGGCCTGAAAACCGTCAGCGCGCTACTGGTCGAACGCCTCAAGGCGCTGGGCGCCGAGGTCACAACGACGCCTGCGAACCCCTCCGCCGGTGACAACATTGTCGGCACGTTCAAGGGCAACGGCCCCCGATCCTTTTTGCTGATGGTCCATTACGACACCGTGTTCGGCCCTGGCACCGCCGCCAGGCGTCCGTTTCGGCTCGACAGCGAGCGTGCCTACGGCCCGGGAGTTGCAGACGCCAAAGGCGGTGTAGCGATGATCCTGCATTCGCTGAAACTGTTGCAGGACCAGCAGTTCAAAGACTTCGGCACACTGACCGTGCTGTTTAACCCTGACGAAGAAACCGGTTCCAGCGGTTCGAAAAAAGTCATCGCTGAACTGGCTCGCCAGAACGATTACGTTTTCTCTTACGAGCCGCCGGACAAGGACGCTGTGACGGTAGCCACCAATGGCATCAATGGCCTGCTGCTCGACGTCAAGGGCAAGTCTTCGCACGCAGGTTCCGCCCCCGAAGCCGGGCGCAATGCAGCCATTGAGCTGGCGCATCAGATGCTGCAACTCAAGGACCTTGGCGACCCAGGCAAAGGCACCACTGTTAACTGGACGCTGATCAAGGGCGGGGAGAAGCGCAACATCATTCCCTCCAGCGCCTCGGCCGAAGCGGACATGCGCTACTCCGATCCAAGCGAGAGCGACCGGGTAATGGCTGACGGCCAGCGTCTTGTCAGGAAAACCCTCGTGGATGGCACCGAAGTGACCTTGCGCATGGAAAAAGGCCGTCCACCGCTGGCCAAAAACCCTGGCTCCGAGCAACTGGCAAAAACTGCGCAGACGCTTTACGCCAAAATCGGTCGCAGCATCGAGCCGATTGCCATGCGTTTCGGCACGGATGCGGGCTACGCCTATGTGCCGGACAGCGCCAAGCCAGCGGTGCTGGAAACCATGGGCGTGGTCGGGGCCGGTTTGCACGCGGATGATGAATACATCGAGCTGTCGAGCATTGCGCCAAGGCTTTATTTGACGGTCGCGTTGATCACGCAATTGTCGCAGGCTGTTGCCGCGCCCTGACAGCTTGAGCCAAGGCCTTTCGTCGACGCACCGGGCATTCGAGATTGACCTGGCGCGCGATAAACGATTAACTGTATATGCATACAGTTAATCAAAAAAGGCTCACCTCATGAGTGTCACATTCCTCGGCCCGCTTTCGGCAGGGGGCATCAAGCTCCCGTTCATATCCATGTCAGCGGTTGGCTCCCAGTCACCCGTGATCGAGAGGCACGTCTCGATTGCGGAGTTGTGTGGCGTTCGCGAGCCGCATGTCTACCTGGCCAGGGTCGAGGATGAGGGCATGCAAGGGTGCGGCATGTCCCGCGGCGACATGCTGGTAGTCGATCGCAGTCAGTACGCAGAGCACGGTGATATCGTCGTCGCTTCGCTTAATACCCGGCAGATATGCCGACGGTTGCACATGCGTGGTCACGTCGTGATTCTGCAGTCCGAAAACGCAGACTACCCGCCGCTGCACGTGACCGACAACGACGACCTGATCATTCTGGGGGTCGTGACCTATAGCCTCAAAAGCCTTCTTGAAGGGCGCGCGGCATGCTCTTCCGCTCGATGAGCAGCCTCACGGCCTTGCATTGCACAGCATCGCGTGATCTCCTGCCGCCCTACAGTACTGAACCGGACATCGAGCATGCAGGAACAAATTGACCAGTTACGGCTGCCCAAGGCCATTCAGGCAGAAATAAGTGATCTGGTGAGAGCGCTTGACGCCGCCAGCACCCGCGCCGATGTAGAAGCCGAGGGCGCGCTGCAAATCGAATACATCCATCGCCTGGAAACCACCAAGGGCAAAGGCGGAAAACTTCGCCCTGCCGATGCCGAGAAGCTTTACATCATTTTTGACGACGCCGTTCAGGCGCGGTTGCAGGCGCTCGCCGGATAAACCGCGTCTTTACTCTGTATTGATGCTTAACTGCGCCCCTGAACCAGCAATTTGCGCGGTTTATTTCGGGTATGAATTGCTATGCGGTTATCGGGCTTCATTCTTGAGAACATCGAACCGATCGTGACAGAGTGGGCAGATTTTGCGCACACCATGGCCACGCCCGGCGAGCCTCTCGACATCACTGCGCTCAGAGATCATGCCGAGCAAATGCTTCAAGTCATTGCTGCAGATCTTCTGACCAGGCAATCTTCGCAGGAGCAGGTTGACAAGTCGCAGGGGCAAGTTGTGTCGGAAGAAAAAACCGCGGCGAAAACCCATGCCATGACGCGGCTCATGTCGGGCTTTACCATCGACCAGGTGGTCTCGGAATTTCGCGCCTTGCGGGCCAGCGTCATCAAGCTGTGGATGGCTCAGGAAATAGGCAACACGCAGTCGCAACTGGGCGACATGATCCGCTTCAACGAAGCAATCGATCAGGCGCTCGCAGAGTCCATTTCCAGCTATACCGGCGCGGTTCAGGCCTCGCGCAATATCTTCCTGGGCATCCTCGGGCATGACTTGCGAACCCCGCTAAGCGCCATCTTGCTGGGTGCAGACGTACTTTTGCGCACCAGTGATCTGGGGCCGAGATCTACCAAGGTTGCCTCGAGAATCTATTCCAGCGTGAAACGAGCCAGCCAGATCGTCGGTGATCTTCTGGACTTCACTCGCTCACAGATCGGCCCCGGCATACCGATGAAAAAGACCGAAATAGACATTCAGCCCGTTTGCGCCCGTATCGTCGACGAGTCGCGCACAGTCAACCCCGAGGCAGACATTCGCCTGACGTCGAGCGAACCGGTAGTCGGTGATTTCGATGGTGACCGGCTGGAGCAGGTCTTTTCAAACCTCATCGGCAACGCCGTCCAGCACGGCAACAGCCGCGATCCTGTCGAAGTCACCTTGGCAGCCTCCGACGGCACACTCCAATTCACCGTCCACAACACCGGTACTCCAATCCCGGCAGACGTACTGCCATTCATTTTCAATCCGATGGGACGCTACTCGCCCGAACAGATGACCGACAACGGCCCGTATTCCAGCCTCGGGCTTGGCTTGTTTATCGTTGCGAGGATAGTGGACGCTCATGGTGGGCGCATCGAGGTAACATCGAAAGCAGAGCAGGGCACTACGTTTGCGGTGTTTATTCCGTTGAAGGCAGGGTGAGGGTGCTGGTTATAGTCGCGGTACGAACTGTTCCTTAATGAGATGAAAAGATGCCAGGTGCCGGGATTTTATTTTGGATGGGTGGCGTCGTCTTGATAATTTGATTATGTGAAAAGTATGAAAGTAGCAAAGATCCTTTTTCGGCTTGCTTTGTATTCTGCGTATTTTTGGTGCTTGTTACTTTTCGCGTTGTTTCAAGGCTCGGAATATGACTGGATGGAACCTCAGTACAGGCCCGCAATATCCGCTGAAAATTCCGGTAATCGAGAAGAATTTCGAGGCCTGCTTGTTTTTGTTGCCGTGATCTTGCAGGTTGTCATAGCGTTCTTTTTTTCCAGAAAAGAAGCGATATCTACCGTTGTTCTGTTTGGCTTGATAATCGTCTTTTTTCGGTAGTTGACGGCGTGATATTCCTCAGTCAACGCCCAGCGCCGAGGTCGCCATGATCGATGGTCAAAGCCTTGGCAAGCTGGTGGCGACCGCCGCAGGCCTTCGCATCGTACGCAAGCCAGGCGTTTGGAAGGGGAGCAGGAGCGCAAAAGCGCTGCGCAGCGCCTGGCGCAGGTCTGCAACAAATGTGTGTGAAACTTGTCTACACTGGGTCAAACAATTAGACCAGCAGAGGACGCACCATGTATTCAAAACCCGATCTTCAGCGAGTTCTTGAAACGGCTTTTTTGCCCTCCAGGTGCGAGTGCGTCATCGCGGCCAACGAAAGCTTCTCCGTGAAGCTTTTCGACCCCGTATCTGGTGATATCCAGCTATCTGTGGCGGGTATGCCTCTGTCTGAGCTATCCACCAGCCGATCCATCGCACGGCTGGTGCTCTCCCTGAAAGAGCAGAGAGACCTGATGGGGCAGATGGATTTGTCCATGAGGCGACTGGCGTAGGACTGGATGAACAGCCCGGTGTTTGTCCAGCGCCGTCAGTAAATCGCTGCGATGGCCTGAGCCAGTTGCAGCTCGGACATCCGGGGTTTTGCGGAAATAGAACGATAGTGCTGAACAGCCTGCTCAAATTGTGCGCCACGTATCTCGCCATCCGAGCCTATGAACGCCAACGCATCGTCCCGCGCGGGCCGGAAAAAATCGGCAACTTTGTCGGCAGCCATCGTGGTTAACAAACCCGATGCTACTATGCTCAAAACAACTGTGTTTGGCCCATAACCGTTGCGTTCGTTTGCAAAACCATCAGGCGCCAGCTGAATGCTGATGCAGGCTGTCAGCGCGATAGCCAGTGTCTTCCGTGAGTTCATTGTTCGATACGTCCAGTGCATGTTGCGAGCGGGCACGGTAGCAGAGTTGGGTGGTTGGTGTATTAGTCGGGGGGCTGGAGTGGGCTTACTGATGAAGGCCCGATGCGCTCATCAGCCTACTGCTCGCATGCCAGTCGTCTTGATCGCTTTGCTATCGAATGACACCACATGGTCGCATCCGGCAGCTATGGCGCTCCGCTCTATCAGGCAGTCGGCGAAGTCGGCTTTGGAATCCGAAAATAGGCGAAGCGCCTGCCAGACCACATCTGCGTTCTCGATCTTGAGTTCGCGGGTCCGCAGCAACGTTTCCAGCACCAGTATGATTTCGCCCTTGGCACATTCGTAGCAGGACTGGAGCACCCACACCAGTTCAACCACGGACACGGCGGTTATAAACCCCGGGCTGCTTATCGAAAACGACTCGATCAGTGCTGACGCTTTCGGCGATTGCTTCGGATCATCCTGAGCAACGTAACGCACCAGCACATTGGTATCCAGACCGATCATATGGCTTTGGATCCTTGTGCAGCGATGGCGTTATTCATGTTCTCGATACTGACTTTTTTGGCTGGTTTACGAACCAGACCTCTCAGGTCCCGGACCGAATGGGTGGCCGCCATGATAGCGAACTTGCCGTCTGGCAGCTCGACGAACTCGATCCGGTCACCCGTATCCAGGCCAAGTGATACGCGGACTTGGGCAGGGATTGTTACCTGCCCTTTGGATGTGAGTGTGGCAGTGGCCATGAGCTTCGCTCCTCTATCAATGGGTTATCCTTACCTTAATGTAAGGAGTGACGTTAATCAATCCTTTCGCCTTCCGGACATATTTTGTACGTATGGATGCTTGATGCCCGAATCCCTTGCTGTTCGGTGGCCTGATTTGAGCGTTCCTGGTATGAAATGCATGAGCAAACCCGTACTGAAACAGTTGCCCGCTTGGTCTTGCCCAGAAGGCGAACCTTCTCGTACTCGTGAAGGTGTCGATCAATCATCTGTTTGACGCTGACGGTCTTGCGGTTCATGCGCTCAATCGCTCCTGGTACGGCTAGCTCCGCCTCACGTCGTTTCATCCACGCTTGAGCTACCTGCTTGCGGTCGAAGGTTTACGTTTCCTGATAAACTCTCTGACCGTCTCGATAGACCCATATCTGTGTGCAGTGCCCAGTAGTGCTGTCCCTGCGCTAGCGTGGTCTGATCGTATCCGTTTCGAGTTGGTACATCGCTGATTTGAGTTGGTAAATGTACCAACCGCTCTCGGGAAACAAGCAAAAATGGCCATAAACTGCTGTATAAAAGATCAGTGCTGATGAGTATCGAAAAAACACAAAGCCCAGCAAATACCGGGGAATCATGCCCGGCGCTATCCCGCCGCTTCTCCGTTGCGCCGATGATGGACTGGACCGATCACCATTGTCGCTATTTCATGCGGCTGCTCTCCAGCCAGGCGTTGCTCTACACCGAGATGGTCACTACCGGTGCCTTGCTCCATGGCGACCGTGAGCGTTTCCTGCGTCACGACGAAACCGAGCACCCGTTGGCATTGCAACTGGGCGGTAGCACGGCGGCGGACCTGGCGGCGTGTGCGCGGCTAGCCGAGGAGGCGGGGTATGACGAGGTCAATCTGAACGTCGGGTGTCCGAGTGATCGGGTGCAGAACAACATGATCGGCGCGTGCCTGATGGCGCACCCGCAGTTGGTGGCTGATTGCGTGAAGGCCATGCGCGATGCGGTGGGCATTCCGGTCACGGTAAAGCATCGCATCGGCATCAACGGCCGCGACAGTTATGCCGAGTTGTGCGATTTCGTCGGCACTGTTCATGAGGCGGGTTGCCAGAGTTTTACGGTTCATGCGCGCATCGCGATTCTTGAGGGGCTGTCTCCCAAGGAGAACCGCGATATTCCGCCACTGCGTTATGACGTGGTTGCGCAACTGAAGACTGATTTTCCTGAACTGGAGATCGTCCTTAACGGCGGCATCAAGACGCTGGAGCAGTGCAGTGAGCATCTGCAGACGTTTGATGGCGTCATGCTGGGTCGTGAGGCGTATCACAACCCGTATCTGCTGGCGCAGGTGGATCAGCAATTGTTCGGCAGTGTTGCGCCGGTCATAAGTCGTCACGCGGCACTGGAGTCGATGCGGCCTTATATCGCCGCGCACATTGCCAGCGGCGGCAACATGCACCACGTGACCCGGCATATGCTCGGGCTTGGCCTGGGGTTCCCCGGCGCGCGGCGTTTTCGGCAGTTGTTGTCGGTGGATATCCACAAAGCGGAAAATCCGCTGCTGTTGCTGGATCAGGCGGCGAAGTTTCTCGAAGGGCATTGATCTCGCGCGCACCGTGCAATCTGGTTGTTCCGGGTCAAAAGAGGCGCTTATTCCAGTGGCGGCGTTGCCGGGCTCGGGCTATGTTGTCGGCATACCCCAACAAGGAAAACGCACATGCACAAAGTCCTGGTTCCTTTCGACGGCTCCGAGCACGCCATGCGTGCCCTGGGCTATGTCATCGAGCTGTCTGGCGACCTCAACAAGCCGCTGGAAGTGCATGTGCTGAACGTGCAGGCCAGCCCTATCGATTACAGCCTTTATCTGGCCCCGGACATGATTGATGGCGTGAAGGCCGGGCTGAAAAATGAAGGCAAGCGGGTGCTCGATGATGCGATTGCGCTGCTGGCGGCCGCGGGCGTGCCGTTCCAGGCCCACGTCGATCTGGGCAACGTTGCCGAGCAGGTTGAGGCCGAAGTTCAGCGGCTGGGTTGCGATGCCGTGGTCATGGGCACTCGCGGGCTTGGCAACTTTGGCGGTCTGTTGCTGGGCTCGGTGGCCACGCGAGTGATCCATGAAGTGTCGGTGCCCGTGACGCTCATCAAGTAGCACGTTTATCCGCTAAAAACTGCGCCTCACGGCTGCGCGGGCACACGTGTCTGGCGCAGCAACTCGATGTTTTCCGGCGGCACCAGCTTGCGCAGCGATTTATACAGCGCACGGGTTTCCAGCAGGTTCCAGATGCGCAACATGGTTTCCAGTGCATCCAGCGGTTTGCTGATGAAGTCCCGCGCGCCCAATGCAAGTGCGCGCAGACGCGTATCCCGTGTCGCGTCGGCAGTCAGCACCATGATCGGCAGGTAGTCATTGGCCGGGATGCGTCGGTTTAGCTGTTCCAGCACCGCGAAGCCATCAAAATCGGGCATGTGCAGATCCAGCACCACAAGGTCGGGCTCGAAGCTGTTGAACAGGTCCAGCGTGCGCAAGGGTTCGGTGCTGCTCAGCACATTGGTCAACCCCTCGCGGGCAAGCAACTGCTCCATCAGATCGAGGTTGGGCCGCTGGTCGTCAATGATCAGGATACGAAAGTCTCCGCTCATACGGGCTCCGGCAAGTACTGGTCCAGGAGGGCGAGGAACACCGGCACCTGGATGGGTTTGATCAGAATGGCCGTTGCTCCGGCCTCTTTCAGTTCGCGTTGGGCGTTGACGCTGGCGTCGGCGGTAATCATCAGCACCGGCGTGTTGGCGGTTGCGGGCAGGCGCCTCAGGCGTTGCAGCACCTCCAGCCCTTTGATGTCCGGCAGGTTGAGGTCCAGCAGAATCAGCTGGGGCGCGTGTTGGCGTGCCAGGTCCAGCCCCAGCTGCCCCTGCATGCTCGACAACAACTGGATGCCGGGCCTGCGCTGCAACAGCGTTTCGATCAGCGCCATGCTCGACAGGTTGTCTTCGATACACAGCAGCTTGCCATGATAAGCCGGACGAGCAGCGGGGCGGGGTATTGGTACGGCATCGGCCGGACGCGGCGTCGCAACGGTCGGCGCGTGCACGGCAACAAAAGGCAGTGCAAGGGTGAAACGGCAACCTTCGTTCTGTGTGGTTTGCACTGACAGCGTGCCTTTCATCATCTCCAGCATGCTCTTGCTCAGCGCCAGCCCCAGCCCTGTGCCTTCGACGCTCGGGTTGGCATCCAGCCGCTCAAACGGCTTGAACAACTGACCGAGGCGCTCCGGCGCAATGCCATAGCCGGTGTCTACCACGCTCACGGTGACGTGCTCAGCCGACCTGTCGACCTCAATGCGCACCTGACCGTCGGGGCGGTTGTACTTGATGGCGTTGGACAGCAGGTTCAGCAGCACCTGAACCAGACGCTGGCGGTCAGCGATAACGCCGAGTTCGTCAGGCAGGTGCGGCAACTCCTTGAGCTCGATGTTGCCATCCGCAGCCATCGGCGAAACCAGCACCAGCGTTTCCTTGAGGACGCTCGACAGCGAGACCGGTTCGAGGCTCAGGGACACATGCCCGGCTTCGATTCTGGCGATGTCGAGCACTTCATTGATCAACTTCAGCAAATGCTGACCCGCGCGCAGGATATGGCCTACTTGCGGCCTCTGGCTGGCGGGCGAATCCATGTCCAGCAACTGGGCGAAGCCCAGAATGGAGTTCAGGGGCGTGCGCAGTTCATGGCTCATGCGCGAGAGAAATTCACTCTTCGCCCGGCTGGCGCGCTCGGCTTCTTCACGCGCAGTACCCAGGGCAATTTCGGCAACGCGACGATCGCTGATGTCGCGGGTGATCTTGGAAAAACCACGTAGCTCATCGTTGCTGTCGTATTGCGCGGTGATCACCACGCTGGCCCAGAAACGGCTGCCATCCTTGCGCCGTCGCCAGCTCTCTTCTGTGTAGCGTCCGTTGACGGTGGCTTCGTGCAGCGCCATGTCAGGGTGTTGCGGGCACTCTTGCGGCAGATAGAAAACCGAGAAATGCTGGCCGATGATTTCCTGCTCGGTGTAGCCCTTGATGCGTTCGGCGCCTGCGTTCCAGGTGGTGACATAGCCATTGCGGTCCAGCGCAAAAATGCCGTAATCCTTCACGCCTTCGATAATCAGCCGCAAGCGCTCCTCGTTGTCGCGCAGCGCCCGTTCGCGTTCGGCCAGCAACTGGCCAGCTTCGACCAGGCGCGTGCCGAGTTGACCGATCTCGTCTTTTTCGGGTGGCTGGGGCAGCAACGGGTGCCCGAGCGCCAGACGCTGAGCATTGCGTTGCACCTGATGCACCCTGGCGACGATGCCCTTGGACAGCATCAGTACCGCAAGAATGGCACCGAAAATCCCGCAGGCCGCCGCCAGCAGGGTAGACCACAACAAGCGCTCACGGGTCGCCGCCGCCGCTTCTGTACGCTCCGCCAGCAGGGCGTCCTCGCGCTCGCGCATCACGCCGATCCGTTCGCGCAACTGGTCGAGAACGTACTTGTTTTCGACCAGAATAGAGGCAACGTTTTCGTGGTCTTCCCTGCCCATCGAACGCAGCCTTTCCAGGCCGTCCACCTTGGTGCGGATCAGCGGTTCGATGGATTTGAGGTGCTCGCGCATCTGCTGATCACGGATATTGGCATCGAGCCGCACCAGCGCCGCGTTGATCAGCGGTTGCGCATTGATGTAGCCGGGCAGGAAGTCTTCCTGATGGGTGAGCAGATAGCCACGCACACTGGCCGCACCTTCTGCGATTTGGGTATGAAGCGTCTGAATGTCGCCCTGTACCAGCAGCACCCGGCGCACATCTTCCTCGGCTTGCGCGGTCTGGCGTTCGGCGATGTAGATGAGCACCAGCGAAAACATGAGCATTGCCAGCGGCAGGGAAATCGCAACCAGCGCCTTGCCGCGTAACGGCAGGTCTTCCCAGCGGCTGCTGCCGGTTGCCGTCATCGCCAGTCGCTCGCCGACTGGCTCACCAGCCCCAGTGCCACGCCGCGTACCGCCGCCTGGGTGCGATCCGAAGCGCCCAGCTTGCCAATGACCTTTTCCACGTGCGCCTTGGCGGTGCCGGTGGTGATGCCGAGTTTTTCGCCGATCTCCCGATTGCTGAAGCCGCCTGCAACCAGCCCCAGCACCTGGCGTTCACGGGGCGTCAGCGCTTCCGGCACGCTCGCGCCACTGGTGTTGCGTTCGGTCATGCGTCGCAGCAGGCGCGCACTGACGGCGCTGTTCAATGCCTCTTCGCCACGTGCCACGCGTTGCAGGCCGTCGATCACTTCGTCGCGGCTGGCATCCTTGAGCAGATAGCCCACCGCGCCCGCGCTGATGGCTGCTTCCAGATGGTCGGTGCTATCGTCCATGGTGAAAATCACCACTTTCAGACCGGGCATGCGTTGTTGAAGAATACGCGCCGCTCCCAGCCCGTTGAGCACCGGCATGCGGATATCGAGAATCGCGATGTCCGGTTGCAGCGCCTGGCACAGGTCGATCGCCTGCTGGCCGTCGGCAGCCTGGCCAACCACTTCGAATTCCGGATGGCCCGCCAGTAACGAGACGAACCCGGTGCGGGTCACCTCATGATCGTCCGCCAGAACCAGTCGCACAGTGTCAGTCATGTTATTGCCTTGTCTGCAGTAAAAGGGACGATGGTGCGTAGCCGGGTGCCACGCCCGGGGCGGCTGACGCAGGTCAGTCGGCCACCCAGCAGGCTGGCGCGTTCCTGCATGGCCACCAGGCCCAGCTTCTGCACGCCCGTGCCGTTGATTGGTTTTTCGGTGATGAAACCACGGCCGTTGTCCTGCAGCCTTAGTGAAACGTTGCCGTCACTCAGTTCCAGCGCCAGTTCCACGCAACTGGCATTGGCGTGCTTGAGCACGTTATTGATGCCTTCCTGAGCGATGCGGAACAGTGCGATTTCCAGGTGGCTGGGCAGGCGCTCCAGAGACTGCGACGTCCACTGCACGATGATGCCCGCTTCACGCAGCCGATCGGCTTCCTTGTCGACGGCCTGCCACAGCCCGAAATCGTCCAGCACGGCCGGTCGCAGGCCGCTGATCAATTGCCGACCCTCACCAACGCAATGCTGCGCCAGTTTCAGGATGGCCTGCAGATCGGCGTCCAGTTGCGCTGGCAGTTCCGGGCAGCGACCGGCAAACCCCTGCAAGCGCTGGTGCAGGCCAGCCAGAGTCTGGGCCAGCCCGTCATGCAGGTCGTAGGCCACGCGTTTGCGTTCGTCTTCCTGCGCTGTGAACAGCTGACGAACCAGTTGTGACATGGTTCGGTCGCGTGCAACCAGCGCTTCGAGCAGGCGATTGTTCTCCAGATGCGCCGCGAGCAGGGTGGCGAGCAGTTGCAGAGACTCGATGTCTTCACCATCGGGTGCGCTGATGGCGACGCTGTTGGCCAGCACCAGCGTACCGAAAGAGCCCTCATCGGCGCCGCGCAAAGGCAGTAGCAGTACGCAGGGCAGGTGAGTGCCCGGCCGCTCCAGCCATTGCGGACCGATGGCCAGTGGGTCGGCAGCCGTTTCGAGGGTGCTCAGGCGTTCTTTGCTGCCATGACGGGCGGTGGTCTGCACGCCGTTGTCGGCGCCCCATTCCAGCAGCAGGCCGTGGTCCATCGCCACAAACGCGCACGCGCGCTGCAACACGCATTTGCGCATGGCGTCGGGGGGCAACTGGATCAGTTCCTGACCCGTATCGACCAGCAGACGAAGGCGTGCGGCACGGCTTTGCGACTGGCGATAATGGTTGCGGATGGCCAGCGCGCTTGCCGGGTCGTGGGGTGGGCTTTGCATGGGGTCTCCAGCGAAGGGCTATGTCAACGAGGGCTGCGTCGGCGAGACGCCACGCCAGCGTTGGCATATAGAGAAGTGACGCTATTAGAACTGTAACAGGAGGTAAAGCCCATCTGCCGATCGGCATACAAAGATAACCCCGGTTGGCCGATGGCTAGCCGGGGCGGGGAAGGCAAAGTAGCTCTCACTGAATCCCTGAACAGATCCCCGTAGGAGAATAGCGATGAAAACGAAATTGACCGCCCTGGCCCTGTTGCTGGCTGTGAGTGCACCGATGGTTCAGGCTGCTGCCGAGCCGTCCGGCTACACCTACCGCATGGTCGCCGAGGCGCCAAGCAGCGTGAATGACAAGGAAATTGCCGGTCTGTTTGATCGCTGGAACAAAGCCTTGCAGACCGGTAACCCGAAGACAGTCGCCTCGTTGTATGCACAGGATGCAGTCTTGCAGCCTACGGTCTCCAACAAGGTACGTGCTACCCCGGCGGAGATCACCGACTACTTTGATCACTTTCTGGTGCTCAAGCCGGTTGGCGAGATCAACTACCGGGAGATCCGTCGCCTGGGGCCTGATGCAGCAGCGGACAACGGTGTCTACACCTTCACCCTGACAGCGGCAGACGGCAAAAAAACCAAGGTGCAGGCACGTTATTCGTTCCTTTACCACCGCATCGGCAACGAGTGGAAGATTCTCAACCACCACTCTTCGGCCATGCCGGAAATACAGCCTGAGTACCAGGTCAGCCGCTGATCGACAACCGATAGTCAGCTGAAACAAAAAAATCCGGAGCCATGGCCCCGGATTTTTTTCGTCTGTCTGAAGGGTCAGGCTTCGGCAGTGGTGCCGTTGACCTTGCGGCAATGAATCAGCGCATCGCGGATCATGAAATTGACCAGCGTCGGCGATACGCCCAGTTCCTTGGCGATGTCCTTCTGCGGCACGCCGTGCAGGCGATACATCTCGAACGCGTAACGGGTGCGGGGCGGCAACTCGCTCAGGGCGTCGGCGATTTTCTCCAGGCTTGTGAAATTGATGTGCGAGATTTCTGGCGATGCACCCTGAATCACCACATTCAGCCCCTCGGCCTCAGGGCCGGTGTATTTCTGTTCCAGTGCCTGCTTGCGGTAGTGATCAATGGCCAGATTGCGCACGATCTGAAAGAGATAGCTGAGCTGTGCCTTGAAGGTCAGCGTGGCCTGAGGCGCGGAGCGCAACCTGAAGAACGCATCCTGCACAACGTCCTCGGCGCGAGACCGGCAGCCCACGATTCGCGCGGCAATCTTGACCAGCAGCAGATAGTTGTCAACGAATGCCTGGAGTAGCGGTGACTCGCACTTACTTGTGATTACGTGTTCCGTCATGGAATTCACCTTGCTGCAAAGCCAATGGGGGGGGGGGAGGGCTGCACGAGAAGCAGCGCCGTCACATGGGGCAACAAATTAGCCTTAATGATAATTATTGTCAAATGCGAAAGCCAATCAGCGCACTTTAAAAGTGCGACTCGGTTGGCCACGCGCTCGCGGCGGGCATTCACGCCTAATTATTTGCAGACGCCATCCGTTCTCATTGGTGACAGGCCCGACCACGGTTGCGGCCAGGGAATACCTCAGGAGAACCCCATGCGTTTCGATCACGCGCCTCGCCGCTTTTACACCCGCGCCCACCACCGGACGGTTTCGATATGAGCACGCCTGTGAGCCTGACGCTGTTCTGCCTGCCGTTCTCTGGCGCCAGCGCGATGTTCTACAGCCCCTGGCGGCGCAAATTGCCCGAGTGGCTGAACGTGCGCCCGCTGGAGCTTCCCGGTCGCGGGATGCGTATGGACGAACCGTTGCAGGCCGACATCGTGCGACTGGCCAACCACCTGGCTGACGAGATCAGCGCCGAACTGGACAAACCCTATGCGCTGTTTGGTCACAGCCTGGGCGGGCTGCTGGCCTTCGAACTGGCGCATGCATTGCGTGAGCGAGGTCTGCCCGCGCCGCTGGCGTTGTTTGCCTCGGCCACTGCGGGCCCGGTGCGCCGCGACGTCAGCGAATACGCGGTCGCCAAGACCGACGAGCAACTGATCGCGCGACTGCGCACGCTTAAGGGCACCAGCGAAAACGTCATCGCCAACCAAGAGCTGATGCAGTTGATGCTGCCGATCCTGCGCGCCGACTTTTTGCTCTGCGGCAGCTTTGTGTACGGCCGGCGCGAGCCGTTGAGCGTGCCGATTCACGTGTTTGGCGGCAAGCAGGACAGCGTTAGCGTCGAGCAACTGCTCGACTGGCAGGAGGAAACCTGCACTGGCTTTTCGCTGGACATGTTCGAAGGGCACCACTTCTATCTGGTCGATGAGCAAGCGCAATTGCTTCGCCATCTGCGGCGGTACTGCGAGCAGCACCTGGCCCGTTGGCGCAATAGCGTTTCACGGCAGTTGAGCCGGGCCGCCGGTTAAGCGTTTCTGGCTCTTTTGCCTCGCGCGGCCCCACCCCAGGGCGCGCGTTTTTCTTGACATTCAGATCTTATCTGGCACGCCGAATCTAGCAGGAACCCCATCATGGATGCGTTTGAACTCCCCGACACCCTGGCTCAGGCCCTTCAGCGTCGCGCCTCGCAGACGCCGGATCGGCTGGCCCTGCGTTTTCTCACCGACGAGAAAACCCAAGGGCTGGTGTTGACCTACCGTGATCTGGACCTGCGCGCACGCACCATCGCCGCCGCGCTTCAGCGTCAGACCGTACCGGGGGATCGGGCGATTCTGCTGTTCCACAGCGGGCCGGATTATGTCGCTGCGTTTTTCGGCTGCCTGTACGCCGGTGTGATCGCGGTGCCGGCTTACCCGCCGGAATCCAACCGCCGTCATCATCAGGAGCGGCTGCTGTCGATCATTGCTGATGCCGAGCCACGTCTGGTGCTGACCGCTTCCGACGTGCAGCCTGCCCTATTGCAGATGGAAGAGCTGGCCGCTGCCGATGCGCCGCCACTGCTGTGTGTCGATACGCTGGACAGCGCTTTGGCCGATGGTTGGCAGGGGCCGCAGTTGCAAGCCGACGACATCGCGTTTCTGCAATACACCTCGGGCTCGACGGCCTTGCCAAAAGGTGTGCAGGTCAGTCATGGCAATCTGGTCGCCAACGAGCTGTTGATTCGGCATGGCTTTGGCATCGACGTCAACCCGGACGACGTGATCGTCAGCTGGCTGCCGCTGTACCACGACATGGGCCTGATCGGCGGCTTGTTGCAACCGATTTTCAGCGGCGTGCCGTGCATCCTCATGGCCCCGGCCTATTTCCTCACGCGGCCGTTACGCTGGCTGGAGGCAATCAGTGAATACGGCGGCACCATCAGCGGCGGGCCTGATTTTGCCTACCAACTGTGCAGCGCACGGGTCAGCGATTCGGCGCTGGAGCGGCTGGACCTGAGTCGCTGGCGCGTGGCGTATTCCGGCTCCGAGCCGATCCGCGAAGACAGCCTGAATGCGTTCGCCGAGAAATTTGCCAGTTGTGGCTTCACGCCGGACAGCTTCATGGCGTCCTACGGCCTGGCCGAAGCCACGCTTTATGTGGCCGGCGGCAAGCGCGGCAAGGGCATTCCTTCGCTGCGTCTGGATACGCAGGCGCTGGCGCGCAACGTGGCCGAACCGGGCGACGGTCAACCGGTCATGAGCTGCGGCACCGGCCAGCCGGGGCACGGCGTGTTGATTGCCGACCCTGTCACCCTGCACGTGCTGGCTGAAAACAGCATTGGCGAAGTCTGGGCCAGTGGGCCGAGCATCGCCCACGGTTACTGGCGCAACCCTGAAGCCAGCGCCAAAACCTTCGTCCAGCATGACGGCCAGACCTGGCTGCGCACCGGCGATCTGGGCTTTCAGCGCCACGGCGAGCTGTACATCACCGGCCGTTTGAAAGACATGCTGATCGTGCGCGGGCAC
The DNA here is from genome assembly GCF_030209255.1 of Pseudomonas sp. CFBP2511. Lineage (NCBI taxonomy): Bacteria > Pseudomonadati > Pseudomonadota > Gammaproteobacteria > Pseudomonadales > Pseudomonadaceae > Pseudomonas > Pseudomonas sp. CFBP2511. The sequence continues at coordinate 71,968 of NZ_JARVSI010000028.1, read as the reverse complement.
AACCTGTATCCGCAAGACATCGAGAAAGTGATCGAGCGCGAAGTCGATGTGGTGCGCAAAGGTCGCATTGCAGCATTTGCCGTCAATCAGGACGGCAGTGAAGGCATCGGCATTGCCGCCGAAATCAGCCGCAGCGTGCAGAAAATCCTGCCGCCCGAAGCGCTGATCAAACTCATCCGGCAAACCGTGGCCGAGGCCTTTCAGGAAGCGCCGAGTGTTGTGGTGCTGCTCAATCCGGGCGCGTTGCCCAAGACTTCCAGCGGCAAATTGCAGCGTTCGGCCTGCCGCACCCGTCTGGCCGATGGCAGCCTCGACAGCTATGCCGTATTTCCTGCATCCGGTACGACCATTCAAAACCACACTTCAAGCACCGGCTCGGAACTGCAAGCGCAGATCGCCAGCGTCTGGTGCGAGCAGTTGCAGTGCGAACAGGTCAGCGCCGACGATCATTTTTTCCTGCTCGGCGGCAACTCGATTGTGGCGACCCAGGTGGTGGCCAGGTTGCGCGAGACGCTGGGCATCGACCTGAACCTGCGGCTGCTGTTTGAAGCGCCAACGCTGTCAGCCTTTGCTGCGCAGATAGAAGCGCTTCAGATCGCTGCATCGCAAGGCAACAGTCAGGCGCAGAACGCTATCGTTCGCCTGCCGGGCAACGAGCATCTGCCGCAATCGCTGGCGCAGAACCGTTTGTGGTTCCTTTGGCAGCTTGATCCGCAAAGCAGCGCCTACAACATTCCTGGTGGGCTGCACCTGCGTGGCGAGCTGGATATCAATGCATTGCGCAGCAGCTTCCAGCGCCTGATTGAACGGCATGAATCACTGCGTACGCGGTTTTACGAACAGGACGGTGTGGCCCTGCAACGCATCGACGCAGCGGGCGAATTTCAGTTGCACAGCATCGACATCAGCGAGCTGCCCGGCGAGGAGCGCCAGGCGCGTGCGCGTGCGATCCGTGAAGAGCAGGCGCGTCTGCCGTTCGATCTGCAAAACGGCCCGTTGCTGCGCGTGACGCTGCTGCAACTGGACGAAGAAGAGCATCAGTTGCTGGTCACGCTGCACCACATCATTGCTGATGGCTGGTCGCTGAATGTGCTGATCGACGAGTTCTCGCGCCTCTATGCATCGGCTGTTCAAGGTCAGACCCTGGAACTGACGCCTTTGCCGCTGCGCTACGCCGACTACGGCCAATGGCAACGTGAATGGCTGGCGCAAGGCGAGGCCGAGCGCCAGCTCGACTACTGGAAGCAGCAACTGGGTGATGAGCAGCCAACCCTGACGCTGAGCACCGATCACCCGCGTTCGCTGCGCAAGCAGCACAGCGCTTCGCGTTACAGCCTGCGCCTGAGCGCCGAACTGAGCGCGGCGCTGAGCAATACGGCGCAGGCCTGGCAATCGACACCGTTCATGCTCTTGCTGGCCGGCTTCCAGACCCTGTTGCATCGCTACAGCGGGCAGACCGATATTCGCATCGGCGTGCCCGGTGCCAACCGCCCGCGCCATGAAACTCAGGGCCTGATCGGCTTCTTCATCAACACCCTGGTGCTGCGTGCGCAACTGGACCCACGCCTGCCGTTTTCGACCCTGCTGAGCCAGACCCGCCAAGCCGCACTCGACGCCCAAGCGCATCAGGACGTGCCGTTCGAGCAACTGGTCGAAGCCTTCCCGCAGGCGCGTGAGCATGGTTTGTTTCAAGTCATGTTCAACCACCAGCAACGCGACCTCAGCGCCTTGCGCCGGCTGCCGGGGCTGCTCGCCGAAGAGCTGCCGTGGCACAGCCGCGAGGCCAAGTTCGACCTGCAACTGCACAGCGAAGAGGACCGTAACGGTCGCCTCAACCTGTCCTTCGACTACGCCGACGAGTTGTTCGAGCGCGACACTATCGTGCGTCTGGCCCGGCACTATGTTCAGTTACTGACCCAGGTCAGCCAGCAGGCACAGGTCGCGCTGGGCGACCTGCAATTACTCAACGCTGACGAGCTGGCCGAACAGGCGCAATGGAGCGCCGCGGCCTGCACGCCTGCGCAAAACTGGTTGCCTGAATTACTGGAGCGTCAGGCGCTGCAAACCCCTGAGCGTATTGCGCTGGTGTGGGAGGGCGGCAGCCTCGATTTCGCCGGCCTGCATGCCCAGGCCAATCGTCTGGCGCATTACTTGCGTGACAAAGGCGTCGGCCCGGACATCAAGGTGGCGATTGCCGCCGAGCGTTCGCCACAGCTCTTGATTGGTCTGTTGGCGATCATCAAGGCCGGTGGCGCTTACGTGCCGCTGGACCCGGATTACCCGACGGATCGACTGGCCTACATGCTGCAAGACAGCGGCGTCGAACTGCTGCTGACCCAGAGCCATCTGCTCGGCGACCTGCCGAGTGCCGAGGGCGTTTGCACGCTGGCGATGGACATGCTGCACCTGGACAACTGGCCGGTCAGCGCGCCGGGCCTGCACCTGCACGGCGACAATCTGGCCTACGTGATTTACACCTCGGGTTCCACCGGTCAGCCCAAAGGCGTCGGCAACACCCACGCGGCCTTGGCCGAGCGCCTGCAATGGATGCAGGCCACGTACGCGCTGGACGAAACCGACGTGCTGATGCAAAAGGCACCGATCAGCTTCGACGTGTCGGTGTGGGAATGTTTCTGGCCGCTGATCACCGGCAGCCGCCTGCTGCTGGCAGGCCCCGGCGAACACCGCGACCCGCACCGCATCGCGCAACTGGTCAACGAATATGGCGTGACCACGCTGCATTTCGTGCCGCCTCTGCTGCAACTGTTCATCGACGAACCGCTGACGCAGCAGTGCAGTAGCCTGCGTCGCCTGTTCTCCGGCGGCGAAGCGCTGCCGAGTGAACTGCGCAACCGGGTGCTGGAGCAACTGCCGAACGTGCAGTTGCACAACCGTTATGGCCCGACCGAAACCGCGATCAACGTCACTCATTGGCAGTGCCTGCGTGCCGATGGCCTGCGTTCGCCCATCGGTCGTCCGCTGGGTAACGTGCTGTGCCGGGTGCTGGACAGCGAGCTGAACCCGCTGCCACGCGGAGTCGCCGGTGAGCTGTGCGTCGGTGGCATCGGCCTGGCGCGTGGTTATCTGAACCGTCCGGGCCTGACTGCCGAACGCTTTATCGCCGATCCGCTGGGCCAGCCGGGCGAACGCCTGTACCGCACGGGTGACCTGGTGCGCTGGGCGGTTGATGGTGCGCTGGAGTATCTGGGGCGTCTCGATCAGCAGGTCAAACTGCGTGGCTTCCGCGTCGAGCCGCAGGAAATCGAAGCCCGCCTGTTGGCTCAACCGGGCGTTGGTCACGCCGCCGTGCTGGTGCGCGAAACCGCCGCTGGCCCGCAACTGATCGGTTATTACACTGCTGAAGCCGGGCAGGACGTTCAGGCCGAACGCATCAAGTCGGCCCTGGCGCTGGAACTGCCGGACTACATGGTCCCGGCGCAACTGGTGCGCCTCGACAGCATGCCGCTGAGCCCGAGCGGCAAGCTGGATCGCCGCGCCTTGCCCGAGCCGCAATGGCAAACCCGCGAACATGTCGAGCCGCACAGCGACCTGCAAAAGCAGATCGCCGCTGTCTGGCGACAAGTGCTGGGCGTGCCGCGTGTCGGCCTGCGCGATGACTTTTTCGAGCTGGGCGGGCACTCGTTGCTGGCCACGCAGATCATTTCCCGTGTGCGTCAGGCTTGCGACATCGACCTGCCGTTGCGCGCGTTGTTCGAGGCCAGCGAGCTGGGCGCATTCGCTGAACAGGTTCAAACCCTTCAGCAGTCTGGCGCACGCAACAGCCTGCAACCTATTGCTCGCGTCGATCGCAGCCAACCGGTGCCGCTGTCCTATTCGCAGCAGCGCATGTGGTTCCTCTGGCAGATGGAACCCGACAGCCCGGCGTACAACGTCGGCGGCATGGCACGCTTGAACGGCGTGTTTGATATCGAGTGTTTCGAGGCCGCGCTGCAAGCCTTGATCCTGCGCCACGAAACCCTGCGTACTACCTTCCCGAGCGTCAACGGCGTGGCCTGCCAGAAAGTTTCCGGGCAGACCGGCCTGAGCGTGCAGTGGCAGGACTACTCTGCGCTGCCTGCCGAGGTTCGTCAGCAGCGCATTCAGGCGCTGGCCGACAGCGAGGCGCATCAACCCTTCGATCTGGAAACCGGGCCGTTGCTGCGTGCCTGTCTGGTCAGGGCGGCGGAGCTTGAACATTACTTCGTCCTGACCCTGCACCACATCGTCACCGAAGGCTGGGCGATGGATATCTTCGCCCGCGAACTGGGCCTGCTTTACGAAGCGTTTCTGGACGGCAAGCCGTCGCCGCTGGAGCCGCTTGCGGTGCAGTACCTCGATTACAGCGTCTGGCAGCGTCAGTGGATGGAAGCCGGCGAGCGTCAGCGCCAACTGGATTACTGGACCGCGCAACTGGGCAACGAGCATCCGCTGCTGGAACTGCCTTGCGACCGGCCGCGTCCGCCCGTGCAAAGCCATCAGGGTGAGCTGTACCGCTTCGATCTGGACCCCGAGCTGGCCGCCAAAGTCCGCGCTTTCAATGCCCGCAACGGTTTGACCCTGTTCATGACCATGACCGCCACGCTGGCGGTGCTGCTCTATCGCTACAGCGGCCAGAATGACCTGCGCATCGGTGCACCGGTGGCCAACCGCATTCGTCCGGAAAGCGAAGGGTTGATCGGCGCGTTCCTCAACACCCAGGTGCTGCGCGTGCAGCTCGACGGGCAGATGAGCGTCGCGCAGTTATTTGAACAGGTGCGCCACACGGTAATTGAAGGTCAGTCGCATCAGGACTTGCCGTTCGATCATCTGGTCGAAGCCCTGCAACCGCCACGCAGCGCGGCCTACAACCCGCTGTTCCAGGTGATGTGCAACGTGCAGCGCTGGGAATTCCAGCAAAGCCGCGATCTGGCGGGCATGACTGTCGACTACCTGGTCAACGATGCGCGGGCTACCAAATTCGACCTCAACCTGGAAGTCACCGAGCTGGATCACCGCCTGGGTTGCTGCCTGACCTACAGCACCGATCTGTTCGACGAACCGCGCATCGCACAGATGGCCGAACACTGGCTGAACCTGCTGCAGGCGTTGCTCGTCGATCCGCAGCAGCGTTTGAGTGAGCTGCCGCTGTTGCAGAACGCCGAGCGCCAGCAGTTGCTCGACAGCCTCGGTGTTGAAGCGGGCGAGCAGCGTCTCGATCAGTGCATTCACAGCCTGTTTGCCGAACAGGCCCGATTGCGCCCACAGGCGGCGGCGTTGACCTTTGCCGGCGAAACCCTGAGTTACGCCGAGCTGAACGCCCGTGCCAACCAACTGGCTGGAATGCTGCGCCAGCGCGGCGTCGGCCCGCAGGTGCGGGTTGGTCTGGCGCTGCCGCGCTCGCTGGACATGGTTGTCGGCCTGCTGGCAATCCTCAAGGCCGGTGGCGCCTACGTGCCGCTCGACCCGGAATACCCGCTGGAACGCCTGCACTACATGATCGAAGACAGCGGCGTCGGTCTGTTGTTGAGCGATCGAGCGTTGTTTGCCGCGTTGGGCGAGTTGCCTGCCGGTGTGGCCCGCTGGTGCCTGGAAGACGATCAGCCTCTGCTGGCGTCTTTCTCGTCCGATGAACTGCCGTTTATCAGCCTGCCGCAGCATCAGGCGTACCTGATTTACACCTCCGGTTCGACCGGTAAGCCCAAGGGCGTGGTGGTGTCCCATGGTGAAATCGCCATGCATTGCCAGGCGGTGATGCGTCGCTTCGACATGCAGCCGGACGACTGCGAACTGCATTTCTATTCGATCAACTTCGATGCCGCCACCGAGCGTCTGTTGGTGCCGTTGCTCAGCGGCGCACGCGTGGTATTGCGCGCGCAAGGCCAGTGGGACGCCGAAGAAATCTGCACGCTGATTCGTGAGCAGCAGGTCAATATTCTCGGTTTCACCCCCAGCTACGGCAGCCAGTTGGCGCAATGGCTGGCGACTCAGGGGCAGACTTTGCCGGTGCGCATGTGCATCACCGGCGGTGAAGCGCTGACCGGCGAACACTTGCAGCGCATTCGCGCGGTGTTCCAGCCCGAGCTGTTTTTCAATGCCTACGGCCCGACCGAAACCGTGGTCATGCCGCTGGCCAGCCTGGCGCCGCAGCAACTGGAGGAAGGCGAAGCCAGCGTGCCGATTGGGCGCATCGTCGGCGCGCGCGTGGCCTATATTCTCGACGCCGATCTGGCGCTGGTGCCACAGGGCGCCAGTGGCGAGTTGTACATCGGCGGTGCCGGTCTGGCTCAGGGCTATCATCAGCGCCCCGGCATGACCGCCGAGCGTTTCGTGGCTGATCCGTTCGCCAGCAATGGCGGGCGTCTGTACCGCACCGGCGACCTGGTGCGCCAGCGCACTGACGGTCTGGTGGAGTACCTGGGGCGTATCGACCATCAAGTGAAGATTCGTGGTTTCCGCATCGAACTGGGCGAAATCGAAAGCCGATTGCTTGAGCATGAGTCGATTCGCGAAGCCGTGGTGCTGGCGCTGGACACGCCGTCGGGCAAGCAACTGGCAGGCTATCTGGTCAGTGAGATGGCCGGTCAGGGCGATGAACAGCAGGCGCAACTGCGTGAATCGCTGAAAGCGCACCTCAAGGCGCAGTTGCCGGATTACATGGTGCCAACCCACCTGATGCTGCTCGCCAGCATGCCGCTGACCGCCAACGGCAAGCTGGATCGCCGCGCCTTGCCTGCACCGGACCCGGAGCTCAATCGTCAGCATTACATCGCGCCCGCCAGCGAGCTGGAGCAGCAACTGGCGGCGATCTGGTGCGCGGTGCTGAACGTCGAGAAAGTCGGCCTCAACGACAACTTCTTCGAGCTGGGCGGTGATTCGATCCTGTCGATTCAAGTGGTCAGCCGCGCGCGTCAGGCGGGTATTCATTTCAGCCCGCGTGATCTGTTTCAGCATCAGACCGTGCAGACCCTGGCCGCGGTGGCGACCACCCGTGAACTGATTCAGGCCGAACAGGGGCTGCTTGAAGGTGCGTCCGCGCTGACGCCGATTCAGCACTGGTTCTTCGACACGCCGATCCCGCAGCGCCAGCACTGGAATCAGTCGCTGGTGCTGGAGCCGGTCAGCGCCCTTGATCCACGTATTCTGGAGCAGGCGTTACGGGCCGTGCTTGAACAGCACGACGCCTTGCGCCTGAGTTTCACCGAGCAGAACGGCAAGTGGCAGGCCGAGCACCGCGCCGTCACCGCTGAAACCCTGCTGATCCAGGCGCGGGTTGCCGACATGGCCGAATGTGCAGCCTTGTACGCCGACACCCAGCGCAGCCTCGACCTGCAAAACGGCCCGCTGCTGCGTGCCTTGCTGGTTGACGGGGCGCAGGGCCAGCAACGCCTGTTGATGGTTATTCACCACCTGGTGGTTGATGGCGTTTCGTGGCGTGTGCTGCTCGACGATTTTCAAACGGCTTATCGCCAGTTGAGCGACGTTACGCCAGTGCGTTTCGCCGCCAAGACCAGTGCGTTCCGCGACTGGGCCGCGCGCTTGCAGGCCTATGCGGGTAATGAATCGTTACGTGAAGAGTTGCATGTCTGGCAGCGTCAACTGGGCGGTCCTGCGACCAATCTGCCGTGCCATAACTCGCAGGGCGGCCAGCAGAATCGTCACGCGCAAACGGTCAGCGTGCGGCTGGATGCCGAACGTACCCGGCAACTGCTGCAACAGGCCCCCAGCGCCTACCGCACTCAGGTCAACGACCTTCTGCTGACGGCACTGGCGCAAGTGGTCTGCCGTTGGAGCGGGCAGCCATCGGCCCTGATCCAGCTGGAAGGGCACGGTCGCGAAACCCTGTTTGACGACATCGACCTGACCCGCACCGTGGGCTGGTTCACCAGCGCCTATCCGCTGCGCCTCACGCCAGCACTGGCTGCCGACGCAGCGCCGGGCGACTCGATCAAGGCGATCAAGGAGCAACTGCGCCAGGTGCCGCACAAAGGCCTTGGCTATGGCGTGCTGCGCTATCTGGCCGATGCTGCCAGCAAGGCCGCCATGCAGGCGCTGCCAGTGGCGCCGATCACCTTCAATTACCTTGGCCAGTTCGACCAGAGCTTCGCCGACGATGCGCTGTTCCGTCCGCTGGAAGAGTCGGCGGGTGAGGCCCATGATCCGCACGCGCCGCTGCCCAATGAGCTGAGCTTCGACAGCCAGGTGTATGGCGGCGAACTGTTGCTGCGCTGGACCTTCAGCGCCGAGCGTTATCAGCCCGCCGCCATCGAAGCGTTGGCGCAGGCTTATCTGAATCAGTTGCAGGCGCTGATTGCCCATTGCCTGAGCGATGGCAGCGGTGGTCTGACGCCTTCGGACTTCCCGCTGGCCGATCTGGATCAGACGCAACTCGACGCGCTGCCGGTCCCTGCGACGCACATTGAGGACGTCTACCCGCTGACGCCGATGCAGGAGGGCATGCTGCTGCACACCCTGCTGGAACCCGGCACCGGCCTGTATTACATGCAGGACCGCTACCGCATCAACAGCGCGCTCGACCCGGAGCGTTTCGCCCAGGCCTGGCAGGCGGTGATTGCCCGTCACGAAGCGCTGCGTGCCTCGTTCTGCTGGGACATTGGCGAAACCATGCTGCAGGTCATTCACAAGCCAGGCAGCACGCCGATTGATTATCTGGACTGGCGTGATGTGCCTTCGGACGAACAGGAACCGCGCTTGCAGGCCTTGCTCAAGTCCGAGCGCGAGGCTGGTTTCGATCTGCTCAATCAGCCGCCGTTCCACCTGCGCCTGATCCGCGTCGATGAAGCGCGCTACTGGTTCATGATGAGCAACCACCACATCCTCATCGATGCCTGGTGCCGTTCGCTGCTGATGAACGACTTCTTCGACATTTACACCGCGTTGGGTGAAGGGCGTGAAGCACAACTGACGCCTGCGCCGCGCTATCGCGATTACATCGGCTGGCTGCAACGCCGTGGCCTGGTGCAGGCGCGCGACTGGTGGCAGCACAACCTGCGCGGCTTTGAACGGCCGACGCCGATCCCCAGCGACCGTCCGTTCCTGCGTGAACATGCCGGTGACAGCGGCGGCATGGTGGTGGGCGATTGCTACACCCGCCTTGATGAACGCGACGGCGCACAACTGCGTGAACTGGCCCAGCAGCATCAACTGACCGTCAACACCTTCGCCCAGGCGGCGTGGGCCTTGACCTTGCGGCGCATGAGCGGTGATCGCGACGTAGTGTTCGGCGTTACCGTGGCCGGGCGGCCGGTGGAATTACCGCAGATGCATCGCACCGTCGGCCTGTTCATCAACACCATCGCCCTGCGCGTGGGCATGCCGGGCGACGAACAGCGCTGCACGGTTCGTGACTGGCTAAGCCAGTTGCTGGACAGCAACATGCAACTGCGCGAGTACGAATACCTGCCGCTGGTGACCATTCAGGAAAACAGCGAGCTGCCCAAGGGTCAACCGCTGTTCGACAGCCTGTTCGTGTTTGAAAACGCGCCGGTGGAAGTCTCGGTGCTCGACCGTGCGCAAAACCTCAACGCCACCTCGGATTCCGGCCGCACCCACACCAATTACCCGCTGACGGCGGTCTGCTATCCGGGCGATGACCTGGGGCTGCACCTGTCCTACGACCAGCGTTATTTCGACGAGTCCACCGTGCAGAGCATGCTCGACGAGTTCAAGCGCCTGCTGCTGGCGCTGATCGAAGGTTTCCATGGCGACATGGCCGGGCTGGCGCTGGTCAGCGAGCAGGAGCGCACGTTCCTGATCGAGGGCTGCAACCAGAGCGATCACGCTTACCCGCTGGATAAGAGCTACGTCGAACTGTTTGAAGCGCAGGTTGAAGCGCATCCAGAGCGTATTGCGGTCAGTTGTCTGGATCGCCAGCTTGGCTACGCCGAGCTGAATATCGCCAGCAATCGACTGGGCCATGCGCTGATCGAGGCCGGGGTTGGCTTCGATCAACCGGTGGCTTTGCTGGCCGAGCGCGGGCCTGAATTGCTCGGCATGATCATCGGCAGCTTCAAGGCCGGTGCCGGTTACCTGCCGCTGGACCCGGCGCTGCCGAATGTGCGACTGAGCGGCATCATCGCCCAGAGCCGCACGCCGGTGCTGGTGTGCAGTGCGCAATGTCTGGATCAGGGCAGGGCGCTGCTTGAGGTGCTGCCTGAGTCCCATCGTCCGCAGTTGAGGGTCTGGGAAGACGTGCAGCAGAGCGAATCAGCGCAGCACAATCCGGGTCGCTACAGCGCGGCGGATAACCTGGCTTACGTGATTTTCACTTCCGGCTCCACCGGGCTGCCGAAGGGCGTGATGGTTGAGCAGCGCGGCATGCTCAATAACCAGTTGAGCAAGGTGCCCTACCTGAACCTGCGCGACAGCGATGTGATCGCCCAGACCGCTTCGCAAAGTTTCGACATCTCGGTCTGGCAGTTCCTCGCCGCGCCGCTGTTTGGCGCGCGGGTGGACATCGTGCCGAACGATATCGCCCGCGACCCGCAGGCCCTGTTGGCGCATGTGCAGGCGCAGCGCATCAGCGTGCTGGAAAGCGTGCCGTCGCTGATTACCGGCCTGCTTGCCGAACAGCACGCCACCCTCGACAGCCTGCGCTGGCTGCTGCCGACCGGCGAAGCCATGCCGCCGGAGCTGGCCAGCCAGTGGCTGCAACGCTACCCGGCTATCGGGCTGGTGAATGCCTATGGTCCGGCTGAATGTTCCGACGACGTGGCGTTCTTCCGCGTTGACGCAGACTCCACACGCAGCGCGTACCTGCCGATCGGTTCGCCGACTGACAACAATCGCCTGTACCTGCTCGACGACGCGCTGGACCTTGTGCCGCTGGGCGCAGTGGGCGAGTTGTGCGTCGCCGGGGCCGGGGTCGGTCGCGGTTATGTCGCGGATCCGTCGCGTACGGTGCCGGTGTTCGTGCCGCATCCGTTCGGTGCGCCGGGCGAGCGTCTGTACCGCACCGGCGACCTGGCGCGGCGGCGCAAGGACGGCGTGCTGGAGTACGTCGGCCGGGTCGATCATCAGGTGAAGATTCGCGGCTACCGCATCGAGCTGGGCGAAATCGAAACCCGTCTGCTGGAGCATCCGGCAATCCGTGAATCGGTGGTGCTGGACATCGACGGTCCGCTGGGCAAAGTGCTGGCGGCGTATCTGGTGCCAAGCGTTGCCACGCAGGATCACGATGCGCTGCGAGACGCGCTGAAAAGCCACCTCAAGGCCAGCCTGCCGGACTACATGGTGCCTGCGCATCTGGTGATTCTGGACGCGATGCCACTGACGCCGAACGGCAAACTCGACCGCAAGGCTCTGCCCGCGCCGGACGTCAGCCAGGCGCAGCAGGAATACCTCGCGCCGCAGACCGAAATGGAGCAACAACTGGCGACCATCTGGGCCGATGTGCTCAAGGTCGAGCGGGTGGGCATCACTGACAACTTCTTCGAGCTGGGCGGGCATTCACTGTTGGCCACGCAAGTGGTCACCCGTGCGCAGAAGCTGCTGCAACGTAACGTGCCGTTGCGGGCGATGTTCGAATTCAACACCGTTCAGGCGTTGGCCGAGCATCTTGAAAGCCTTGGCGGGGCGCAGGTCGACGAGCAGAAATTCGACCGCCTGGCGGACTTGATGGCGGAACTGGAAGGGTTCTGATCGGCCTTCGGTCGGCGCGCCGGCGCTGCGGATAAAAAACTCGTTACCGGGTGTAAATCCGCAGCGCGCTGGCGCGTTTTCAAGGGATGGAATAAACGCCTGAACCGGCATGGCCCACCGTCATGCATCAGGTCATTCAACCAGCGTATTGAGGGTTGCACAGATGTCAGTCGCTACTAGGTTTATCGATGATCAGTTGACCCGGATAACTCCGGCAGCGGCCGAGACGCTCTACCAGTTCGACGAGTCGCCATTGCTGGCCCGGCAGAGTCGCCAGGAGTCCAACGCGCGCAGTTACCCACGGCGCATCCCGCTGGCGCTCAAGCGCGCCAAGGGCATTCATGTCGAGGACGTCGAAGGGCGGCGCTTCATCGATTGCCTGGCAGGCGCGGGCACGCTGGCGCTGGGGCATAACCATCCGGTGATCATCGACGCGATTCAGCAGGTGATCAGCGATGAATTGCCGCTGCACACCCTGGACCTCACCACGCCGGTCAAAGACCAGTTCGTGCAGGACCTGTTCGGCCTGCTGCCGCCAGCGCTGGCCAATGAGGCGAAGATCCAGTTCTGCGGCCCGACCGGTACCGATGCGGTGGAAGCTGCGTTGAAACTGGTGCGCACTGCCACCGGGCGCAGCACCGTGTTGTCGTTTCAGGGCGGTTATCACGGCATGAGCCAGGGCGCGTTGAGCCTGATGGGCAGTCTTGGGCCGAAAAAGCCGTTGGGTGCCTTGCTCAGCAGCGGCGTGCAGTTTCTGCCGTATCCGTACGATTACCGCTGCCCGTTCGGGCTGGGTGGCGAACAGGGCGTGCGCGCCAACCTGCACTACCTGGAAAACCTGCTGAATGACCCGGAAGCGGGTGTGCAATTGCCTGCCGCGGTCATTCTTGAAGTGGTGCAGGGCGAGGGCGGGGTGATCCCGGCTGATCTGGACTGGCTGCGCGGTGTGCGACGGATCACGGAAAAGGCCGGTGTGGCGCTGATCGTCGACGAAATTCAGAGCGGCTTTGCGCGCACCGGCAAAATGTTTGCCTTTGAGCACGCCGGGATCATTCCCGATGTGGTGGTCCTGTCCAAAGCCATCGGCGGCAGCCTGCCGCTGGCGGTGGTGGTTTACCGTTCCTGGCTCGACACCTGGCTGCCGGGCGCGCATGCCGGGACATTCCGTGGCAATCAGATGGCGATGGCCACCGGTTCGGCGGTGATGCGCTATCTCCAGGAACACAATGTCTGTGAGCACGCGACGGCGATGGGCGCGCGGCTGGTCGGTCATTTGCAAGCGCTGCAGCGCGACTTCCCGCAGTTGGGCGACATTCGCGGTCGCGGGCTGATGCTGGGTGTCGAACTGGTCGACCCGGCGGGTGCGCGCGATGCGCAAGGTCATCCACCGGTGTTTGCCCGTCTGGCCCCGCTGATCCAGCGCGAATGCCTCAAGCGCGGGCTGATTCTGGAACTGGGCGGTCGGCATGGCAGCGTGGTGCGTTTCCTGCCGCCACTGGTGATCACCGCCGAGCAGATCGACGAAGTGGCAGAAATTTTTGGCCGCGCGCTTAACGCCGCCGTTGCACAGCTTTAATTTTTCGACGTAGCGATACGTTCAATCCCTATAGCTGCCATGAATTGGCATGGCGGCACTGAACTACCACGGAGAGCAGCAATGACTTCAGTATTCGATCGGGAAGACATCGTCTTTCAAGTTGTAGTCAACCACGAAGAACAGTACTCGATCTGGCCCGACTACAAAGCCATCCCCAACGGCTGGCGCACGGTCGGCAAAAGCGGCTTCAAGAAAGAATGCCTGGCTTACATCGAAGAAGTCTGGACCGACATGCGCCCCCTGAGCCTGCGCCAGAAAATGGAAGCGCAGACGACGTTAAGTCACTGATTTGACCTATCGTGCGACGCTCCGCGTCGCCATGCCGTTCCGGACATTATCTGCGTCCTCTTTGCGACGCAGAGCGTCGTGACCTGCATTCCTACGCTGGAGCGTGCGGAACGATAACCCAACTATCGTGCGACGCTCCCGCTCTCACCCAGTGCCTTTACAATCCCCTGAATATCCCCCTGCAACTCAATCAGCGGATCAGCGCCATCAATCCCCAGCACCAGCAACCTGCTGCCTGCCGCTTCAATCGCAGCCTTCACCGGTTCTGGCGGCTGACGATGATCGAGCACCAGCGCCACGTCGTTGTCCTTGAGGGTCGCGCTCAGCTTGCCCAACGCCTCGGGCGTCCACTGTTCATCAGTCAGAACCTGGCTGTCGATCAGCTCCAGGTTCAGCCCGCTGATCAAGTAACCAAAACGGTCCGACAAACTCACCACACTTAAATTGTCGGCACCGGCCAGCGCCGCCTCACTGCTGGCACTCAGCTTGAGCAACCGCTGCTTGAACGCCGCCAGGTTGGCCTCGATCTTCGGCTTGGCCGCCGGTGCCAGACGCACCAGGTCCGCCGCCAGTACGTCCGCCATGCGCCCCATGTTGTTGCTCGCCAGCCACGGCTGGCTGTTCAGCCCGTCAGTGCCCGACCCCGGCTGCACGGCGATCCCCGGCAAACCACCGTCCACCGGCCGCGCCGCATCAATCTCGACGATACGAATATTGCTGCGCCGGGCGTTGGGGTAGAGCGGGTCATCCGCCCAGATCGAACGCAAGCCGATTACCGCGTCGGCGTTGTTCGCCAGACCGCGCAGGGCATCGGCACCACGACCTGTGAAGTAAGCGGTCTGGCGCGAGCCGGGCAGGTTGGCCGCAGCAGCGCGTTCCAGCACGACACCGCTGTCCTTGAGCAGCATCTCGCTCAGGCCATAGGTGATCGGCAGGCTGGCCAGCACCCGTACCGGTTGAGCGCTGTCGGCCTGGGTGTCGGCCGCATACAGGCTGTTGCTGAACAGACCGGTCAGGGCCAGCGCCAGGGTCAATGTGCGTAAAGTATGCATTTATCCAATATTCCCTTTCAGGCCGGGCAGTGTGCCGCGAGCGATGGCGGCCAGGGCGAAGGCAACGCCGGCCACCAGAATGATCGCCGCGCCGGACGGCACCGGCAGGTCGAAGACGATAGGCAGCAGAATGCCGCACAAGGTACTGACGGTCGCGATAGCCACCGAGATCCAGAAAAAGCCTTTCAGCGACTGGCTCAGCAGCCTGGCCGCTGCGGCCGGAATCACCAGGAGCGCACCGACCAGAATCGCGCCGATGACTTTCACGGCGGCCACGGTGATCAGCGTTACCAGAATCACAAACAGGTAATCCAGCGTCTTCACCGCCACACCGCGCACAGCCGCCAGTTGCGGGTTGAAACTGGCCAGCATGATGCGGTTGTACAACGGCAGGCTCAGGCCCATGACCAGCGAACCGACGATCAGCAGCACCAGCAGGTCATTGCCGTTGACGGTCAGCACCGAGCCGAACAGCACGTTTTCCAGAATGTGCACGTTGATCTTGCCGGCCAGCACCAGCAGCAGGCTCGCGCCGAGTGCCAGCGACACCGAGAGGAACACACCGATCAGCGTGTCCGGCGCCAGCCCGGTGCGGTTGCGCAGGTAATTGAGGACGATGCCGAACAACAGGCAGTAACCGAACAGCGCACCATATGGGCCGGTATAGGGCTCACCGAGCAGAATGCCGATAGCCACGCCGGTCAGCGCCGCATGGCCTACGGCTTCAGAGAAGAACGCGAAGCGCTTGACCACCACCAGCGTGCCCAAACCACCGAGCACCGGACCGATCAGCAGCCCGGCCAGCAGGGCATTGACCACAAAGCCATACGCCAGCGCTTCGGGCAGATAACCGGAAGAGGCGAGGCCCTGAATGAACAGGCGAAACGTTTCGTAATCCATCACTCTGCGCTCCCGTTAGCGGCATTCACTGCACGAGGATGAGCAGAAAACAACGTCAGCAGGCGCTCCGGGGTCAGCGCCGTGGCGGCAGGCTCGTCGAACAGCACGCGGCGATTGAGCCCGGTCACCTGATCCGCCAGCCGCCGCAACGCATCCAGATCATGCTCGATCCACAGCACCGTGATGCCGCTGCGACGCCAGTCACCCAGCAAACGCTCAAACACCTGAATGCCCGCTTCATCGAGCGCCGACATCGGCTCATCCAGCACCAGCAATTTCGGCGCCGGAATCAGCCCCTGCGCCAGCAGCACGCGCTGGCGTTCGCCACCAGACAACGCGCCCATGCGCCGTTTGCGTTTATCCTGCAGGCCGACCCGTTCCAGGGCCTCGCCAATCGCCCCTGCGTAGTGCTTCGACAAACCGAGAAACGCCGGACGCCGCTGACACATGGCCGCCATGAAATCGTCCACGGTCATAGGCAGCCCCCGATCAAACTCCAGCGCCTGCGGCACGTAGCCGATCAGGCCCGGCGCGGCAGGCCATTGCAAACTCAATTGGCCCTGATGCGGTGTCTGCCCGAGGAGGGTCTTGATCAGCGAGCTTTTGCCGCCGCCGTTCGGCCCGACCAGTGCGTGCACGCTGCCGGCCCGCACGCTGAAATGCACCCGGTCGAGAATCGTGGTGCGCCCTAACGTCAGGCTCACCTGATTGAACTCGATGCCTGGCCCCTGGCTGACGATGTCGAGGTTCTGCGCAACAGTCATGCGCCGGACTCCTGAATCGCCCGCACCACGGTGTCGAGGTTACCGACCATCTCCTTCTCGTACTTGTCGGCGGTGTATTCGCCATAGGAAATATGCGACAGCGGGTACAGCTTGACCCCGGATTCACGCTGAATGGTATCGACGTAGGTGGACGGGAAATCCATCTCCGAAAAGATCACCTTCACGTCCAGCTCACGCAACTGGTCGATGGTCTTTTTCAACTGGCTGGGGCTGGGTTCGATGCCGTGCGCAGGTTCCACCACCGCCGTCACTTCCAGGCCAAATTCGCGCAGCAGGTAGTCGTAGGCCGCATGCACCGTGGCCACGCGCAGGTCGGCGTTGGGCGCTTTGGTCAGCTTGGCGAGGGCGTCGGCACGCATCTGCCGCAGACGCTTGCCATAGGCACGGGCGTTGGTGGTGTAGGTTTTAGCGTTGTCCGGGTCCAGCTTGCCCAGTTCGCGAGCAATATTGTTGACCTGAGCGATGGACGCGCTGATCGACAGGAACGTGTGCGGGTTGACCACCTTGCCTGCGCCACGCGCTGCAACGCCGGTGGCCGCCAGCAACGGCACGTCGGCATTGGCCTCGATGGTCTTGATGTCTGGCGTTTCGCTGGCGGCGATCATACGGTCGGCAAAATCGTCATGACCCACGCCGTTGAGCACGATCACGTCCAGCGAACCGATGCGCTTGATGTCCTCGGCGCGGGGTTCGTAGGCGTGCGGGTTGAAACCGGCCGGGATCAGCGGCACCACTTCGGCCTTGTCACCAACGATGTTGCTCACGTAGCTGTAATACGGGTGCAGGGTGATGCCGATGCGCAGGCGCTTGGCCGGGTCGGCGGCGAAGCTGGCGGGCGCCAGCATGGCGGCAAACAGGCTGAGCAACAGAACGCGAAGGAAAGGGCGGCGTTTGAATGAAATAGGCATGGGCAAGCGGTCTTCTTTCAAAGGAATGCGGAGTTTCAGTGCGGGTGCTGACGGGTTACGCCAGCATCGAATTGCGCGACGACCTGTTTCCAGCCTGCGTCGATCAAGGCCTTGTCGCCCAGGTCGCTGACAGGGGGTATCGAAGCGCTGCGGTTGATCCAGATGTCGGCCTGATTGCCACGGGATGAGTCGACGCGCATCAGAAACGAACCGGCCACGCCTGGCGTCTGGCTCAAGCCCAGATAGGACTGCTCGACCATTTGCCAGGCATGGCCTCCACGGCTGACCGAACTGGCGTCCTGGGCGAACGGCGCAAAGCCTTCTTCGCCCAGTTGTTGCGGGGTAATCGGCGTTTGCTGCTCTTCGGTCAGCAAGCGGATCTCATCCAGCGTTACGCGTAGGTCGGCGTAGATGCCTTGCTCGGCGGCGGTCAGGTCACGTCGCGCATCGAGTTGATGGCTGGCCACGCTGTGCACGTCCTGTGTTTCGCGGTGCAGGCTGACCACGCTGGCGGCAGCGGCCATGATCAGCACGCACAGCAGCAACACGTAGAGGGTTTCATGCCCGGCACCTGCCGGACGGACGATTTGTCGGGTGGGTGCACTCATGGGGTCGGGATGTCCGCCTGATCGATTTCCACCACATGGCCAGGGCCTGCGTCGAACAGCACGTAGAACTCGGACGCCGGGCGCTTGAAGGTCACGGTCGAATCTTCACCCAGCTTGCCCGGCACCAGAATGGTTTCGTCGTAGCCGATCACGTCGAGGGTCACGCCAGGTGCGCCACTGCCGTCGGAAAAACCGCCGGTGCAGCGGATCTGCTCGTTGTCGATCTGTTTGCATTCGCACATCGGGTTGTGCGCCAGGGCGTTGCCGCTCAGGCCAAGCAGGCACAGGGCGCCGGCCGTCAGCCAGCGCAGGGAAGGGCGGGCACTCATGGTGTGGCTCCTTGTTTTTTCAGCCACGCCGCGGTAGTCGGCGAAGCCTGTTGCAGAGGGATGGAAGTCTGATACACGGTGCCGTCCCAGCCTTCCATAGTGATCCACAGGTCGGAGTCGGGGCTGGTGTTTTCGGCAACCTGCATGAACGCGCTCATGCGATAGCCGCCGCCGAAGAAAATCACCCCGGCGGTGCGCAGGCTGCGCGGCTTGCCGATGCGCAGGTACGTGGCCTTGACCCGGTCGATGCAGGCGTTGCACAGCGCAGCGTTGAAGCTTTTCATGTAGCCCGACGGGCCGGACAGGCGCGGGGCTTCGTTGCGGTCCTCTGCCAGACGCAGGCTCCACGGACCGACCTGAATCTCGCCGACCTCGCGTTGACCGAGGCCCTTGTCGCCGCGATCCAGCGCGTTGTCGGAGAAGTACTTGGGCATGAAACCCAGCGGGATCAGCACCAGCAGCACGTTGATGTGGAAGCGCCACTTATGCCAGAAACGGCTCAGCGACGATGCAGGTGGTGCGACAGCGACCTTGCTCACAGGCTGTTCTCCGGGGTGCGGGTCGCCACTGGCGAGGTGTGGGGTTCCGGCGTGTACGCGACAGGCCTGGTTTTGCCTTCACGCTTGAGGGCGTTAAGCGTCGCCAGTGCGGTGCGCTTGCTCCAGATCAACAGGCCGCTGAGGACCATCATGCTCAGGATCAGGCCGAAGAACGCCCAGATCAGCTTGATCCAGATACCGCCGAAGTCGCCGGTGTGCAACGGGCGCATGGATTCAGTGACGAACTCCAGCTTGTTGCGGTCCGACAGCAGGTGCGAGGCGGCTATTTCGCCGCTGTACGGATTGATTTCGGCGGTCTGGAACATCAGCGGGTACCAGCTGCGCCCGCCGACCTGCATGTTGCTGTAGGCATTGAACGGCGGGGTGATGAAGCTCGCCTCGAGACCTGGAATCCGCTCTTTGGCGATGGCCACGGCTTTTTCCAGACTGATGGTCGGCGCGGGGCTGCCGTCGGCGGTCAGTGGCACGGCGCTGTGCGGGATGATCGACGCGACTTGGGATTTGCTGGAAATACTGATCTGGTTATCACCCAGAATCGCCTGAATCAGAAACCAGGTGCCGGTGATGGAAATCACCGCGATGAACCAGATCGACCACACGCCGCTGAGCCGATGAATGTCGCCCCAGAAAATCCGTGGGCCCTGGCTGAAACGCACCGGCTTGAAAAAGCCGCGCCAGAATTTCTTGTAGACCACCAGCCCGGTCACCAGCGAAGCCAGCAACGGCAGGCCGAGAATCGACACCAGATACCAGCCCCACGAATAGCCATTGGTGAACGGCACCAGCCACCAGCCGTGCAGGGCGCGGGTGAAGCGGCGGAAGTCGAAAGACGGCGTGAGGCCTTGAATCACCCCGGTGTAGGGGTTGACGTAAGCCGGCACCGAGCGGCCGTCCGGGTAAGTCACGAACACGCTGAGGGCGAAATAGTCGCCGTCGGGCTGCATGATCGTGCCCACGATCAGGTCCGGCTCGTTGCGCTCGATGGTGGCGCGAATCTGCTCGAAGTTCATGCGCTGGGCATCATCGGAGGGGCGGTTGTCACGCATCTCCGAATTGGCCAGCCACATGATTTCCTTGCTGATCACCGCCAGCGTACCGGTCACGCAGACGATCAGCACGAAGAACCAGATGGGCAGGGCCAGCCAGCTGTGGACGAGAAACCAGATTTTTGAACGGGACTTCTTCGACATGGATAAACAATCTCGATTCACGATGTAGAGCGTGCGCAAGGCCGGGCTCCCTGTTTTTTACGTGCAGGTTCTTTACGCGCGGGCGGTATAAAGCCTCGCATTCAGTTAAAGACGAATGAGAACGAGATTCCTGTAGGAATATTTTGCGTTTAAATGAAAAAAATTGTTTCAGAGCTGCCGGAAACCCCCGCACCGCGCAGGAAAAGGGGCTGGGCTGCTAATTTTTCAGCCGCGAAGTACGTTCAATCTGCACATGGGTGTTGCGCCAGGCCGCAGGGGTTCTGGAGCTTTTGCCATCGAGGGAGAGACATCATGAGTCATGCGTTGAGTTTGGATATCCGGCCGCTGCTGGCGGGGGCGGGCACGTTGCCCATGCTGGTGCAGGCGCCCGAGCCAGGTCTGGACTTGATGGAAGCGCTGGGTGAGCTAAAGCCGCTGGTGGCCGAGCACCTGTACAGCGCGGGTGGCATCCTGTTTCGCGGTTTCGAGGTTGGCGGCGCCGAGGCGTTTCGTGAGTTCGCGGCCGGTTTCGGCGATCCGCTGCTCAATTACGAGTTTGGCTCCACGCCGCGCAGCAACGTGACCAAAGGGGTGTACACCTCGACCGAATACCCGGCGCACCAGAGCATCCCGCTGCACAACGAGCAGGCCTACACGCTGGACTGGCCGATGAAAATCTGGTTCTACAGCATGATCGCGGCACAGACCGGCGGCGAAACGCCGATTGCCGACAGTCGCGAGATCTACCGACGCATTCCGGCGCGCATTCGTGATCGCTTCATCGAAAAAAAGCTCATGTACGTGCGCAACTACGGCAACGGGCTGGATGTGGAATGGAGCCAGGTGTTCAACACCGAAGATGAACGTGTAGTCGAAGCGTATTGCCAGGCACACAACATCGAATGCGAATGGAAAGACGACGGGGAACTGCGCACCCGGCAAATCTGCCAGGCAGTGTCCCGCCATCCGGTGACCCAAGACACGGTCTGGTTCAACCAGGCGCACCTGTTCCACATCTCCAACCTGCAACCGGAAGTGCGCGAAACCCTGCTGGACGTTGTGGACGAAGAAGACCTGCCGCGCAACGTCTATTACGGCGACGGCTCGCCCATCGAAGAAACCCTGCTGGACGAGATTCGCGGCGTACTCGACGACTGCACCGTCAGCTTCCCGTGGCTGGAAAACGACGTGCTGATGCTCGACAACATGCTCACCGCCCACTCCCGCGCACCGTTCACCGGCAAGCGCAAAGTCGTGGTGGCCATGGCGCAGGGGCATTCGGATAAGTAACCGCTTGTAGATTATCGTGCCTGCGCTCCGCGTAGGCATGCAGTTCTGGACGCTCTGCGTCCTCTCTTGGGTGGGCGGTGCAATGCAGAGCGCCAGCCTCGAGAAACCTTTCTAAATATTTCCCCGCCAATTCGTTCTTGTTGATACGACCCCGCCCGACGGTCAGCCCCATTCAGCAAGGATTCGACCATGAACCCCGAACACGCCCAGAAACTCGCTCGTCGTTTTGTCGAGTTGCCCCTTGAAAAACGTCGTCTGTTTCTCGATGGCATGCGCAAGGAGAACATGGATTTCGCGCTGTTCCCGATCCCTTCCTGCGCAGGGCTGGCCGAGCGTGACGGGTTGTCCTATGCCCAGCAGCGCATGTGGTTTCTCTGGCAACTGGACCCGCACAGCGCAGCCTACAACCTGCCGATGTCGGTGTGCCTGAACGGCCCGCTGGAGCTGCCGCTGCTGGAGCGGGCGTTCAGCGCGCTGGTCGAGCGCCACGAGAGCCTGCGCACGACCTTCGGTCAGGAAGGCGACCGGACGTTTCAGCGTGTTGCGCCACCCGCGCCGGTCAATATCCGCCTGATCGACCTGAGCCCGTTGCCGCCGCAGCAGCGCTGGTCGAACGCGCGGCAGGCGATGGCCGAGCAGTCGGCGCAGACCTTCGATTTGCAGCGCGGGCCGCTGTTTACCGTGCAGGTATTGCGCCTCGCCGAGCAAGAACATCTGCTGCTGCTCAACCTGCACCACATGATCACCGACGGCTGGTCGATGAACGTGCTGATCGATGAATGGCTGCGCGGTTACGACGCGTTGCTGGCCGGCAAGCCACTGCCTTTCCAGCCACTGGCTGTGCAGTACCGCGATTACGCCGTCTGGCAACGCAGCTGGCTGGAGGCTGGCGAACAAGAGCGCCAACTGGATTACTGGCGCAAGCACCTGGGTGAAGAACACCCGGTACTCGAACTGCCCACCGACCGCCCGTACCCAGCGTTGCCCAGTCATGAAGGCGCGCGTCTGGAACTGGCGCTTGCGCCCGAGCTGCTGCGCAACCTGAAAATCCTTGCGCAACGGCAGGGCGTGACCCTGTTCGTGGTGTTGCTGGCGACCTTCAAAAGCCTGCTGCATCGCTACAGCGGGCAGACCGATATTCGCGTCGGCGGCCTGATCGCCAACCGCACGCGCAGTGAAACCGAAGGCCTGATCGGCTGCTTCATCAACACCCAGGTACTGCGCAGTGAAGTTACGGCGCAGACGCGCTTTGTCGATTTGCTGCACACCGTGCGCGATGCCTCGACCGGTGCCCAGGCGCATCAGGAGCTGCCATTCGACGCCATCATCGACGCCTTGCAGCCCGAGCGAAGCCAAAGCCACAACCCGCTGTTCCAGGTGATGTTCAATCACCAGCCGGTGGTGGCCGACTTGCTGGACAAGCAACTGAGCGGCGGCCTGCGCGTGGCCAATCTGTCCGCCGAGCAACAAGCACTGGCCCAGCGCTCGCACGCCGCTGCCAGTGACCTGATGCTCGCCACCAGCGGTGAAGGCGAACAGCTGAACGCCGCCTTTACTTACGCCACCGACATTTTCGATCAGCCGACCATCGCTCGCCTGGCCGCGCACTGGCGCAACCTGTTGACGTCGGTCTGCGCTGACCCGCTGCAAACCATTGCCGAGCTGTCGATGCTGTCGGCCGACGAGCGCACGCACCTGCTGGCTGTCGACAGCGCCACCAAAGCCGACACCACAATCCCCGCGCATCGCCAGTTTGAAGCGCAAGTGCAGCGAACGCCGGACGCACTGGCGCTGATCCTCGCCGGTGAAAGCCCGTCACCGAGCCTGACCTATTGCGAACTGAACGAGCGCAGTAACCGCTTGGCCTGGCAATTGCGCGAGCAGGGTGTCGGCCCGGACGTGCTGGTCGGCGTGGCGCTGGGCCGTTCGCTGGACATGCCCGTCGCGCTGCTGGCCGTGCTCAAGGCGGGCGGTGCCTACGTGCCGCTGGACCTCAGCGCGCCGAGCGAGCGTTTACGTCATGTGTTGCAAGACAGCGGCCTGAAACGGCTGCTGACCCACAGCGAACAGCGGCCGACGCTGCCTGAACTGGCGGGCATTCAGTGCCTGTGCATTGATCAGATGAACAGCGAAGCAGCCAGCGCAGAAAATCCGGTTGTCGATATCGATCCGGCCCATCTGGCCTACGTGATCTACACCTCGGGCTCGACCGGCCGGCCAAAAGGCGTGGCGATCAGTCATGGCGCACTGGCCGAGTTCGTCACCTTGGGCGCGGACTACAGCGACCTGCGCGAAGGCGATCGGGTTCTGCAATTTGCCACGCAAAGTTTCGACGGCTTTGTCGAGCAGTTCTACCCGCCGCTGTGTCGCGGCGCGGCCGTGGTGCTGCGTGACGAGCGTTTGTGGGACAGCGCCACCTTCCATCACGCCATCGTCGAACACGGCGTGACCCTGGCGGACCTGCCAGCAGCCTACTGGCTGACCCTGGTTCAGGATTTTGCCGCCAGCCCACCCGTGCATTTTGGCGCATTACGGCAGATTCACGTCGGCGGCGAGGCGATGGCCGTTGAAGGCCTGCGTCTGTGGCAGCACGCCGGGCTGGGGCATGTGCGCCTGCTCAACACCTATGGCCCGACCGAAGCCACGGTGGTGTCGAGCATTCACGATTGCAGCGCGCTGACCCCGGAGCAGGTGTCGTGGCGCGGCGTGCCGATCGGCAAAGGCCTGGCGGGGCGTCGTTTGTACGTGCTCGACGATCAACTGAACCTGCTGCCGCAAGGCGCGCTGGGCGAGCTGTACATCGGCGGGCCGGGTCTGGCACGGGGTTATCACGCCCAGCCAGGCCTGAGCGCCGAGCGTTTCGTGGCGGATCCGTTCGTTGCCGGCGAGCGCCTGTACCGCACTGGCGACCGTGCCCGACTGCGCGCTGATGGCGCCATCGAGTACATTGGCCGGGTCGATCATCAGGTGAAAATTCGCGGTTTCCGTATTGAGTTGGGCGAAATCGAATCGCGCCTGCAGCAATGCACGGGCGTGCGCGAAGCGGTGGTACTGGCGGTTGCGCTGGCCGGCAGTGCGCAACTGGTCGCCTACGTAGTGCCAAGTGTCGTGGCAAACAGCGATACCGAACAAATGGCTTTGCGCCAGCGCATCAAGGGGCAGCTGCAAGCCAGCCTGCCGGATTACATGGTGCCGACACACTTGTTGCTGCTGGCGCAATTGCCACTCACGCCCAGCGGCAAACTGGACCGCAAGGCGTTGCCTGCGCCCGATTCAAGCCAGTTGCAGGCCCGTTATCGCGCGCCGCACAGCGAGGTGGAAATCTGCCTGGCGGCTATCTGGCAGGAAGTCCTGCACGCGCAGCAGGTCGGGCTGGACGATCACTTCTTTGAGCTGGGCGGCCATTCGCTGCTCGCCGCGCAAGTCATTGCGCGGATCAAGACCCGACTGGGCGTCAGCCTGCCGCTACGCGTGCTGTTTGAAAAACCGCTGCTGGGCGAACTCGCCGCCGAAGTGGCGCTGCTGACCGACAACACAACGGATAACGACTGGAGCGACATGGACCAGTTCATGGATTCACTGGAGGAATTTGGCGCATGACCGCGACCACTGCTGCACGTATCGCGAAACGTTTTGTTGGCCTTTCGCTGGAACAACGCCAACAGTTCCTTACCCGCCTGCGTCAGGAAGGCAAGGATTTCAGCCTGTTGCCGGTGCCGGTCAGTCGTCATGATTTCAGCGCGATTCCACTGTCATTTGCCCAGCAGCGCCTGCTGTTCCTCTGGCAGCTCGACCCGCTGAGCGATGCCTACAAGATGACCACCGGCCTGCGTCTGCAAGGCCCGCTGAACGAGTCGGCCTTGCGCCGCGCGTTCGATCACCTGATCGAACGCCACGAAGTATTGCGCACAGTGTTCCAGACCGATGGCGATCAGGCGCTGCAAGTGCTGCTGCACAACCAGAGCATCGCGCTGGACAGCATTGACCTGTCGGTTCTGGCCGATAGCGAATTGCGTGACGCTGAACTGGCGCTGCAAGTGACCACGCTCACCGGCCAGCCGTTCGACCTGCGCACAGGCCCGTTGCTGCGTGCGCACCTGTTCCGCCTCGCCAGTGACGAGCATGTGCTGGTGGTGAACATGCACCACATCGTCTCCGACGGCTGGTCGATGGACGTGATGATTCAGGAGTTTGTCCACTGCTATCAGGCGTATGTCGAAGGTCGCGAACCGAGTCTGCCGGCGTTGCCGCTGCAATACGCCGACTACGCCATCTGGCAGCGCCGCTGGCTGGAGGCGGGCGAGGGCGAGCGTCAACTGGATTACTGGCGCGGCCAGTTGGGTGACGAGCAGCCGCTGCTGGACGCCGCGCAGGACTTCCCGCGCCCGGTCACGCAAAGCTTTCAGGGCGAGCACCTGCGCTTCGATTTCGGCGCCGAGTTGTCGCAGCAACTCAATACCTTCGCCCGCCCCCAAGGCATGAGCCTGTTCATGCTGGTGCTGGCCGGTTTTTCGTTGTTTTTGTCGCGCAAGGCCGGGCAGCGCGATATCCGCATCGGCGTGCCCAACGCCAACCGTGGTCGGGCGGAAACCGAAGGGTTGATCGGCTTCTTCATCAACACTCAGGTGCTGCGCTGCCAGATAGATGAGCGCCTGAGTTACCTCGATTTGCTGGCGCAGATTCGCGACACCTCGTTCGGCGCGCAGGCTCATCAGGACGTGCCGTTCGAGCAACTGGTCGATCACCTCGCGCCAGAGCGCAGCCTGGGGCATAACCCGTTGTTCCAGGCCAAGTTCAACCAGAACGTGGTCCTCAAACAGAAAACCGCCCTCAAGCTGGCAGGGCTGGAGGTCAGCGAATATGCGTTTGAAAAGCAGGGTGCGCATTTCGATCTGGCACTGGACATTACCGACGACGGCACGCTGATCCACGGTGACATGACCTACGCCAGCGACCTGTATCGGCGTGCGACCGTCGAGGGCTTCATCCCCGAATTGCTCGACCTGTTCAAGACCCTGCTCAATGCACCGAATGCGCCATTGTTCAGCCTTGGCGCGCTGGCGGTCGAGCTGCCGCGCGAAGTTCGTGAGCCCGCGCCTCAGGTATTGCAGCTCTGGGACCGGCAGGTCGAAAGCCAGCCCGATGCGCTGGCCGCCCGCTGTCTGGATCGTACCCTGAGCACACGCGAGCTGGATCAGGCGGCCAATCAACTGGCCCATCACTTGATCGGACGGGGTGTCTGCGAAGGCCAGCCGGTCGCGGTATTGATGGAACGCTCGCTGGACTGGCTGACGGCGGTGCTGGCGATCTTCAAGGCCGGCGGCGTGTACATGCCGCTGGACGTCAAAGCCCCGGATGCGCGCCTGCAACAGATGTTGAGCAATGCCCAGACCAAGGTGCTGCTGTGTGCCGAAGGCGACAGGCGTGAAACATCTTTGAACGTTGCGGGTTGTCAGGGTCTGGCCTGGACGCCTGCGCTGTGGCAGAGCTTGCCGACCAGCCGTCCCGATATCGAGTTGCCAGCCGATTCTGCGGCCTACGTGATTCATACCTCCGGCTCCACCGGCCACCCCAAAGGCGTAGTGGTCAGCCAGGGCGCGCTGGCCAGTTACGTGCGTGGCGTGCTTGAGCAGTTGCAACTGGCCCCCGAGGCGAGCATGGCACTGGTCTCGACCATCGCCGCCGACCTCGGCCATACCGTGTTGTTCGGCGCGCTGTGTTCAGGGCGAACGCTGCATGTGCTGACCGAATCGCTGGGTTTCGACCCGGACGCCTTTGCGACCTACATGGCCGAGCATCAGGTCGGCGTGCTGAAAATCGTGCCGGGTCATCTGGCCGCACTGCTGCAAGCCGCTCAACCCGCCGACGTGCTGCCGCAGCATGCGCTGATCGTCGGTGGCGAAGCCTGTTCGCCAGCGCTGGTCGAGCAGGTGCGTCAGCTCAAGCCGGGTTGCCGGGTGATCAACCACTATGGCCCGAGCGAAACTACGGTTGGCGTACTGACCCATGAGGTGCCTGCTTTATCGGAGTTGAATGCGATCCCACAGGTCTCACGTTTCCCACAATGCTCTGCACACTCTGGCGACCCTCTGCGTAGCGTGCCGGTCGGCGCGCCATTGCCGGGGGCCAGCGCTTACGTGCTGGATGACGTGCTCAACCCCGTCGCCACGCAGGTCGCAGGCGAGCTGTACATCGGTGGTGACAGCGTTGCGCTGGGCTATCTCGGCCAGCCTGCGCTGACTGCCGAGCGCTTCGTGCCGGACCCGTTTGCGCAAGATGGAGCACGGGTTTACCGCAGTGGCGACCGCATGCGGCGCAATCATCAGGGATTGCTGGAATTCATCGGCCGCGCCGACGATCAGGTCAAAGTGCGCGGCTATCGTGTCGAGCCTGCTGAAGTGGCGCAGGTGCTGCTGAGCCTGACTTCGGTCGCGCAAGTCAGTGTGCTGGCATTACCTGTTGATGAAGACGAATCGCGCCTGCAACTGGTGGCCTATTGCGTCGCGGCAGCCGGTGCCAGCCTGACTGTCGACAGCCTGCGCGAGCAACTGACGGCGCGCTTGCCCGACTACATGGTGCCCGCGCAGTTCATGTTGCTTGAAAAGCTGCCACTGACCGCCAACGGCAAGCTCGACAAGCGCGCCTTACCCAAGCCGGGCGTGATCAAACAGCGCTATACCGCGCCAATTGGCGAGATCGAGGAAAAGCTCGCCGCCGTGTGGGCCGACGTGTTGAAACTGGATAAGGTCGGCAGCACCGACAACTTCTTCGAACTGGGCGGCGATTCAATCCTCAGCCTGCAAATCATCGCCCGCGCCAAGCGCCAGGGCATCAAGCTCAGCCCCAAGCAATTGTTCGAAAAACAGACCATCAGCCAACTGGCTTCGGTGGCCAGACTGATCGAGAAAAAGCCCGCTGCGGCGGCAGAGCAGGTCAGCGGTTCGCTGCCGCTGCTGCCGATTCAGGCGCGTTTCTTTGAAATGGACATCCCTGAGCTTCAGCACTGGAATCAGGCGCTGATGCTCAAGCCCCTGCAAACGCTGGATGCAATCCCTCTTCAAGCGGCACTCACGGCACTGATCGAACAGCATGACGCGCTGCGTCTCGGTTTCACGCAACAGAACGGCCAGTGGCAAGCCACGTTCGGCGCGCTGAACACTCGGGATTTGCTCTGGGTTCACGAATTGGACAGCCCTGAACGATTGACCGAACTGGCTAACGAAGCACAACGCAGCCTGGACCTGAAAAACGGTCCGTTGCTGCGCGCAGTGCTGGTCAACCTGCCACACGGCGAGCAACGTTTGCTGCTGGTGATTCATCATTTGGCGGTGGACGGCGTGTCGTGGCGGGTGCTGCTGGAAGACCTGCAACAGGCTTATGCCGCGCTGGCAGCCGGCCGGCCGCTGACGCTGGCGGCGAAAACCACGTCGCTCCAGCGTTGGGCCGAGCAATTGCAGCGGTATGCGACCGGCGCCGTGCTGACGGCCGAGCGCAATTACTGGCTGCGCGCTTTACAGGGCGACGATCAGCCGCTGCCCCGCGACAAGCCCGAAGGCTCAATGCGCAATCGCGATGCGGCTCATGCCTCGTCATGGCTGAGCAAGGACCTGACCCACAAACTGCTGAAAGTCGCGCCTGCCGCCTATCGCACGCAGGTCAACGACCTGCTGCTGACCGCGCTGGCGCAAGTGCTCTGCGAGTGGAGCCAACAGCCGTCGGTGCTGGTGCAGCTGGAAGGGCATGGCCGCGAAGACCTGTTTGACGACACTGACCTCAGCCGCACAGTCGGCTGGTTCAGCAGCCTGTTCCCGGTCCGCCTTACCCCGCACATTGCGCCAGGTGCGAGCTTGTGCGGCATCAAAGAACAGTTGCGTGCCGTGCCGAACAAAGGCATTGGTTACGGCGTATTGCGTCATATGGCTGACTCGACGTTTGCGCAGCCATTGGCCGCGCTGCCCCAGGCGCGTGTCACGTTCAATTACCTGGGCCAGTTCGACGGCACCTTCAATGAGCAACAAGGCGCGCTGTTCGTGCCAAGCGCCGACAGTGTCGGTGTAGCGCTGTGCGAAGACGGCCCGCTGGGCAACTGGCTGAGCCTCAACGGTCAGGTGTTCGATGGCCAGTTGCAACTGGACTGGACCTTCAGCCGCGAGGTGTATCAGGCTTCGACCATCGACACCCTGGCGCGTCGTTACGAGCAGGCGCTGACCACGCTGATCGAACACTGCATCGCCGGGCATCAAGGCGTCACGCCGTCTGACTTCCCTCTGGCGCATCTCACTCAGGCACAACTCGACGCGCTGCCGATTGCGGCGGGCGAGATCGAAGACATTTACCCGTTGTCACCGATGCAGCAGGGCATGTTGTTTCACTCGTTGTTCGACTCAGGCGCGGGCAACTACATCAATCAGATGCGGGTGAACATCAGTGGGCTGGATGTGCCGCGATTCCACAACGCCTGGCAATCAGCGGTCAATAATCACGAGGTGCTGCGCAGCTGTTTTGTCAGCCAGAGCGAGCAGTCGCTGCAAGTGGTACAGCGTCAGGTGACGCTGCCGTTTGTCGAGCTGGATGCGCGGGGCAAACCCCAAAACTGGCTCGATGACTGGGCGCAGGCCGACCGTCAGCAGGGTTTCGATCTGGCGCAAGGGCCGCTGTTGCGCCTCGCGGTACTGCGCACTGCAGATGACCGTTGGCAATTGATCTACACCAGCCACCATATTTTGATGGACGGCTGGAGCAGCTCGCGGCTTCTGGGCGAAGTGCTGCAACGCTACAGCGGTCAGATGCCGCCGAAACAGGCGGGGCGTTACCGCGATTACATCCAGTGGTTGCAGGATCAGGACGCTGATGTCAGCGAGCGCTTCTGGACCGCAGAGCTGGCCGAACTGGATGAGCCGAGCCGCTTGTTGCAAGCCTTCAAAACATCAACCGATCAGCAGGGCTATGGCGATTACATTCAGTTGATCGACGCCGACGGCACTCGCCGCTTGAACGAGTTTGCCCGCGAGCAGCACGTGACCCTCAATACGCTGGTGCAATCTGCCTGGCTGTTGCTGCTGCAACGCTACACCGGCCAGTCCAGCGTGACCTTTGGCGCCACGGTGGCCGGGCGTCCGGCTGAATTGTCGGGCGTCGAAGAGCAACTGGGCTTGTTCATCAACACCCTGCCGGTGATCGCCAGCCCGCGTTCGGAACAGACCGTCGGCGACTGGGTGCAGCAGGTGCAGGCGAAAAACATCGCCCTGCGCGAACATGAACACACACCGCTTTACACTATTCAGCGTTTGGCACGGCACAGTGGCGAAGCGTTGTTCGACAACATTCTGGTGTTTGAGAACTACCCGGTGTCCGAAGCCTTGCAGCGTGCGCCGGACGGTTTTGTCTTCAGCGACCTGCGCAATCAAGAGCAGGCACATTACCCGCTGACCCTGGTGGTCGAGGCCAACGACGTGTTGTCGGTACGTTTCAGTTACGACCGGCAACACTTCAGTGCCGAAGGCATTCTGCAACTGGCGGCGCACTTCGATCACCTGCTGCAGTGCCTTAGTGCATCAGCAACGGCGCGTCTTGGCGAACTGGCCCTGCCAGCCGTCTGGACGCAAACCGTGCAGCGTTACCCCAGCGAGCACTGCGCCCATCAGCGCATCGAAGCTCAGGCTGCACGCACGCCGCAGGCCATCGCCCTGAGCTTGGGTGCCGAGCAATTGAGCTATCGGCAGCTCAACCGCCGCGCCAACCAGTTGGCCCACAAACTGCGCGAGCAGGGCGTCGGCCCGGATGTTCGCGTGGGGCTTGCGGCTGAGCGCAGCCTGGAGATGATTGTGGGGATGCTGGCGATCCTCAAGGCCGGGGGCGCTTACGTGCCGCTGGACCCGGATTATCCGCAGGATCGCTTGAGCTTCCTGATGCAGGACAGCGGTATCGAATTGTTGCTGACCCAAGCACATTTGCTGGATCAGTTGCCGATTCCTGCGCACGTTCAAACCCTGAATCTGGCGGATGCGCTGGACGGTTACAGCACCGAAAACCCGCTCAACCAGACCACGCCGGACAACCTGGCCTACGTGATCTACACCTCGGGCTCGACCGGCAAACCCAAAGGCACCTTGCTGGCTCATCACAACCTGATGCGCCTGTTTGCCGCTACGGATAACTGGTTCAAGTTCGACGAAAAAGACGTCTGGACGCTGTTCCATTCCTTCGCCTTCGACTTCTCGGTCTGGGAGATTTTTGGCGCGCTGCTGCACGGTGGCCGACTGGTCATCGTGCCTCGTGAAGTAACCCGTTCGCCGGAAGAATTCCATGCGCTGCTGGTTGAACAGCAGGTCACGGTGCTCAACCAGACGCCATCCGCCTTCAAGCAATTGGTGCGTGTGGCCTGTGATTCGCCTGTGCCGATGTCGTTACAAAAAGTCATCTTCGGCGGCGAAGCGCTGGACGTCGCCAGCCTCAAGCCGTGGTTCGCACGCTTCGGCGATCAGACGCCGCAACTGATCAACATGTACGGCATTACCGAAACCACCGTGCATGTGACCTATAGGCCCATCACCCTGGCCGACACGCACAACCCGGTCAGCCCGATTGGCGAGGCGATTGCGGACCTGTCGTGGTACGTGCTGGACGCCGATTTCAACCCGGTTGCCCAGGGTTGCAGCGGCGAACTGCACATCGGCCACGCCGGTCTGGCACGGGGTTATCACAACTGTGCTGCACTGACCGCTGAGCGCTTTGTGCCAGACCCGTTCGCCAACGACGGCGGCCGTTTGTACCGCACCGGCGATCTGGCCCGCTATAAAACCGCAGGAACCATCGAATACGCCGGGCGTATCGACCATCAAGTGAAGATCCGTGGCTTCCGCATCGAACTGGGCGAAATCGAAGCGCGGCTGCAAGCGCATTCGGCTGTGCGCGAAGTGATTGTGTTGGCCGTGGACGGGCAACTGGCGGCGTATCTGCTGCCGACTCAGCCTGACCAGGATCAACAAGCGCTACGTGAAACCCTGAAAGCCGAGCTCCGTGCGAACCTGCCGGATTACATGGTGCCGACCCACTTCATCTTCCTCGACAAGCTGCCCCTGACGGCCAACGGCAAACTGGACCGCAAAGCGCTGCCTGCGCCGGACGCCGGTCAGTTGCAAGCGGCTTACGTCGCGCCGCAAGGCGAGCTGGAAGAACAGTTGGCGTCGGTCTGGAGCGCCGTGCTCAACGTCGAGCAAGTCGGACGCAGCGACAACTTCTTCGAGCTCGGCGGGCATTCGCTGTTGGCGGTGCAGATGCTGGTGCGGGTTCGCGAGCAGTTACAGCGCGAGGTCGGCCTCAAGGACCTGTTCGAACAGCCGGTGCTGGCTGACTTCTGCGCCGCGCTGCAAGAAAAAAATGGCGAAAGTGATCATGCACTGGACGAATTGACTAAATCACTGGAGGCACTCAAACGTTTATCAGCGGAGGAAATTGATAATTTGATTGCTTAGCAGGAGAGACCCCAGTGCAACAGTTGCTTGACTCCGTTAAATCGCTGTCCGCCCGTGAACGCAAGGCGCTGGCGATCCTGCTCAAGCGCCAAGGGGTGAATCTCTACGGGGTCACGCCGATTGCCAGACGAGAGACGCCGGCAGCGTCTGCGCTGTCGTATGCGCAGCAGCGGCAATGGATCATCTGGCAACTGGAACCGCACAGCGCGGCCTACAACATTCCGCTGGCGCTGCGCTTGCATGGCGCGCTGGATGTCGAGGCGTTGCGGCGCAGCGTTGAACAGCTGATCGAGCGTCACGAAACCCTGCGCACCACGTTTGAACAGCAGGGCGACGAGGCGTTGCAGGTGGTGCATCCCGCGTCGCAGTTTGCGCTCAACGTTGATCAACTGGGGCTGGGCGAAACGGTCGAAAGCTATGTTGATCTGGAAGTACAGCGGCCTTTCGATCTGCAACATGGGCCGCTGTTGCGGGTCAGGCTGCTTGAACTGAGCGAACAGGAACACGTGCTGGTGCTGACCCAGCACCACATCGTCTCCGATGGCTGGTCGATGCCGATTATGGTTGACGAGCTGATGCAGTGCTATCAGGCCGCCTCGCTGGGTCGCGAGGCCGAACTGGCCCAACTGCCAATCCAGTACGCCGACTACGCGATCTGGCAGCGTAACTGGCTGGAGATGGGCGAGCAGGAACGCCAGTTGGCTTACTGGACGCAGCAACTGGGCGATCAGCAGCCGATTCTTGAATTACCCACCGATCGACCGCGCCCGGCGCTGCGCAGCTACGACGGCGCGCGACTGAACATCGAACTGGACGCCGCGCTTTTGAACACCCTCAAGGCACTGGCGCGGCAGCAGGGCATCACCCTGTTCATGCTGTTGCTGGCGTCGTTGCAAACCTTGCTGCACCGCTACAGCGGTCAGGCCGACATACGCGTTGGTGTGCCTGTCGCCAACCGCACCCGCAGTGAAACCCAAGGGCTGATCGGCTTCTTCGTCAATACCCAGGTGCTCAAGACCGAGTTTGGCGCGCAGACCACCGTGGCCGAGCTGCTGCAACAGATCAAACAGACTGCCGTGCAGGCCCAGGCCCATCAGGACCTGCCGTTCGAGCAACTGGTCGAAGCCTTGCAGCCTCAGCGCGACCTGAGCCGCAGCCCGCTGTTTCAAGTGGCCTACAACCACCAGAGCGAAGGCTACAACGAAGCCCGCGAGCTGGCCGGTCTGCGCCTGGAGTATCAGGTGTCCGACAAGCACACCGCGCAGTTCGACCTGACCCTGGACACTTGCGAACGCCAGAACGGCCTGGCTGCCTCGCTGACCTACGCCACCGACCTGTTCGACGCCACAACCATCGAGCGCATGGCCGGGCACTGGCGCAACCTGCTGAGCGGCATGTGCCGCGACGTCAATCAGCGCATCGCTGACCTGCCGCTGCTAAGCGTTGAAGAGCGGCAGAATACCCTGCGCGACTGGAACCAGAATCTGGCGGTTTACCCGACTGAGCAGTGCGCCCATCAACGCATCGAAACCCAGGCAGAACGCACCCCGCAGGCCATTGCCCTGAGCTTGGGTGCCGAGCAACTGAGCTACCAGCAACTTAACAACCGCGCTAACCAGTTGGCCCACAAACTGCGCGGGCAGGGCGTTGGCCCGGATGTTCGCGTGGGGCTGGCGGCTGAGCGCAGTCTGGAGATGATTGTGGGGATGCTGGCGATCCTCAAAGCCGGTGGCGCGTACGTGCCGCTGGACCCGGATTACCCGCAGGATCGCCTGAGCTTTCTGGTGCACGACAGCGGTATCGAATTGTTGCTGACCCAAGCACATTTGCTGGATCAGTTGCCGATTCCTGCGCACGTTCAAACCCTGAATCTGGCGGATTCGCTGGACGGTTACAGCACCGAAAACCCGATCAACCAGACCACGCCGGACAACCTGGCCTATGTGATCTACACCTCGGGCTCGACCGGCAAACCGAAAGGCACCTTGCTTGCCCATCACAACCTGATGCGCCTGTTTGCGGCTACAAATGACTGGTTCACATTCAACGAAAAAGACGTCTGGACGCTGTTCCATTCGTTCGCATTCGACTTCTCGGTCTGGGAGATTTTCGGAGCGCTGCTGCACGGTGGCCGACTGGTCATCGTGCCTCGCGAAGTAACCCGTTCGCCGGAAGATTTCCATAAATTGCTGGTTGAACAGCAGGTCACGGTGCTCAACCAGACGCCATCCGCCTTCAAGCAATTGGTGCGTGTGGCCTGTGATTCGCCTGTGCCGATGTCGTTACAAAAAGTCATCTTCGGCGGCGAAGCGCTGGACGTCGCCAGCCTCAAGCCGTGGTTCGCACGCTTCGGCGATCAGATGCCACGACTGATCAACATGTACGGCATTACCGAAACTACCGTGCATGTGACCTACAGGCCCATCACCCTGGCCGATACGCACAACCCGGCCAGCCCGATTGGCGAGGCGATTGCGGACCTGTCGTGGTACGTGCTGGACGCCGATTTCAACCCGGTTGCCCAGGGTTGCAGCGGCGAACTGCACATCGGCCACGCCGGTCTGGCGCGGGGTTATCACAACCGTGCTGCACTGACCGCTGAGCGCTTTGTGCCAGACCCGTTCTCCAACGACGGCGGCCGTTTGTACCGCACCGGCGATCTGGCCCGTTATAAAACTGCAGGAACCATCGAATACGCCGGGCGTATCGACCATCAAGTGAAAATCCGTGGCTTCCGCATCGAACTGGGCGAAATCGAAGCGCGGCTGCAAGCGCATTCGGCTGTGCGCGAAGTGATTGTGCTGGTCGTGGACGGGCAACTGGCGGCGTATCTGCTGCCGGCTCAGCCTGACCAGGATCAACAAGCGCTACGTGAAACCCTGAAAGCCGAGCTCCGTGCGAACCTGCCGGATTACATGGTGCCGACCCACTTCATCTTCCTCGACAAGCTGCCGCTGACGGCCAATGGCAAACTGGACCGCAAAGCGCTGCCTGCGCCGGACGCCAGCCAGTTGCAGGCGGCCTACGTCGCGCCGCAAGGTGAATTGGAGCAGCAGTTGGCAGCTATCTGGGCCGATGTGCTGAAAATCGGGCAGGTCGGTCGCAGCGACAATTTCTTCGAACTCGGCGGCCATTCATTGCTGGCCACGCAGGTGATCTCGCGTATTCGTCAGCAACTTGATGTTGAACTCTCGTTACGCGACCTGTTTGAAGCCCGCGATCTGGCAGCCTTTGCCCAAGCGGCGGGCGCAGGGCAGGGCAATGACGCGCCACGCTTCATCAAGGCCGACCGCAGCCAGCCGCTGGGCTTGTCTTACGCGCAGCAGCGTCAGTGGTTTCTCTGGCAGCTCGACCCTGAAAGCACCGCTTACACGATTCCTGCAGCCCTGCGCCTGAGCGGCTCGCTGGACATCGCGGCGCTGGAGCACAGCTTCAGCGCGCTGATCGCCCGTCACGAAACCCTGCGCACCACCTTCCGCCAGCAGGGCGAACAGGCGGTGCAGATCATTCATGCGCCGCGTGCCCTGACCCTGACGGTTGAATCCGTGCCCGCCGGGCAGACCCTTGAGGCCTGTGTGGAGCAGGAAATGCAGCGCCCGTTCGATCTGGAGCAGGGGCCGCTGTTGCGGGTCCGTCTGTTGAACCTGGCCGCCGATGAACATGTGCTGATCCTGACCCAGCACCACATCGTCTCCGATGGCTGGTCGATGCCGATCATGGTCGATGAACTGGTGCGCCTGTACGAAGGCTACAGCCAGGGCCGCGAAGTGCTGCTCGCTGAACTGGACATGCAGTACGCCGACTACGCGCTGTGGCAACGCAGCTGGATGGACGCCGGTGAGCAGGCACGGCAACTGGCGTACTGGAAGCAGCAACTGGGCGACCAGCAGCCGATTCTGGAGCTGCCTGCCGATCATCCACGCCCTGTTGTGCAAAGCCATGTCGGTGCGCGGCTGGCGGTCGAACTGGCGCCAGCGTTGATCGACGACTTGAAACAGGTCGCGCGGCAACAGGGTGTCACACTGTTCATGCTGTTGCTGGCGTCGTTTCAGACCTTGCTGCATCGCCACAGCGGCCAGCCGGACATTCGTGTCGGTGTGCCGATTGCCAACCGCACCCGCGCGGAAACCGAAGGCTTGATTGGCTTTTTCGTCAACACTCAGGTGCTGCGCGCCGAATTTGACTTGCACACAACCTTCAGCGAACTGCTGCAACAGGTCAAACACACCGCGCTGCAAGCCCAGGCGAATCAGGAGCTGCCGTTCGAACAACTGGTCGAAGCCTTGCAGCCACAACGCAGCCTCAGCCACAGCCCGCTGTTTCAGGTGATGTTCAACCACCAGAGCCAGGCCAGCGCCGAAGTGCGCGCGTTGCCCGGTTTGCAGGTTGAAGCGCTGGTGTCGGAAAGCTACCCGGCGCAGTTCGATCTGACCCTGAACACCGCCGAACAGAACGGTGGCCTGAGCGCAGCCCTGACCTACGCCACCGCGCTGTTCGAGCGCAGCACTATTGAACGCATGGCCGGGCACTGGCTCGCGTTGCTGCAGGCCATTTGCGCCAATGCCGGTCAGCGCATCGCTGATGTGCCGATGCTTGACGCTGCCGAACAGCAGCAGATCGTACGGGAGTGGAACGCCACGGCTGCGCAATTCCCGAGTGAGCTTTGCCTGCACAGCCTGATCGAAGCCCAGGTATTGGTCACGCCAGACGCCCCCGCGCTGATTTTCGCAGCCGAACAACTGAGCTACACGCAACTCAATGCCCGCGCCAATCAGCTTGCGCATCGCCTGCGTGAAGCGGGCGTCGGGCCGGACGTGCTGGTGGGCATCTGTGTCGAGCGAAGCCTGGAACTGGTCATCGGTTTGCTGGCGATTATCAAGGCCGGTGGCGCGTACGTGCCGCTGGACCCGGATTATCCTGAAGATCGCTTGGCCTACATGATGCAGGACAGCGGGATTGGTTTGTTGTTGACCCAGACTTCGTTGCTGGAGCGCTTGCCGGTTCAGGTGCAGAGCATGTGTCTGGATCAGGACGGCGACTGGCTGGAAGGTTACAGCACTGCCAACCCGGTCAACCTCAGTCATCCGCAGAACCTGGCGTATGTGATTTACACCTCCGGTTCGACCGGCAAGCCCAAGGGCGCAGGCAACAGCCATCGCGCCCTGGTCAACCGACTGCACTGGATGCAAAAGGCCTATGCGCTGGATGACAGCGATACGGTGTTGCAGAAAACCCCGTTCAGTTTCGATGTATCGGTCTGGGAGTTCTTCTGGCCGCTCATGACCGGCGCACGCCTGGCCGTGGCGTTGCCGGGCGATCATCGCGACCCAGAGCGGCTGGTGCAGACCATTCGACAGCATCAGGTCACCACCCTGCATTTTGTGCCGTCGATGCTGCAGGCGTTTATGACTCACCCGCAGGTAGAAAGCTGTAACAGCCTGAGTCGTGTGGTGTGCAGCGGTGAAGCACTGCCTGCCGAACTGGCTGGCCAAGTGCTCAGACGTCTGCCGCAGACCGGTCTGTACAACCTGTACGGCCCGACCGAAGCCGCCATCGACGTGACTCACTGGACCTGCACCACTGACGACGTACTCAGCGTGCCGATTGGTCGGCCCATCGATAACCTGAAAACCCACATCCTCGACGACGGTTTGCTGCCCGCCGCGCAAGGCGTGGCGGCAGAGTTGTACCTGGGTGGCGTGGGTCTGGCGCGGGGTTATCACAACCGTGCGGCGCTGACCGCCGAGCGTTTTGTGCCCGATCCGTTTGACGGGCAGGGCGGGCGTCTTTATCGCACTGGCGATCTGGCGCGTTATCGCGACGAGGGCGTGATCGAATACGCCGGGCGCATCGACCATCAAGTGAAGATTCGCGGCCTGCGCATCGAACTGGGCGAAATCGAAGCCTGCCTGCTGGAACACGACAGCGTTCAGGAAGCGGTGGTCATCGACGTTGATGGTCCGTCCGGCAAGCAACTGGCGGCGTATCTGGTGGTTGAACAGCGCAGCGATCACCTGCGTGAGCTGTTAAAGGCGCATCTGAAAGCGTCGCTGCCGGATTACATGGTGCCCACGCACTTCATCGTGCTGTACAGCATGCCGCTGACCGCCAATGGCAAGCTGGATCGTCGGGCGCTGCCCGCGCCGGACGCCACTCAATTGCAGCGCCAGTACGTCGCGCCGGTCAGCGAACAGGAGCAGCAGATGGCGGCAATCTGGGCCGATGTATTGAAGGTTGAACGGGTCGGGCTGAGCGATGACTTTTTCGAGCTGGGCGGCCATTCGCTGCTGGCCACGCAACTGATTTCCAGAATCCACACGGGCCTTGGGATCGACATCCCGCTGCGCCTGATTTTCGAGAAACCGCAATTGAACGAATTTATTCAGGCCTTCGCCAGCAGTGGCCTGTCGCTGACCGAGGACGGCTTGTCCGATATCGAAAAAATGATGAATGAAATGGCGGGTATCTGACATGGACAAGTCTGCAGCAGAGCGTATCGCCCAGCGTTTCACCGGGTTGCCCGTGGAACAGCGGCGGCAGATCCTCGCCAAGATGCACGAGACCGGGCAAAGCTTCAAACTGCTGCCCATCGCCGTCACCCGGCATGGCGCGGCGCGCATCCCGCTGTCCTACGCGCAGCAACGCATGCTGTTCCTCTGGCAGATGGAACCGGACACCGCTGCTTACAATGTTCCCATGGCGGTGCGCCTCAGCGGTCCGCTGGACCACCAGGCGTTGAGCGCAGCGCTGGACCAACTGGTGCAGCGCCACGAAACCCTGCGCACGCGGTTTGTTTCCGAGGACGGCGCGTTCTATCAGGAGATTCTTCAGCAGGCGACCGTCGTGCTTGAGTTCGCCTCGGTTGAGCCTGCCGACATTGCAGACCAGGTGCGTGCCGAGCTGCACAAGCCTTTCGACCTGCTGAGCGGCACCTTGCTGCGGGTCAAGCTGTTTCAGTTGGGCGACACCGAACACGTTCTGACGGTGTGCATGCATCACATCGTGTCCGATGGCTGGTCCGGCGAAGTGCTGATTCGCGAATGTGTGCAGTTGTATCAGGCGCAGGTGTCCGGTCAGCCCGCGCAATTGCCTGCGTTGGCGATTCAATACGCCGACTACGCCATCTGGCAACGCGCCTGGCTGGAGGCCGGGGAGGGCGAGCGGCAACTGGAGTACTGGAAACAGCAACTGGGCAGCGAGCATCCGTTGCTGAGTCTGCCGCTGGACCACGAGCGTCCGCTGCAGCCCAGTCAGCGCGGCGCAACTGTGCGTGTTGATCTGCCGGAACACCTGTCCGCACAACTGAAAGCTCAGGCGCGCAACAGCGGCCAGACTTTGTTCATGCTGATGCTGGCGGCGCTGTCGGTGGTGCTGTCGCGCTTCAGCGGTCAGGCTGATATTCGCATCGGCGCGCCCAACGCCGGGCGCACCCGCAGCGAACTGGAAGGGCTGATCGGCTTCTTCATCAACACTCAAGTGTTGCGTGTGCAGGTGGACGAGCGGCAGAGCTTTGCGCAATTGCTGGATCAGGTGAAACAGGTCGTGACTGGCGCTCAGTCG
The DNA here is from genome assembly GCF_030209255.1 of Pseudomonas sp. CFBP2511. Lineage (NCBI taxonomy): Bacteria > Pseudomonadati > Pseudomonadota > Gammaproteobacteria > Pseudomonadales > Pseudomonadaceae > Pseudomonas > Pseudomonas sp. CFBP2511. Next base: position 31,790 of record NZ_JARVSI010000028.1, on the reverse strand, counting down.
CATCAGGAGCTGCCCTTTGAACACCTGGTGGACGCGCTGGCCCCAGAACGTAACTTGGGCCACAACCCGCTGTTCCAGTTCAAGATCAATCAGCACGTGCTGGCGGCCGAAGACAGTGGGCAACGTGTGTCGGGCCTGACCGTCGACGAGTTTCCGATGGGCAGCAGCGATGCGCGCTTCGATCTGGCGTTCGATTTCACCGATACGCCGGGCGGCATACGCGGTTATTTCACCTACGCCACCGACCTGTTCGAGCCACCGACCATCGAGCGTATGGCCGACGCACTGCGCGCTATGCTGCAAGCGCTGGTCGCGGACACTGACCAGCGTCTGGCCGATCAGCCGCAAACCGTTTCGTTGCCCGCCGCTGAGCAGAGCGCTGATTTTGCCTGCCGCGACTTCCTCAGCCTCTGGCAACAGGGCCTGCACATCGGGCGCGGCAAGACCGCCTTGCGTGTGGGGCAGCAAACGCTGAGCTTTGACGAACTTGAACAGCGCAGTAATCAGTTCGCTCGCTACCTGCATACGCAGGACATCCAGCCGGGCATGGCCGTTGCGCTGTGCCTGGACCGCTCTGTGGAGTGGGTGGTCAGCCTGCTGGCGGTGCTCAAACTCGGTGCCGTTTACCTGCCGCTGGACAGCGCGCAGCCCGCCGAGCGTTTGCAGCAACTAACCCGTGACAGCGGCGCGGCGTTGTTGATTCACGCGTCCGGCGACGACAAGGCTGCGCAATTGGGTGTGTGCCCGGTGCTGGCCTTCGATGCTGCGTTGTGGTCCGAGGTCGATGGCGGTGAGCTGAGCGTGCGCATCATCGCCGAGCAACCGGCTTACATCATCTACACCTCCGGCTCCACCGGGCAGCCGAAGGGCGTGGTGATCAGCCACGGCGCGCTGGCTAATTACGTACAGGGCGTGCTTGCGCGCCTGTCGCTGAATGACGGGGCGAGCATGGCGATGGTCTCGACGGTCGCCGCAGACCTGGGCCATACGCTGCTGTTCGGTGCGCTGGCGTCTGGACGCCCGCTGCATCTGCTGTCCCACGAGCAAGCGTTCGACCCTGACGGTTTTGCCCGCTACATGGCCGAGCATCAGGTTGAAGTGCTGAAGATTGTGCCCAGCCATTTGCAGGGCTTGCTGCAAGCCGCACACCCGGCCGACGTGCTGCCGAGCCAGTTGCTGATGCTGGGTGGCGAGGCCAGTTCCTGGGCGTTGATCGAGCAAGTCCGCGCGCTGAAACCGGGCTGCCGGATCGTCAATCACTATGGCCCGACCGAAACCACGGTCGGCATCCTCACCCATGAGGTGACCGAGCGTCTCAATGCCTGCCGCAGCGTGCCGGTCGGTCAGCCCTTGGCTAACGGTAAGGCGCGGGTGCTGGACGCCTATCTGAACCCGGTCGCCGAACGTGTGTCGGGCGAGCTGTACCTGGGCGGTCAAGGGTTGGCGCAGGGCTATCTGGGCCGTGCGGCGATGACCGCCGAACGCTTCGTGCCGGACCCGGACGCCGATGGCCAGCGTCTGTATCGGGCTGGCGACCGAGCGCGCTGGGTGGATGGCGTGCTGGAGTACCTGGGTCGTGCGGATGATCAGGTGAAAATCCGCGGTTATCGGGTCGAGCCGGGCGAAGTCGGTCAGGTGTTGCAAACCCTGGAAAACGTCGCCGAAGCCGTGGTGCTGGCCCAGCCGCTGGAAAGCGACGAAACACGTCTGCAACTGGTGGCGTACTGCGTCGCGGCGGTGGGTGTGCGCCTGAACGTGGACTCTCTGCGCGAGCAACTGGCGGCGCGTCTGCCGGAATACCTGGTGCCCGCGCAGTTCATGTTGCTTGAAAAGCTGCCACTGACCGCCAACGGCAAGCTCGACAAACGCGCCTTGCCCAAGCCGGGCGTGGTCAAACAGCGCTATACCGCACCGGTCGGCGAGATCGAAGAAAAGCTCGCCGCCGTGTGGGCCGACGTTCTGAAGCTGGAGCAGGTCGGCAGCACCGACAACTTCTTCGAACTGGGCGGCGATTCAATCCTCAGCCTGCAAATCATTGCCCGCGCCAAGCGTCAGGGCATCAAGCTCAGCCCTAAGCAATTGTTCGAAAAACAGACCATCGGCCAACTGGCTTCTGTGGCCAGACTGATCGAGAAAAAGCCCGCAGCGGCGGCAGAGCAGGTCAGCGGTTCGCTGCCGCTGCTGCCGATTCAGGCGCGTTTCTTTGAAATGGACATCCCTGAGCGTCAGCACTGGAATCAGGCGCTGATGCTCAAGCCCCTGCAAACGCTGGATGCAATCCCTCTTCAAGCGGCACTCACCGCGCTGATCGAACAGCACGACGCGCTGCGCCTCGGTTTCACGCAACAAAACGGCCAGTGGCAGGCCGCGTTCGGCGCGCTGAACACGCGTGACGTGCTGTGGACTCATGAACTGGACAGTGTCGAGCGCCTGAGCGAACTGGCTGATGAAGCGCAACGCAGCCTGGACCTGAAAAACGGCCCCTTGTTGCGTGCAGTGCTGATCGACCTGCCGCAGGGTGAGCAGCGTCTGCTGTTGGTGATTCACCATGTGGCGGTGGACGGCGTGTCGTGGCGAGTGTTGCTTGAAGACCTGCAACAGGCTTATGTCGCCATCGTGGCAGGCAGGCCATTGTCGCTGCCGGCGAAAACCAGCTCGCTGAAAAGCTGGGCCGAACATTTGCAGGCCTATGCGCAAAGCCCGGCGCTGGAACAGGAACTGGGTTACTGGCAGGCGCAGTTGCAGGAGGTCAGCGACGCCTTGCCTTGCGATTACCCGCACGGCGGCCAGCAACAGAAGCACGCGCTGTCAGTGGCCACGCAACTGAATGGCGAACTGACCCGGCAACTGCTGCAAGACGCACCAGCGGCCTATCGCACGCAGATCAACGACCTGCTGCTGACCGCGCTGGCGCGGGTGGTCAGCCGCTGGACTGCGCAGCCGCACGCGCTGATTCGTCTGGAAGGGCATGGCCGCGAGGACCTGTTCGACGCGCTGGACATCACCCGCACGGTCGGCTGGTTCAGCAACCTGTACCCGGTCCGGCTCACCCCGCAGGCCACGCTGGCCGAGTCGATCATGACCATCAAGGAGCAATTGCGCGCAGTGCCTGACAAGGGCATTGGTTACGGCGCGTTGCGTTATCTGGGCAGCGAATCGGCACGGCGCACCCTGCAAGCACTGCCGCAAGGCAGCATCGTGTTCAATTACCTGGGCCAGTTCGACGGCAGCTTTGACGCACAAGGCGCGCTGTTCACGCCCTCGGCCGACAGCAGTGGCGCGTCGCAGAGTGCCGATGCGCCACTGGCTGCGCCGCTCAGCCTCAATGGTCAGGTGTATGGCGGCCAATTGCGCCTGAGCTGGACCTTCAGTGGTGCGGTATTTGAACGTGACACCGTGCAGCGGCTGGCCGACGAATACGCGGTTGAACTGCAACAATTGATTGCGCATTGCACCACCGAAGGCGTGGCTGGGGTAACTCCTTCGGACTTCCCGCTGGCGCGCCTGACCCAGTCGCAGCTGAGCCGGTTGCCGATGCCTGCGGCGCAGATCGAGGACATCTACCCGCTGGCGCCGATGCAGCAGGGCATGCTGTTTCACACCCTGTTCGAGCAGGAAGCGGGCAATTACATCAACCAGATGCGCGTCGAAGTCAGCGGCCTGGACGTGCCGCGTTTCCGTGCCGCCTGGCAGGCAACACTGGATGCCCACGAGGTGCTGCGCAGCGGGTTTGTCAGTCACTTGGAGCAGTCGCTGCAAGTGGTGTTGCGCGATGTGAGCATGCCGTTTGTCGAGCGGGATGCTCGCGGGCAAGCCAGCGAGTGGGTTGACGATTGGGCGAATGCGGACCGTCAGCAGGGCTTCGATCTGACTCAAGGGCCATTATTACGTCTGGCCGTGTTGCGTACCGGCGAGCAGACGCATCAACTGATCTACACCAGCCATCACATCCTCATGGACGGCTGGAGCAGCTCGCGGCTGCTGGGCGAAGTGCTGCAACGCTACAGCGGCCAGACGCTGCCGAGGCAGGTCAGCCGTTATCGCGATTACATCGAATGGCTGCAACGTCAGGATGCTGCGCTCAGCGAACGTTTCTGGACCGGCCAGTTGGCCGGGCTGGACGAGCCGACCCGGCTGGTTCAAGCGTTCAAAGCGCCAGAGAACGGGCAGGGGCATGGCGATTATCTGCAACTGATTGATGCCGAGAATACCCGCCAGTTGAGCGAGTTCGCCCGCGAACAGCGCGTCACCCTCAATACGCTGGTGCAGTCGGCCTGGTTGCTGGTGTTGCAACGCTACACCGGCCAATCCAGCGTGACCTTCGGCGCAACTGTGGCTGGGCGTCCGGCTGAGCTGCCGGGCGTCGAAGAGCAACTGGGGCTGTTCATCAACACCTTGCCGGTGATCGCCAGCCCGCGCCCGGAACAGCGGTTGGCGGACTGGGTGCAGCAGGTGCAGGCGAAGAATATCGCTCTGCGCGAGCATGAGCACACACCGTTGTACGACATTCAGCGTTGGGCACGCAGCGCTGGCGAGGCGCTGTTCGACACCATTCTGGTGTTCGAAAACTACCCGGTGTCCGAGGCATTACAGCAGTCCGCGCCGCAGGGGCTGGTGTTCGGCGGCCTGCACACGCAGGAGCAGACTCACTACCCGCTGACCCTGGTGGTCAACCTGGGCGAAACGTTGTCGATGCGTTTCAGCTATGCCCGTCAGTCTTTCAGCGAGCTGCACATGGCGCAGTTGTCGGCGCATCTGCGGCAGGTTTTGCAGGCGCTGGCGCGTGATCCGCAGGCGGCGATTGGCGAGCTGGCGCTGTTGGATGATCACCAACAGCAACAGGTATTGCGTAGCTGGAACACGACCACTGCCGACTTCCCGAACGAACACTGCCTGCACAGCCTGATCGAAGCCCAGGTGCTGGCCACGCCAAATGCCCCGGCGCTGATCTTTGCGGCCGAACAACTGAGCTACGCGCAACTCAATGCCCTCGCCAATCAGCTTGCCCATCGCTTGCGTGAAGCGGGCGTTGGCCCGGACGTACTGGTGGGGATCTGCGTTGAGCGCAGCCTGGAACTGGTCATCGGTTTGCTGGCGATCATCAAGGCTGGTGGCGCTTACGTGCCGCTGGACCCGGATTACCCCGAGGATCGGCTGGCGTACATGATGCAGGACAGCGGGATTGGCTTGCTGCTGACCCAGACTTCGTTGCTGGAATGCCTGCCGGTTCCTGAGCACGTGCAGAGCATTTGCCTGGATCAGGACGGCGACTGGCTGGCCGGCTACAGCACTGCCAACCCGGTCAACCTCAGTCATCCGCAGAATCTGGCCTATGTGATTTACACCTCCGGTTCGACCGGCAAACCAAAAGGCGCGGGCAACAGCCATCGCGCTCTGGTCAACCGTTTGCACTGGATGCAAAAGGCTTATGCGCTGGACGGTAGCGACACTGTTTTGCAGAAAACCCCGTTCAGTTTCGACGTGTCGGTCTGGGAATTTTTCTGGCCGTTGCTGACCGGCGCACGTCTGGCAGTGGCGCTGCCGGGTGATCATCGCGACCCCGAGCGGCTGGTGCAGACCATCCAGGAACATCAGATCACGACGCTGCACTTTGTCCCGTCGATGCTGCAGGCGTTTCTGACTCATCCGCAGGTAGAAAGCTGTAACAGCCTGCGTCGTGTGGTGTGCAGCGGTGAAGCATTGCCTGCCGAACTGGCTGGTCAGGTGCTCAAGCGTCTGCCGCAGGCAAGTCTGTATAACCTTTACGGCCCGACCGAAGCCGCTATCGACGTGACGCATTGGACCTGTACCACGGACGACGTGCTCAGCGTGCCGATTGGTCGCCCTATCGACAACCTGAAAACCCACATTCTGGATGACGGTTTGCTGCCCGCCGCGCAAGGCGTTGCGGCAGAGCTGTATCTGGGCGGCGTGGGTCTGGCGCGGGGTTATCACAACCGTGCGGCGCTGACCGCCGAGCGTTTTGTGCCCGATCCGTTTGACGAGCAGGGCGGGCGTCTTTATCGCACCGGAGATCTGGCGCGCTATCGCAACGAAGGCGTTATCGAATACGCCGGGCGTATCGACCATCAGGTGAAGATTCGTGGCCTGCGCATCGAGCTGGGCGAAATCGAAGCGCGTCTGCATGAGCATGTAGGCGTGCGCGAAGCCAATGTGATCGACATCGACGGGCCTTCCGGCAAACAGCTTGTTGCGTATCTTGTGCTGGCCGACCTTGATCAAGGCCCGGACGTTCTGCGCGAAGCCTTGAAGACGCATCTCAAGGCTCACGTGCCGGACTATATGGTGCCGACCTGGTTTGTCTTCATTGATGTGATGCCGCTGACCGCCAACGGCAAGCTGGATCGCCGGGCACTGCCCAAACCGGATGTCAGCCGGTCGCAGCAGGGTTACGTCGCGCCGCGTACGGAATTCGAGCAGCGTTTGGCGGCGCTTTGGCAGCAGGTATTGCAGGTCGAACAGGTCGGTCTGAACGACAACTTCTTCGCGCTGGGCGGGCACTCGCTACTGGCAGTTTCGCTGGCGGGGAGGATTCGCGAGACGTTCGATATCTCCATCAAGCTGCATGATTTTCTGCTGATGCAGACCCTCGGTGAACTGGCCGATTTCATGCGCGCCGATGAGGCCAGGGTCAAGTCAGCCGTTATCGCCATGAACGCCAATCAATCGGGCGCTGCGCCACTGATTTGCCTGCCACCGGGCGGCGGCGGCACGTACTCGTATTACCCGCTGGCGGGTCAATTGAGCGACAGCCGACCGGTTTACGGGCTGGTCAACAAGGCCTACGTGGTGCCGGGCTGGTTCGATACGTCCTGGCAGGAAATGGTCGCTTATTACGTCGAGCAGATTCGTACGACACAGCCGCAGGGGCCTTACAACCTGCTGGGCTGGTCGATGGGCGGCGCGCTGGCTATCGAGGTGGCGCATGTACTCGAGCGTGAGGGCGACACGGTGAGTTTTCTCGGGCTGGTGGACACGCAACTGCCTGCGTCGCTGGCGATGGAGTGGGTCGAGGAAGCGCCTGAAGTCACCACACAGAAACAGGGCGAAAACTATTACCGCAGCCTGATCAAAAGCTTGCAGGCGTTTGTGCCGGGCTTGCAGGAAGCGTCGATTGTCGGCCTGATCGACACCGCCCGGCACTCGGTTGCCAGCGAGGGCGAGGTGATTGACTGGGTGGTGGACGAAGTTGCACAGCAAGCCGGAATGAACGCCGACAACCTGCGCAGCATCTTCCAGGACATCGCTGTGCAGGACGAGATCGAAACCGGTTACAAATTACTGGAAGCCAACGCGCAACTGAGCCAGGCGTTTACCCTGAAAAAGCTCAACGTACAGGCCGATTGCTGGTGGGCCGGGCAGAGCCGCGCGCCCGGGCAGATTGCCAAAGCTGAAACGGTGCTGCTTGAACAGTGCTCAGTGAACGGGCTGCGCAGCTCGACAACGGTTGATCAGCGGCATGACAACGTGGTCCTCGCGGAGGCTTTTCTGCAGGGGCTTGCCGAACGGCTTGCGTGACGCAGAGCGTCACGAACGGCATTTCCACCTGTGGACCAGGCGCCGCTTCGCTTTTGTGGGAGCGGACTTGTCCGCGAAGACGGTGTTTCAGACGATATATTCTCGGAGAATGTATCGGCCCTTTCGCGGACAAGTCCGCTCCCACAAAAGCCCGTCTTCGCGGACTATCGTGCGACGCTCCGCGTCGGCATGCCGTTCTGGACGCTCCGCGTTCGGTCTTGATCGCCAGTCTGCTAAAAATCCCCGCGCAACGTCAGGACGTAGTTGCGTGGGTCGCCGTAGTAGTTGCCGCGGTCGATGTCGCCGGTGGCCTTGTAGTATTTATGATCCAGCAGGTTGTTGCCGTTGAGGGCCACTGACCAGTGTTCGTCGATCTTCCACGAGGCCCGCGCGTCCCAGATGGCGCGGCCAGGGTTGTCGATGGGCTGGGTCGTCTCGTGTTCCGAGTAGCCGCTCTGCGCCGACACACCGCCACCGACAGTCAGGCGACGCCAGGTGCCGGGCAGGGTGTAGCTGCTGGACAGGCGCACCATATGCCGGGGTGTTTCTGCCGAAATAGATTGCCCATCGCTGCCGCGTGTAAGGTTGAAAGTGTAACCGGCCAGGGTCTGCAACCCAGGCAGCGGCTCGCCACTGATTTCCATGTCGATACCCTTGCTGCGCCGGATGTCGCCATTCACATAGCAGGTGCCGTAAGCGTCGTTGCTCAGGCACTGGCCTGCATGGGCATCGTCCTCGACCGCCACGTCTTTCTGTTTCACATAGAACAGCGCAAAAGACACATTCAGGCGCTTGTCGAACAGCTCGCCCTTGATACCGGTTTCATGGCTGGCGCCGATCGACGGGTCAAGGAATGCGCCGGATGCCCTGCGATAACCGCTCTGCGGCAGAAAGATATCGGTGTAGCTGGCGTACCACGACCAGTCGCGGTTCAGGTCGTAGATCACACCCAGAAACGGCGTGACCTGATTGTTTTCCTGGGCGCGAGTGGTCACGCCTGCGGACTGGCTCTGATAGTCATACCAACTGACTCGCCCACCCATGACCAGGCTCAACGACTCGGTCAGACTCAGGCGCAGGTTGCTGTAAACGCCATAACGCTTGTCGCTGTAATCGGTGCTGCGCCAGGCCGGGCGCGCAGGTTCGGTAATCGCGTTGTGATCGGTATTGAAGATGTCCAGCGGTTGATTGGCGTTGACCGTGGCGTAGCGAGAATCACGTTTTTGCTCGGACCAATTGCCACCGACCATCACCTGATGGGTCAGGCCAAAGGCGTCGAAACGACCATCCAGATGGCTGTCGAAACCGTCGCTTCGCAGCGCGTCCGAGCGAAACAGGGTTTTGACCAGTCGCGAACCGCTTTGCGTCGCAGGGTCTATCGCGCCTTGTGCATAGGCGACTTTCTGCTCGAACGCGCCCTCGGAGTGGGTCGCTGACAGCGTGCCGCTCCAGTTCTCGTCAAAGTGTGTCTCCAGCTCACTGAACACTTCGTCGGTCCGCGTCTGGTGGCGGTTCCAGTTCTGGGCCAGCGAGGTGGAGCGCGGCAGATCGACAGCCTTGCCGTTGCTGTAGCGGGGCAGGCCGAAAATCGAAAAGCCGTGAATGTCCGCGCTCTGATGGCGCAGACCCAGGGTCAGAGTAGTGTCTTCGCTCAGGTCGGTTTCCAGAATGCCGTACAGCAGCGGCGCGGTTTTTTGCAGCCCGTCGATGAAAGAGCCACGGTCTTCGTAAGAGGTTACAAAGCGCCCGCGCACGCTGCCCGAATCGTTGAGCTTGCTGCTGCCGTCCAGATCGACGCGGTACTGGTCCCAACTGCCGGCGCGGGTGGTGATCGAGAACTGCGGGAGGGCGGTCGGCCGCTTGCGCACCAGATTGACCGCGCCACCGGGGTTGCCCGCACCGATCAGCAACCCGGCTGCGCCACGCAGCACCTCGACGCGGTCGTAGATTTGCATGTCCGGGGTCATCCAGCCGGTCACGCTGTAACCCTGACCGGCCACGCCGTCGATGGTGTAGCTCTCATCTTCCAGCGCAAAGCCGCGTGAGCTGAACACATGAGAGCCAAAGTTGCGTTGCGAAAAAGTGATGCCGGGCGTTTGCGCCATCACCTCGTCCAGGCCGGTGAGGTTCTTGTCGTTCATCAACTGACGGGTCACGACGGTGACTGACTGCGGGGTATCGCGCAATGATTGTGCGGTCTTGTTGATGCTGATACCGGTGGCCGCATACGAACCGCTGCCTTCGGTGGTGATGCCGAAATGGTCGCCTTTGATCGCCACCGGCCCCAGGTTCATGGGCTGCGCGGAGGCGGCGATGCCGAGGATCAGGGTGTTGGCCTCGAAGCTGTGTGCCACGTCGGCTTTTTTCAGCAGGTCCGCCACTGCCTGTTCAGGCGTCAACCTGCCGTGCACCGCGCTGCCGAGCTTGCCGTTCACATCGTCGGGGTTGTAGAGGATTTGCAGGTCGCCTTGCCGCCCCAGTTCCTTGAGGGCGCTGTTCAGGGCCTGTGCGGGGATATCGAACTCGAACTCTTCAGCCAGTGCCTCGCCCTGAAAAGCCAATGCCAGCACCAGCCCCATCCCGCCCAGACGCAGGCCGCACGTTTTCACGCGTCCTGTGCGCAGACGGTTGGAGGGTGTTGGCATGGGAGGGATGACTCGTTGAAAGCGAGGATGCAGGATAATGTATTTGCGCAGTTTGGTCGTGCACACAGGTCTGCATCATAAGCCGACACCGGGCCGCACATCAAAACCGGACGCAGAGCGTCCAGAAAGGCATGCCAACGCGGAGCATTGGCACGATAGGTGTTCTTATGGACACCTATCGTTCCGAACGCTCCAGTGGGAATGCCTTGCGTGACGCTCCGCGCCACAAATCTGCGCCGCGCCAAGCACTCAAGGTCGGACGCGGAGCGGCCGGGAGTGCATGCCCACGCGAAGCATGGGCTCGATCTGTGGAGCCAGACTCAGATCAGAAATCCCCCCGCAAGGTCAGGACGTAGCTGCGCGGTTCGCCGTAGACGTTGGAGCGGTCGTTGGCGATCGAGGTGCTGTAGTACTTGCGGTCGAAGAGGTTTTCGGCGTTGAGCGACACTTTCCAGTTTTCGTCCAGTTTCCACGAGGCCCGCGCATCCCAGACGGCCTTGCCGGCGACACCTAGCTGTTTGTTGGACGGCACTTCGTAGCCCGAATCCGCCGACACGCCGGTGCCCAGCGTCAGGCGGTTCCAGGCGCCCGGCAGGTTGTAGCTGGTGTTGAGGCGCAACATGTGTTTCGGCGTTTCGTACGCGACATCCGAGTCACCGTTGTTGCGCAGCATGTTGAAGGTATAGCCGCCGAACACTTGCAGTCCCGGCAGCACTTCGCCGCTGGCTTCAACGTCGACACCCTTGCTGCGGCTGATGCCGTCCTGCAGGTAGCAGGAGCCGTCGGAGCTGGTCGGGCAGAGCTGAGTCGTGTTTACGTCGACACCGGCCACATCTTTCTGCTTGATGTAGAACAGCGCCATCGACAGGTTCATGCGCTTGTCGAACAGCTCACCCTTGAAGCCGGTTTCGTAGTTGGAGCCGATGGCCGGGTCCAGTGGCGAGCCGCCAGCGGTGACATAGTTGGCCTGCGGTGTGAAGATATCGGCGTAGCTGGCGTACCACGACCAACTGTCATTGATGTCGTAGATCACGCCCGCGAACGGGGTGAATTCCTGGGTCTGTTTGGATTCGTAACTGTTGGCTGCGCCGGTTTTGACGTCGTACGTGTAGTCGTACCAGCTCAGACGAGTGCCCAACACCACGCTCAACGGCTCGCTCAGGTGAATACGCGTGTTGGCGTACAGGCCCGCGCGTTCTTCGGTGGTGTCGATGTCGGTGGTCCAGGCCGGACGCGCTGGCTTGGCGAAAGCGTTCTGATTGACGTCGAAAATGTTGATCGCGGATCGGGTTGGGGCAGTAGCCTGATGCGTATTGGCATTCTGTTTCGACCAGTCGGCGCCCAGCGTCACCTGATGCTCGAGGCCGAAAGCGTTGAAGTTTCCTTCCAGTTGAGTGTTCAGGCCGGTGCTGTCCACTTCGTCTCTGCGAAAGAGTGTGTTCTGGAAGGTAGAGCCTGCCAGTGTCGTAGGGTTGACCGCTCCCCTTGCAAACGCAATAGCCTGATCAAACCCACCCTGCGAATAGGTCAACGACGTCTTGCTGATCCAGTCTTCATTGAAGCGGTGCGCCACTTCGGTAAAGACCTCGGTCATGTCGCTTTCGAGACGGTTCCATTTCTGCGCCAGGTTGGTCGAGCGCGACAGACCCAGCGACTGGCCGTTGCTGTAGCGCGGCAGGCCGTAGATCGAGTAGCCGTTGATGACCTGTTCCTGGCGGCGCAGGCTCATGGTCAGGGTGGTGTCATCGCTCACGTCGGCTTCGACAATGCCGTACAGCAACGGGGTGCGGCTGTCGCGGCCGTCGAGGTAGGAACCGCTGTCATCGTAGGCCGCCACCATGCGCCCGCGCACCGTGCCCGAATCATTGAGCTTGCCGCTGCCGTCCAGATCGACGCGATACTGGTCCCACGAACCTGCGCGAGTCGTGATCGAGAACTTGTTGTCTGCCGTCGGGCGTTTGCGCACCAGATTGACCGCACCGCCGGGCTGACCGGCACCGACCAGCAGGCCGGACGCACCTCGCAGCACTTCCACGCGGTCATAAATGGCCATGTCCGGCTGCATCCAGCCGGTGATCTGATAGCCCTGACCGCCTATGCCGTCGACCAGAAAGCTTTCCGCCAGCAACGAGAAGCCACGAGAGGTGTACACGTGGCCGCCGAAGTTGCGGTACTGGAAGGAGATACCGGGGGTGTCTTCCAGCACTTTGCTCAAGCTGTTGAGGTTGTTGTCATCCATGACCTGCCGAGTCATCACGCTTACCGATTGCGGCGTTTCACGCAGCGACTGCGGCGCGCCCTTGCCGATGCTCACCGCGCCCGTGGTGTAAGAGCCGGTGCCGTCAGTGGCGGTGCCCAGGTACTGCGAGTCGATTGCAGTCGGCGCCAGGTTGACCGTGGCTGTCTGGGTCGAACCGTCTGCGGCGGCTTCCTGCGCCTGTGTGGCGACTGGCATGCAGAGCGCAAGACCCATGGCCGCCATGGATGGCCGGGAACGGAACATCTGACGGAGCAGCAACGCATTGCTGAGCGGGGTGAGGCGTGACGGGTTGTGCATGAATTGGCTCTTTCCAGTGGGTATCGGCAAGGAGATCGGGAGCGTTGTTCAGGTTTGCGCAGTCTGGTTCAGCCATCGACAGGGCAAAGGTGAGCAACTTTTTTATTGGGAACCAGGCAGGAAAATGGCTGTCCACGCAGTTCGCTGTTAATGAGAACGAAAGCGATTAACGATTATTTAATGAATTTTTCACAAAACCCGAAAAAAGATGGCGCTTGGCTATCTGCGTGGGCCGCGGCGGGCTACGCCGGGCAAGAAAAAGCCCCGCTCGCGGCCATGCCGGGCGGGGCGTTTCAATGTCGAGGATTCAGGCTTGAGCGGCCTGGCTCTGCGCCTGCTCCACGTCAATCCGGCCCGCCTGCATGCGCACCAGTTGGTCGGCGATGTAGAAATAGCGGTCGTCGTGGGAGATGACGATGATGGTCTTGCCCTGCTGCTTCAGTTCCGGCAGCAGTTCGGTGTAGAACACGCGCCGGAACGCCGGGTCCTGGTCAGCGGCCCACTCGTCGAACACCAGCACCTGACGTTCGTCCAGCCACGCATTGATCAGCGCCAGACGCTTGCGCTGGCCGGTGGACAGGTCGGTGGTGGTAAACGCGCCGTCCTGGATGCTGACCTTGTGCGCGATGTCCAGACGCTCCAGGTATTTGCCGGCGTCTTGCGGCAATGCGGCCTCACCCTGCAGGGGCTCATCGAACAGGTAGTAATCGGCGAAGATCGTGGTGAACAGTTGGCGGTAATCGTCGAGATTTTCCGGGGTTACGGCTTGGCCATTCAGGTGGATTTCGCCTTGCTGCGGCGTGTACAGGCCCAGCAGCAGCTTGATCAGCGTGGTCTTGCCGCAGCCGTTCTCGCCGACGATGAACACGATATCGCCCTGTTTGATGCTCAAGTCGACCGGCCCGAGATGAAAGGCGTCGCTGCCTTCGACCGGCGGGTAGTCATAGCGCAGGTTGTGCAGTTCCAGGGTCTGCATATTCGCCAGCGAGTTAGGGCGGTCGCTGACCAGCAGGTGTGGTTCGGGGCTTGAAAACTTCCACGACAGCTCGGCAATACGGCGCATGGCGATCTGCGCGCGACTGATACCGGGCAGGGCGGTAATCAGCCTTTCCAGCGGGCCTTTCATGTACAGCATCACCAGCACGAAGCCGCCCAGCACGGTCTTTTCAGTGGTCGGCCACATGGCCTGGAAGGCGATGGCCATGCCGATCACGGCAAAGAACAGCATCGAACCGAAGGTTTCTGCGCTGACGAAGATGTTGGCGGCGCGAATGTTCGAGCGGCAGATGTTTTCGGTGGCACCGTGAATCTTCTCATCGAGCATGTGCTGACGACGCTTGCGCTGAATGCGCAGTTCCTTGGCACCTGCGGACAGCGCCTGATAGTGCTTCTGCAGTTCGTCTTCACTGTTGCGCGCCGCCAGAATGCTGCGCACGCCGAACGCATGGGCCAGGTACTGCGCGCCGGTGCCGAGCACCACGGTGAGCACGGTCAGGACCAGAATCTGCCACGACAACAACGCCAGATAGGTCAGGCAGCCCAGGGTGACAGTGAACGAGATCACCATCGGCGCGACCGACAGGGCGAAGGTGCTGAGGGTGTTGACGTCGTTGAGCAGCACCGGAATCAAACGGTGGGAGCGGTAGCGCTCCAGTTGCTCGATGGGCGCGACCAGCACCTTGGCGGCCAGCTCGCGACGCAGATTGGCGACCACGCGCTGGCCGACGTAGTTGGTCGACAGGTTGGACAGTGTCGCGCAGGCCAGCGTCAGTACACACAGCCCGGCGAACAGCAGCGCGGTGTGGGTGTCTGGCCCGCCGGGCATGTTCAGCGCATTGTTGATGGTGGCCAGCAGGCCGGTGACGCTCAGGCCACTGACGATGCCCAGCACAGTCGACAGCGCCACCAGCCACCAGAACGGCTTGAGGATCCTCAGGGTTTCCCGGGCGAGGCTTTCAGTTTTGCGGGTCATGGTGTGTCTCGTCAGTGTCCGTGAGTGCGGCCTGCATCCATCGCAGGGCGCGCGCATGAAGTGAGTTACAAGTCGCGGGCGACCCGAAAGCCCAGCCAGTCGCCACGTACGTCGGGCTGGCGGCTGTTGCGGTTGCCGGAGCGGGAGAAGATCGGTGCTTCGGTCCAGTCATTGCCGCGAATCATCTTCCAGGTGCAATCGCCGGCCAGCCACGCGCTGCCGTCGGTGGGCGCGCCGTTGTAGTTGCTGGTCTCGCAATCGGCGGTCCATTCGTAGACGTTGCCGTGGGCGTCGTAGATGCCGAAAGCGTTGGGGCTGTAGCTGCCAGCGGGCGCGGTGTAGCTGAAACCGTCTTCCGGGCCGTAGGTGTTGGCGTGTTTGGCAATGCTGTACGGCTTGCCTTCGTCCATCGGGAACGGGAACGAGCCCTTGCTGCCGCCGCGTGCCGCGTATTCGCGCTGGGCTTCGCTGACCATGTGGTAAGACTTGCCGGTCTTCTTGGACAGCCATTCGACGTAGGCCTTGGCCTCGTTCCAGTCCATGCACACCGCGGGCTGGCGCGCGGTCAGCGGGTAGCGTGGCTTGCCGGCCTTGCACTCGCGGCCTGGACGGGTGTCGCCGTCCGGCATTTTGTAACCGGTGCTTTTGATATAGGCGTCCCATTCGCCGGCCAGTACCTGAAACTGGCTGATGGCGAACGGTTTGGCGAAGGTCACGTCATGCAGCGGGCCTTCGTCCGGCTGGCGGCCCATTTCTTCCTCGGGCGCGCCCATGGTAAACGTGCCCGCAGGCAGCACGACCATTTCCGGGCAATCCTTGCAGTCCTTGAATGTCTTACCGGGCGCGGGCACCGGCGCGGGCACCGAGACGGGTGTGGCGGCGAGGGCGGTGCCTCCAAGTAACAGGCCGAGCACAGCGGAAAGGGACAGCAGTGTATTTTTCATGACGGGTCTCGATGGAAAACGGAAAACAGGTGATTCAGTGCGTGCGCGTCAGGCGCGCTGGCCGAGCAGGGCCATGAAGCGGTCGATCTCGGCTTCGTTGTTCAGCAGCCCCGGTGCAGTGCGCACCACCGGGCCGACGTCGCGGCTCACCGCATCGACCACCATGCGTTGTTTCATCAGCCACGCGGCCACCTCGTCACTTTCCTGGCCCTTGAGCCGGAAAAAACTGAAACCCGCAGACAGCGCAGGGTCCATCGGCGTCACCAGCTCGACATTGGGCTGTGCATGAAGACGTTGCTTGAGGTAGCTGTTGAGCTCGTGAATGCGCGACTGCACCTCGGCCTTGCCCAGTTGCAGGTGCAGCTTGAACGCTTCGTTCAGCGCCCAGCGATGCTCGAACGAGTGATAGCCGCCTGGCGTCATGATCGTGCCGAAGTTGGTCGCTTCCGAGAACGTCGGGATCAACGGCGTGAGGTCCTTCACCTGCTCCGAGCGCGCGCACACGATGCCGGTGCCGCGCGGGCCAAACATCCACTTGTGGGTGCCCGCGACGTAGAAGTCGCAGTTCATGTCCGGGAAATCCAGGTTCTCGACGCCAAACCCGTGCACGCCATCGACCACATATAAAATGCGGTCTTTGTCGTCGCGGTTGCGGTTGTGTTCTTCGACCAGGTCACCGATGGCCCCGATAGGCAGCTTCACGCCGCTGCCCGACTGCACCCAGGTCATGCCCAGCACGCGCGTCTTCGGCTGAATGCTGCGGGCGATGGAGCCGATGATCTCGTCTGCCGACACGGTAGCCGGGTCTTTGAACAGGCGAATCTTGCGCACCTGCGTGCCTTCGCGCTGCTGCCGAAACTTGAGGATGTCACGGGTGCAAGAGTGTTCGTGTTCGGTGGTGAGGATTTCCTGGTCCGGGCGCACATGCAGGCCGCCGTAGATCATCGCCAGCCCTTCGGTGGTGCTGCCGGTCAGGGCGATCTGGCCGGGTTGGGCATTCAGGTACTTGCCAGCCCAGACGCGAACGTCATGTTCGCGGCGCTCGGTTTCCTGCAGGTCCCAATCCATGGCCAGGCCAGGATTGCGGTCGATGTGTGCACGATGCTGCTCAATGGCGTCGCGCACCGGTTTGGGGTGCGAGGTGACCAGAAAGTTGGAAAAGTGGACGTAATCCGGGTCCTGATTGAACAGCTGTTTGAGGCGTGTCCATTTGTCTGTGGCTATTGGCTCGGGCGCTGTTATTGGTTCGGCTGCTGTTGCCAGGCTGGAGCCCAGTGGCAGGGCGGCAGCCAGTACCCCGGCCTGCTTGAGAAAGGTTCTGCGGTCAGTCATGAGCGGTTTCGCCTGATGATCGGGTGGCGGCGTTTAAAGGGTTCATGGTTTGGCCGCCGGGCGCGCCGAGGCCTGAACCTGTTCCCAGACGCGCAGGAAGTTGCCGCCCCAGAGTTTGGTGATGTCGGCTTCGGCGTAACCGCGTTCGATCAGCTCGGCGGTCACGTTGCGGACCTCGCTGACGTCGTTAAAGCCTTTCACGCCGCCGCCATCGTTGAAGTCGGAACTGATGCCGACATGGTCGATACCGATCTTCCTGACGGTGTAGTCGATGGCGTCGACGAAATCCTTGACCGTGGCCTTGGGTTCTTCCTCAAGAATCGCGTACAGCTTGCTGGCGTAGGCACCGAAACGCTGTTCGGGCCAGACGGTGATGATCGGATCGCCCGGCATCAGCGCCATCGCCAGGTTCGGCAATGGCGGCAGGTCGAAATCCTTGCGCAGGGCGTTGAGCTTGTCCTGGGTTTTCTGGGTCAGTGGCTTCAAATAGGCCGGAAACGCCACGATCTGCACCACACCGCCGCTCTGTTTGATGAGCTGCAGTTCCTCGTCGCTGAGGTTGCGCGGGATGTCCACCAGTGCGCGCGGTGCCGAGTGCGAGGCGACCATCGGCGTGCGGCTCAGCTGGCTGACCTGCAGCAGCGCCTTGCTGGACATCTGCGACACGTCGATGATCACGCCCAGGTCATTGAGGCGCTGCACCGCCTGCTTGCCGATCTCTGACAGGCCGCCCAGCGCGTCGGGCGTGTCGTTGAGAAAGGGCAGGGGGCGTGAAGAATCCGCCCAGCTGTTATTGCCCACGTAGCTGAAACCGAACATGCGCATGCCGCGCGCGGTCCAGTGGTCCAGCAGGTTCAGGTCGTCGCCCAGCGGGTAGGCGTTGAGCATGCTGATGAAGATCGCAAACTTGCCCTCGCCGTGCAGGCGGCGCATGTCGTCCGGGGTGTAGGCGATGCCGACCTGATGGGGAAAATCGCGAACCAGGCCGGTGATGATTTTGTAGCGCACTTCCTGCTGGTGGCGTGCTTCGTCGACAAAACCAGGGGTCGGACGATGCGGGGCGTTGTCGCCGTTCCAGATTTCCGGCCAGCCAAAAATCGTCAACGCCGCGCCGGAGAGCCTGCCGCGGGCGGTTTTCACCAGGTCGAACTGCCCCGAACCGTCCTTGTCGGCCTCGTTGCCCTCACTGCCGAATTTCATCGGCACGGTGATGTGGCTGTCGAAGGAAATGATCCGCTCTTGCAGGTCGTCGGCCTGCTTCATGACCTTGACCGGGTAACTGGCGGGCAAGCCGTAATTCCAGGCCAGAAAACCCGCGCCTGCACTAATGGCCAGAGCCAGCGGCAGGCCGATGAAGAGAGCCTTTTTCCAACGCGGTCTTGTCATTTCCGTCTCGTTTGATTAACCGGGGCGCGGCCTGCAAGGGCCGTTGCTATCTGGTGGAGAACGAGCGGATGGGCGAAAAATTTAGCGCAACGTGCTGTGTGCAGGCGTTGAGCTAAATTTGTCAGCCGGTTTTACGTTCTAGCTTGGATAACGGCGGTCTCGGGTTGGAACAGGTAGGCAATGACGATTTCTCGACGAGGGTTCATGGCAGGGCTGGCGCTGACCGGCGCGGCGCTTCCGGCTGCTTATTACGCGCACCGCGAACTCACCCGCGTCGATGAACCCGTGACGCCGGGCGAGGCCACGGCCGGGCCTGCGGACACCGCCACTCAGCGTCTGGCCGACAAACTGCGTGGCGTGTGGACCCTGCGTTTCGAGGGTCGTGATGCCGGACTGAGCGGAGCTCCGCTGCAAGGCCTGGAAATGTTTCTCGACATTGCCCCGCGTGGGCGCGGCCTGCGCGGCTATATCGACACGGCCGAGCAGTTGCGCGGCGAGGGCATGCCACGCTTCCGGGTGATCGGCGACCTGCAACCGGCCAATGCCGCGAAACTGTATCTGCGGGTCATGGACGGCCATGCGGGCAACGATCCGCACAGCGACACCCCGGATTACGAATTCAGCCTGACCCTCGATGAAGTCTGGGGCGCGTTCGGCAATGCCGGCAGCGGCACGCTCAGCGGGCGTGTCGAGCGACTGGATCGGCCATTGGCCCTGCCGGAGCTGGAAAACCGCCTGATCGCCATCAAACAGATTTTCCCCGAAGCGCGGGAGCGGGTGGGTTTGAGTCCGCCGTTTCTGGCCTGGCTGGTTTCCAGGGAGCATCGTCTGTTTCACCAGCTCTGGCATGCGTCTCGGGACAAATGGCACAAGCTGCCCGAAGACAAACGCGATGCCCTGCGCGGTATCGGCTGGCAGCCGGGGCCACGCGACAAAGAACGTGATGCCCGTGGCCCGCGCAAGGACCGTAATGGGTCGGGTGAAGACTTTTTCTACATGCACCGGCACATGCTGATTCAGGCGCGCAAGATTCAAGACCTGCCGTCGTGGCCGCGCTTTCCGTTGCCGCAACCGGAGCTGGAGCGTGACCGGCTGGGCTTTGCCCGCTACTTCGACAATCACGACGGCTGCGCCTTGCCGCCCAACTGGCTGGCGCAGGGTGATAAGGAGTACACGCAGCTGGTCAGCGACATCAAAAGCCACGAGACGTACCACACGCATTTTGAGGTGTGGGAATCGCAGTACCGCGATCCGCGTTTTCTGTCGAAGCTGACGTTGGGGCAGTTCGGCTCGCAGGTCGAGCTGGAGCTGCACGACTGGCTGCACATGCGCTGGGCCTCAGTCGCCCGCGACCCGGCCAATGGCCAGCCGGTGCCGATGGCACGCCGCTCGGATGACTTCGCCGAGCGCTGGTTCGAGCCGGAAAACGACTTTCTCGCCGACCCGTTCTCGTCGCACGTGAACCCGGTGTTCTGGATGTTCCACGGCTGGATCGACGACCGCATCGACGACTGGTTCCGCGCCCATGAGCGCTTTCATCCGGGCGAAGTGAAACGCCTGGACGTCAGCGGCGTGCCATGGTTCGCTCCGGGCCGCTGGGTTGAAGTCAGCGACCCGTGGCTGGGACCGGAAACCCACGGTTGCAGCACCGTGCCGGGGCAGACGGCGGGCACGACCATGGAAATGGACCCGGAAGTGATGAAGCTTGCGCTGCGCATTACCTTTGCGGCGGATGAAAAATTGAGCAACCTGCTGCGCCGCGTACCGCGCAGACCTTGGTATGCAAGGAATCTGTTGCCGGAGAGGTGGTTTTAGCGAGCGGCATGCCGACGCGGAGCGTCGCACGATAGTTGAGATTATCGTTCCGCATGCTCCAGCGTGGGAATACAGTTCTCGACGCTCTGCGTCGCAAGAGGACGCGGAGCGTCCGGAACGGCGTGCCGACGCGGAGCGTCGCACGATAGTTGAGATTATCGTTCCGCACGCTCCAGCGTGGGAGCGCAGTTCTCGACGCTCTGCGTCGCACGATAGTGGATCGTGCGCTCAGCGCACCTGCCAACCCCCACCCAGTGCCTTGTACAGCGCAATGCTTGCCTGCACCCTTGCCAGCCGCAACTGCACACTTACATCCTGCGCCAGGTATAGCGTGCGTTGGGTTTCCAGTACGGTCAGCAAGTCCTCGGCGCCGGCTTCGTAGCGGCTCTGGGCGATGCGGAAGGCGGTTTGCGCCTGTTTAAGTTCCTCTTCGTGCCAGTAGCGTTGCTGGTCGAGGCCGCTGATGCTGTTCAGGGCTTTTTCGACGTCGGCGAAGCTGTTGATGATCGCGCCGCGGTAGGTTTCCAGCAGTTCTTGCTGGCGAGCCAATGCGCGGTCGCGTTCAGCGCCCAAGCGCCCATTATTGAAGATCGGCCCGACCAGACCGGCGGCCAGGCTGCTGAACGGTGCACGCAGCCAGTCTTCGGCGCGGGTCGCTTCGGTGCCCAGCCTGGCGCTCAGCGTCAGTTTCGGCAGCATCGCCGCGCGGGCCACGGTGACGTTGGCCTGCGCCGCCGTCAGTTCGGCTTCGGCCTTGGCCAGATCAGGACGGCGGGTCAGCAGCTCGCTGGGCACGCCTGCGCCGATGTCCGGCCAGTTCAAGGTGTCGAAGCCCTGATCGCTCAGTTTGAGGTGCTGCACCGGCTGGCCGAGTAGCGCCGCAAGGGTGATCAACTGTTCGTTGGCCAGTTGCTGAATGCGCGGCAATTCGCGCTGCTGGGTGGCGACCAGATTCTTCTGCTGTGCCAGTTCCAGTGCAGTGGCCGAGCCCGAATCAAAACGGGTCTGCACCAGCTTCAAAACGCTCTGCGCATTGGCCAGGTTGAGTCCTGCAATCCGGCCTTGTTCACGCGCCGCCAGGGTTTGTGCATAGCGGTCGGCAACGTTGCTGAGCAGGGTCAGCTCCACGGTCGCCTGATCGAACTCGCTGGCGCGCAGGCCCTGTAACGCGCTGTCGCGTCCGGCCGCGATGCCACCCCAGAAATCCACTTCGTAGCTGGCAGTCAGATCGCTGGTGAAGTTGTTGGTGTTGTTGTCGTCGGACGGGTTGGCCTTGCGGTCGCTGTTGCGCACGAACTTGTTGCGTTCGCCGCGCAGGTCAAAGGCCAGTTCCGGCAGCAACGGCGCACCACCGATGATGGCGGTGGCCTGGGCCTGACGCACGCGCGCCATCGCCGCAGCCACTTCATGGCTGTCCCGACTTGCCTGGGCGATCAAACGGTTCAGTTCCGCGCTGCCGAAGCGTTGCCACCATTGGGCATCATTACGCTGGCTGGCAGCGCGCTCGGCAAACGCCCAGCGCGCGGGTGGCTGGACGCCGCTGTCCAGACGCGGGGCAGGTGTGTTGCAAGCGCTCAGCAACAGGCAGACGGTCAGCAGGGAAAGGCATGGCTTCATCGAATGGTCATTCACTGGTAAGGGCCGCCACCGGGTCAAGCCGGGCAGCTTTGCGGGCAGGCATGAAACCGAAAATCACGCCGGTGACGAGCGCGCAGGCAAAGGCACCAATCACCGCAGACAGGGTGAAGGCCACCGCCACCTTGCTCGCCAGCAAAGCCGCGCCCATCGCCAGCGCCAGTACGATACCGGCCAGCCCGCCGACCACCGAGAGCATCACCGCTTCGGTGAGGAACTGGCGCAGAATGTCGCGCTGCCGCGCCCCGGTGGCCATGCGGATGCCGATTTCGCGTGTGCGTTCGCGCACGGTCATGAGCATGATGTTCATCACCCCGATGCCACCGACCAGCAGCGAAATGGCGGCAATCGAGCCGAGCATCAGTGACAGGGTGTTCTGGGTGCGCGCTTCGGCCTGGATCATTGCGGCGTTGTTGGTCAGCTCATAATCCTGCTTGCCGTTGTGCAGGCGTTGCAGCAGGGTGCGAATCGCGGCTTCGGCCTGCTTGACGTTATTGGCGTCGCGGGTTGCGATGGTGATGTACTCAGGGTCCTGCGAGCCGAACAGGCGGATGCTGGCCGACGAATACGGAATGGCGATGCGGTTATCGCTGTCCAGATCGCCCGAGGTCGCGCCCTTTTCCTGGAGCACGCCGACCACTTGAAACGGCACGTTTTCGATCAGGATGTATTGACCGATAGGGTCGATGCGATCGCCGAACAGTTTCTGCCGGACTTTGTAACCAATCACCGCCACGGCGGCTGCGCCTTGCTCGTCGGCCTCGCTGAAATAGCTGCCTTCGGCCACCGGCCAGTTGAAAATCGCCGGAAAGTGCGTGTCGTTGCCGCCGACGTAGCTTGAGTGATCGACATTGCCGAAGCGCACCCCGGCCTGTCCGCCATTGACCGGCATGATCATTTTTACCTCGGGCAACTCGCCCAGCGCGGCGACTTCTTCCAGGGTGATGACGCCTTTGGGCGCGCGCGGGTTGGGTGCCTTGCCGTTCAGATAAATGATGTTTGAGCCAAACGAAGACATCTGCGCCATGACCTGGCGCTTGCTGCCTTCACCGACCGCCAGCATGACCACCACCGACGCGACGCCGATGACGATGCCCAACAACGTCAGCGCAGTACGAAAACGGTTGACCCACATGACCCGCCACGCCGCCTGAACGGCGTCGAGCAGCTCGCCTTTCCAGGCCCCGCGACTGCCGCTGCCTTCGCTCAGGCGCTTGCGCAGATCGACGGCCTGCAAGGCGGCCGGGTTGGCTGAACGTGGCGTGGACAGATCGCGGGCGGTATCGCTGATCACCAGGCCGTCGCTGATCTCGATGACCCGATTGGCGCGCGCAGCGACTTCCCGGTCGTGGGTAATCAGAACCACCACATGCCCTTGGCTGGCCAGTTCGTCCAGCAAGGTCATGACCTCGGCACCGCTGTGGCTGTCCAGTGCACCGGTCGGTTCGTCGGCAAGAATGATGTGCCCGCCATTCATCAAGGCACGGGCGATGGACACCCGTTGCTGCTGGCCACCGGACAACTGGTGTGGACGGTTGCCAGTGCGTGACGCCAGGCCCAGGCGGTCAAGCAGGGCAGCAGCTCGTGCGTGACGCTCTGCGGCGGGCGTACCGGCGTAGATGGCCGGCATCTCGACGTTTTCCTGCGCCGAGCCGGACGGGATCAGGTGGTAGCCCTGAAACACGAAGCCAAACGCTTCGCGACGCAGCCATGCCAGTTCGTCGCCGCCCAGTTCGGCAACGTTTTCCCCGGCGAACAGGTATTCACCCGAGGTCGGGCGGTCCAGGCAGCCGAGGATGTTCATCAGCGTCGATTTGCCGGAGCCGGACGCGCCGACAATTGCCACGAACTCGCCGGCATGGATCGACAAATCGATGCCGCGCAGCACGTTGACGCGCGGGCTGTCGCCACCGCCGTAGGATTTGCGGATGCCCCGCAGGTCGATCAGCGGCGTGTGCATCTAGCCTCCGCTGCCGACGGGAGCGGGCACCAGCAGGCGATCACCTTCGCTGAGCCCGTCGAGAATCTGCACGCGCAGACGGTCGCTGATCCCGGTGCGTACCTGGCGCTTCTGTACCTCGCCATTGGCGGCCAGCACCTGTGCGGTCTGAACATCGGCTTGCGCGCTGTTTTGCAGGGCTGCGAGCGGGGCGGTGAGGGTATTTTCGGCTTTGCCGGCGACGAAGAAGATCTGCGCGGTCATTTCTGCCATCAGCGCCTGATCGCTGTTGTCGACATCCAGCAGCACGGTGTAGAGCACCACTCGGCCACCGCCGCTTTTACGCGAACTGCTCGGGCTGCCGCCGCCCTGATTGGCTTGGTCCAGCGGTCTGGGCGGCACCGGCAGAATCTGCCGCACGGTACTGCTCCAGCGCCGGTTGCCGCCGCTAAGCGTAGTGAAATAAGCGGTCATACCCGGTTTGACGTGGCCGATGTCGGCTTCCGAGACTTCGGCCCAGACGGTCATGGGCGACAACCGGGCGATGCGCAGAATCAACGGGGTCTGTTGTTGCGCATTGAGGGTCTGACCCTCGCGGGCATCCAGCGCGACAACGGTGCCGCTCATGGGCGCGTAAATGCGGGTGTAACCCAGCGCCGCTTCGTCACTGCGCAGCGCGGCCTGGGCTTCGAGAATCTGCGCCTTGAACATGTCGACCCTTGCCTGGGTGGCACGAAATTCCGATTGCGCCGCCTGCACGTCCTCGGCACGCGTGGCACCGCCTGCGGCAAGGCTTTTCTGCCGTTGTTGCTTTTGCTCGGCCAGCTCGTGCAGCGCACGCTGCTCCTGAAGCTGGGCCTTGAGGTTGTCGATGGCGTAGCGCGCGGCGTCGAGCTTGGCTTTTTGCGTCGATGGGTCGATTTCCACCAGCAAATCGCCTTCCTTGACCTGATCACCCACCTGCGCATGAATCTTCAGGATCTGCCCGCTGGCCTGCGAGCCGACGTCCACGTAACTGCGCGGTTGCAGGGTGCCCAGTGCTGTCACGCTGTTTTCGATAGTGCCGCGGGTCACTGTCACGGTCGATACAGTGCCCGTGCCGTCGGGCAGGATCTGCCAGGCACACACGGCAATGACCGGGAACAGGCACAGCGCCACCAGAAGGGCGCGTCGAGGGTATCGAGAGCGTTTCATGCAGAGTCCTGCGTGGGGAGATATCAGTCAGTCGACGGCTCGGGGCTGCTCTTCAAACAGAGCTGCCAGTTAAACGAGAAATGCAGGCCGGAATTTAGCGCCGATCACCGTTTGGACGAATCAGCTAAAAATTTTCGCCCGCGCTTCGTTTAACGGGGGGCGGCCAATTCGGGTCGTGTTGTCGAGGTGAGGTCAGCGTGATTATGTCTAGAGCATTGCCCGGTTTTCTGTTTGCAGGCCTTTCGGTCGCTGTGGTTTTGCCTGCGCAGGCGCTGGTTGCGCATGAACAAAAGGCCGCTGGTGCCGAGATCCGGCGCACCGGTTTTGGCGTGCCGCACATCGTCGCCGATGACGAGCGAGGCCTGGGTTACGGCATCGGTTACGCCTATGCGCAGGACAACCTGTGCCTGTTGGCCAATGAAGTCGTCACCGTCAACGGCGAGCGCTCTCGTTATTTCGGGCCGGACAAGGCGACCCTTGAACAGCGCAATAACATGGCCAGCGACCTGTTGTTCAAATGGCTCAATACTCCGCAAGCGCTGGCGGATTTCTGGAAAGCCCAGCCAGCCGAGATTCGCCATTTGATGCAGGGTTATGTCGCCGGTTACAACCGTTCGCTGGCCGAGCAGACCACCCAAGGGCTGCCGCAACCCTGCGCGGCGGAGTGGGTACGGCCGATCAGCACTGACGATCTGGTACGCCTGACGCGTCGTTTGCTGGTCGAGGGCGGAGTGGGGCAGTTCACCGAAGCCTTTGCCGGTGCCAAACCGCCTTCGACGCAAAAGCCATTGCAGGTTGATAGCCAGCAGGTGCAGGCGCTGCAACTGGCCGCTGCCCGCAACGAACGCTTTGCGCTGGAGCGCGGCAGCAATGCAGTGGCGGTGGGGCGTGACTTGTCCGCTAACGGGCGCGGCATGCTGCTGGCCAATCCGCACTTTCCGTGGGGTGGCGGCATGCGTTTCTATCAGATGCACCTGACCATCCCCGGCAAGCTGGACGTCATGGGCGCGGCGCTGCCGGGCCTGCCGCTGATCAACATCGGCTTCAACCAGCATCTGGCCTGGAGCCACACCGTCGATACATCGAAACACTTCACCCTGCACCGCTTGCAACTCGATCCGAAAGACTCGACTCGTTACTTGCTGGATGGCAAATCGGTCGCGATGGGTAAACAGCAGGTCAGCGTCGAGGTGAAGCAGGCAGACGGCACTCTCAAGGCTGTGCCGCGCATCATTTATTCATCGAAATTCGGCCCGGTGGTGCAGTGGCCGGGCAAGCTGGACTGGGATGACAAGTTCGCCTTCAGCCTGCGCGATGCCAACCTGAAAAACGATCGGGTGTTGCAGCAGTGGTATGCGATGGATCAGGCTGACAGCCTCAAGGCGTTTCAGGATTCGGTGCACAGGATTCAGGGCATTCCGTGGGTCAACACCTTGGCAGTCGATGCCGAGGGGCAGGCGCTGTACATGAATATTTCGGTGGTGCCGAACGTTGACGCTGTGAAGCTCGCCAGGTGCAGTGACCCGCGTATCGGCACCGAACTGATCGTGCTCGATGGCTCGCGCAGCGAGTGCAACTGGGAAGTGTCTCCCGAGGCTGCGCAAGCGGGTATTTACCCGTCCTCGCGCCAGCCGCAACTGCTGCGCACCGATTTCGTTCAGCACTCCAATGACTCGGCCTGGATGGTCAATCCGGCTGCGCCGCTGAAGGACTTCTCGCCGCTGATCAGCCAGGACGGTCAGCCGCTGGGCCAGCGTGCACGTTTTGCACTGGATCGGCTGAGCAGCCTTGAGAAGACGGGCAAGGTCAGCGTCGAGAACCTGCAAGCGATGGTCATGGACAACGAGGTGTATCACGCCGGGCAAGTGCTGCCGGACCTGCTGAAATTCTGCGCCTCGGAGCTGGGTGACGATGCCGCGCGTCTGGCACCTTTGTGTACCGCACTGAAAGCCTGGGACGGACGTGCTGACCTGAACAGCGGTATCGGGTTTGTGTACTTCCAGCGCATCGTGACGTCCATGCAGGCCGTCGCCTCTCGCTGGCGGGTGGTGTTCGACCCACAGAACCCGGTCCATACGCCCAGCGGGCTGGCCATTGAATACCCGGAAGTCGCCACCGCGCTGCGCGCCGCCATGCTTGCGGCGGTCGATGAGGTGGCCAAGGCCGGTCTCTCTGCCGATACCCGATGGGGCGATATTCAGGTTTCCAGCATCAGCGGCAAACCAATTCCGATTCACGGTGGGCCGGCCGGGCTGGGCATCTATAACGCCATGCAGACGGTCGCGGGCAGGGACGGCAAGCGCGAAGTGGTCAGCGGCACCAGCTACTTGCAGGTTGTAACGTTTGATGAGCATGGCCCGAAGGCGCAAGGTTTGCTGGCGTTTTCCGAGTCGAGCAACCCGCAGTCGGCCCATTCAAGGGACCAGACCGAAGCGTTTTCAAAAAAGCACTGGAGTGTGTTGCCGTTCACTGAACAGCAGATCAAGGCTGATCCGGCGTATCAGGTGCAGGTGATCAAGGAATAGAGTGCAAGCGCGTTTGGGCCATCTGGCCCAAATGCGCTTTTGTGTCATTTCATTCAGCCCGCATTGGTGTCGATATCAGCATCAGTGCCTTGAGTGGGCTGATGATTGCGCTGGTCTTCCTTTTTTTCCTGTGGCTCATAGTCAGGCACGTAAGCGCTGCCGTTGGACTGCTGGCTCTGATTCTGACTTTGTGACTGGCTTTGGCTGGGGGCAGGGGTCTGGCCTTGCGTCTGGCCGTCACCTTTTTCAGTCTCCGGCTCTACGTCCGAAACCTGCGGCTCGATGGCCGGATCATTGCGATCCGGGCCCTGATCCGCTGGCGTGTGCTGGCCGGGTGGCTGTTCTTTCTGACGTTGGGGTTCGATGGACATGACTACCTCGATAGCTGATTCAGAAAAGGGTCTGACAAGCTTTCGAGGCAGGGTTTTTCGGATCGTTCGATGGAAAGTACTCAGTGGAGCGTCAGCTACAAGCTAAAGCGGTCCTGCTTTTTCTTGCAGCTTGCAGCTTGCAGCTTGCAGCTTAAAGAACCTTCTTGATCGCCTCACACACCGCATCGATATTTTTCTGATTCAGCGCGGCCACGCAGATACGGCCGGTGTCCAGCGCGTAGATGCCGAATTCACTGCGCAGGCGCTGGGCCTGGGCGGCGGTCAGGCCGGAGTAGGAGAACATGCCGCACTGACGGCCGACGAAGCTGAAATCCTGGCCGGCCGGGTTGTCGGCCAGACGCTCGACCATCGCCTTGCGCATGCCCTGAATGCGCACGCGCATCTCGCCGAGTTCTTCTTCCCACATCGCGCGCAGGGCCGGGTCGTTGAGGACGGCGGCGGAAATGATCGCGCC
The DNA here is from genome assembly GCF_030209255.1 of Pseudomonas sp. CFBP2511. Classification (NCBI taxonomy): domain Bacteria; kingdom Pseudomonadati; phylum Pseudomonadota; class Gammaproteobacteria; order Pseudomonadales; family Pseudomonadaceae; genus Pseudomonas; species Pseudomonas sp. CFBP2511. The sequence continues at coordinate 3,461 of NZ_JARVSI010000028.1, read as the reverse complement.
GTGGGTCGGCGGGTTGGAGTAGTTGGTGCGGATCACACGCTTGACCTGCGACAGAACGCGGGCGGTTTCTTCCTTGGATTCTGTGATGATCGACAGCGCACCGACGCGCTCGCCATACAGCGACAGCGATTTGGAGAACGAGCTGGAAGCGAAGAAGGTCAGGCCCGACTCGGCGAACAGGCGCACCGCCAGCGCGTCTTCCTGAATGCCTTGGCCAAAGCCCTGGTAAGCCATGTCCAGAAACGGTACGTGGCCCTTGGCCTTGACCACTTCCAGCACTTTTTTCCAGTCGTCCAGGCTCAGATCGACGCCAGTCGGGTTGTGGCAGCAGGCGTGCAGCACCACCACCGAGTTGTTCGGCAGGTTCTGCAGGTCTTCGAGCATGCCGGCGCGGTTCACGTCATGCGTGGCGGCGTCGTAGTAACGATAGTTCTGCACCGGGAAACCGGCGGTTTCGAACAGCGCGCGGTGGTTTTCCCAGCTTGGGTCGCTGATGGCCACCACCGCATTGGGCAGCAGTTGCTTGAGGAAGTCGGCACCGATCTTCAAAGCACCCGTGCCGCCCACCGATTGAGTGGTCAGCACCCGGCCCGAGGCGATCAGCGGTGAATCGGCACCCAGCAACAGTTTTTGCACGGCCTGGTCGTAGGCGGCAATGCCGTCGATCGGCAGGTAGCCGCGCGGCGCGTGCTGGGCGACACGAATCTTTTCAGCTTCAGCCACGGCACGCAGCAGAGGAATGCGCCCGTCTTCATCACAGTAGACGCCCACGCCAAGGTTGACCTTGGTGGTACGGGTGTCGGCGTTGAAGGCTTCGTTGATACCCAGGATCGGATCGCGGGGTGCCATTTCGACAGCGGAGAACAGGCTCATTGTGCGGCGGCTCTTGATGAAGAGTGGGAAGGGGGCTACACGCTGCGGCTCGATGCGCCGGAGCGGTGCGCAAGCAGGGGCTAGTATAGAGAGCATCCCCTCGTCGGGCGACAGGGCGGGGCGGGTTTTTTACAGGTTTTTGCGCATATTTGCAGAACGTTCGTGCCGTTCAAACCTCAATGCTTTAGGTGCGTGACTTGAAAGGCCAGCATATGGCTCCATCTAGTAAGCATCATTTCAAAACATCGTACGCACTTTCCCTGCGGGATCGGGCGTTGGCGATGATTTCGTCCTGGCCTGCCCAGTCAGGTGCAGGCGAGCCCTTCGCGCGATCCTGTCGCGTACGAATCAAGTCCGGTATGAATCAAGAGGTCATTTATGTCCGAGTTCCAGCTCGTTACCCGTTTTGAGCCAGCCGGTGATCAGCCCGATGCCATTCGCCAACTGGTCGAAGGGATCGACGCGGGGCTCGCGCACCAGACCTTGCTGGGTGTAACCGGCTCTGGCAAGACGTTCAGCATTGCCAACGTCATTTCCCAGATCAAGCGTCCGACGCTGGTGCTGGCGCCGAACAAGACCCTGGCGGCGCAGCTGTATGGCGAGTTCAAAGCGTTCTTCCCCAACAACGCCGTGGAGTATTTCGTTTCTTACTACGACTACTACCAGCCTGAAGCCTATGTGCCGTCGTCGGACACCTTCATCGAGAAGGATGCGTCGATCAACGACCACATTGAGCAGATGCGGCTATCTGCGACCAAGGCGCTGCTGGAGCGCAAGGACGCGATTATCGTTACAACCGTGTCATGCATTTATGGTCTGGGCAGCCCGGAAACCTACCTGCGCATGGTGCTGCACGTCGACCGCGGCGACAAACTCGACCAGCGTGCCTTGCTGCGGCGTCTGGCGGACCTGCAATACACCCGCAATGACATGGACTTTGCCCGCGCGACGTTCAGGGTGCGTGGCGACGTGATCGACATCTACCCGGCCGAATCCGACCTTGAAGCGATCCGTATCGAGCTGTTCGATGACGAAGTCGAGAGTCTGTCGGCGTTCGATCCGCTGACTGGCGAGGTGATCCGCAAACTGCCGCGCTTCACCTTTTACCCGAAGAGCCACTACGTCACGCCACGCGAAACGCTGGTCGAGGCGATGGAAGGGATCAAGGTCGAGCTGCAAGAGCGGCTGGAATACCTTCGCAGCCAGAACAAGCTGGTGGAAGCCCAGCGTCTGGAGCAGCGCACCCGTTTCGATCTGGAAATGATGCTGGAGCTGGGTTACTGCAACGGTATCGAGAACTACTCGCGCTACCTGTCGGGTCGTCCGTCCGGCGCGCCGCCGCCGACCTTGTTCGACTACCTGCCCGCCGATGCCTTGCTGGTGATCGACGAGTCCCACGTCAGCGTGCCGCAGGTCGGCGCGATGTACAAAGGCGACCGTTCACGCAAGGAAACCCTGGTCGAGTACGGTTTTCGTCTGCCATCGGCGCTGGACAACCGGCCCATGCGCTTCGACGAGTGGGAAGCTATCAGCCCGCAGACCATCTTTGTTTCTGCGACACCGGGCAACTATGAAGCGGAGCATGCAGGCCGTATTGTCGAGCAGGTGGTGCGCCCGACCGGTCTGGTCGACCCGCAGATCGAAATCCGCCCGGCGCTGACTCAGGTTGATGACCTCTTGTCGGAAATTCACAAGCGTGCGGCGCTGGAGGAGCGGGTGCTGGTCACCACGCTGACCAAGCGCATGTCCGAGGATCTGACCGATTACCTCAGCGACCACGGCGTGCGTGTGCGTTATCTGCACTCGGACATCGACACGGTGGAGCGCGTCGAGATCATTCGCGATTTGCGATTGGGTACGTTTGACGTGCTGGTGGGCATCAACCTGCTGCGTGAGGGCCTGGACATGCCGGAAGTGTCGCTGGTGGCGATTCTCGATGCCGACAAGGAAGGCTTTCTGCGGTCCGATCGCTCGCTGATCCAGACCATCGGCCGGGCAGCGCGTAACCTCAACGGGCGGGCGATTCTGTACGCCGACCGCATCACCGGATCGATGGAGCGCGCCATCGGCGAGACCGAGCGACGTCGCGAGAAACAGATCGCCTTCAACCTGGAACACGGCATCACGCCCAAAGGCGTGTTCAAGGACGTCGCCGACATCATGGAAGGTGCCACCGTGCCGGGTTCGCGCAGCAAGAAGCGCAAAGGCATGGCCAAGGCCGCCGAAGAAAGCGCCCGTTACGAAAACGAGTTGCGCTCGCCGAGCGAGATCAACAAGCGCATTCGCCAACTGGAAGAAAAAATGTACCAACTGGCCCGCGACCTGGAATTCGAGGCCGCCGCGCAAATGCGCGACGAGATCGGCAAATTGCGCGAGCGGTTGTTGGCGGTTTGAAGCATTGGACACGCCACCTCTCATGTCGATGCTCCGCGTCGGCATGCAGTTGTGACGCTCTGCGTCACAAGTCTTTAGTGCCGCACGATGTCTTGCTGCGCCTGCATGAGGCCGCCATACGCGCTTTTCGATCACGGTGGCACTGACGACGCAGAGTGCGACGTAAGTGACGGCTGAGTCCTGGCGCTGATCCG